>NZ_JAUORW010000001.1:0-421964 GCF_030548245.1 Psychrosphaera sp. 1_MG-2023
ATCTCCTGAGTTAAGGTCAGGTGATATTTTCAATGACTAAAAACCGTTCTGCTAGGTGAGGTTGGCCGGACGTTTACTGTTAAAGAGTGTATTTTGCTATTTTTATTAAATCGTTTTTAGTTTTTCCTGATAATTTGAATTTAGGCATTAGTGGTTATCTTTGTCCAACTCTAAGATCAAAGAATCATAGGAATAATCGGAAACACCACTGTTTTCACCTTCAATAAGCATATTACCTAAATTAAGTATTTTTACTTCCTGATCTTCCAATGCTCTTAAACCAGCACGAATGACTTCACTTGCAGTGCCAGAACGATCTGAGTTAAGTTGCTGATGTATAAATTTATCAACATGCTCGCCTAATGTTACGCTCGTATTCTTAGCCATAATGTAAACCTCAAGTACCAATATATATTGGGTAATAGTTTGAAAAATATATCAAGGTAATCAAACGGACAAAAACAGTTGGCTTTTTGCCGTGCCGCTACGCGTCTATTAAATATCATCAATGAATAAGGAAGGGCAGTTCTAGCTCTCCATTTTGTGTTCCCTCCTTGAACTGTAGTGTCTTCGAGTAGGATAGTTTGCCGTAACTATAGAAATAAAGATTCCATTAAAGATTTCTTAATCAATTAAAAACATGCAGGTATGCCTTAAATCAAATTTAGTCACTTTTATGAATCTTTACGAATGACGAGGGATCTGAGCTGAAAGTTATAGCCTATAAAATAAACTTGCTCTGCCTTACTGTATTTTATTATTCATTAATATATACTCGTTAATTGTCAACAATAAACAATAGATGCGAATCCATGAAAAAATTATTAACTCTTTGGTTTGTTATGCTCACCATTTTGCTTTCGTTTAGTAGTTATTCAGAAGATAAACGACCTAACATTATCGTTATTCTTTCAGATGACTCTGGTTATACCGATTTGGGAAGTTTTGGTGGTGAAATTGAAACCCCTAATATTGATCAACTAGCTAATGATGGGGTCCGTTTTAGTAACTTTTATAGTAATGCCAGATGCAGTCCAACACGTGCAACTTTATTAACTGGGGTAGATGCTGCACACGTTGGTTTTGGTGGCGGCGTTGTTGGTGATTGGGTGCGTGAATTACCTTTTGAAGCTCACCGTGGACGATTGTCTTATGAGCAACCGTTAATTTCCGAATTACTTGGAAGTAATGGTTATCAAACAATGATGGTTGGTAAATGGCATTTAGGTGGAAGCTATATTAAAGAGAACCCGAAAGAAATGTCACCAGAATGGATAGCGTCGCATTCAGGTATGGAACTGACCCAATATGAAATGGACCAAGATTACCTTAGTTTGCCCCCTCAGCGAGGTTTTCAGAAAAGCTTAGTTTTCATTGGAGCACAAGGAAATCTTTTTGCGACTCCGGAAGATGAACATCAATATTATGATGGGAATGATAGGGCAACGTTAAAATACGATTATAATTATAATATGCACTGCTATGCTGACACACCTTTTCTCAAAAAGCATTATGGTGCTTGTCATGGAAAATCGGGGAAAGCCTTTTACTCAACCGACGGCATTACAGACCGAGCCGTTGATTTGATAGAAGAAGCTACAGATCAAACAGATCCATTTTTTATGTATGTTGCTTACCGAGCGCCACATAAACCACTGCAGGCTCCAGAAGAACTCGTTCAAAAATATCTAAAACGATATACAGATCTACAAAAAGTAGCTGATGATCGCCATAAGGGATTGGTTTCTGCAGGCTTGTTTCCGCAAAATGGTGATATCGCTAATAATAACTTTTTATGGACAAAGCAAGATAAAGAAAAAATTGACAAATTCCGTCTACAAGCTGCTGTACACGCCGCTATGGTAGAAAAGTTAGATGAAAATGTAGGTAAGCTGATACAAAGCCTAAAAGATAATGGCGAGTATGAAAATACGCTTATTTTGTACTTTTCAGATAATGGTGCGGCATCTCATATTGGTGATCTAATGAATTCACCTTATAAAGGGGTTAAAGCCTTGCTTTGGGAAGGTGGTGCACGAACGCATGCTATTGCGAGCTGGCCTGACGTAATAAAGCCGGGAACGATTTCAGATGATTTAGTGTGGGTTGGGGACATAACTCCTACCTTACTAGAGATCACTAACACCGAATTTCCTGAAAAGTTTCATGGATCAGTACCAAGAAAACCAGACGGGCGGAGTGTTTTAGCGAGTCTTAAAGGCAATAAAATGTTACCGCCTGAAGCTATTTTTTTCAACGATAAAGGCCAGCAAAGCGTCATTTATCAAGGTCGATGGAAGCTTTTAATTGAGGCTGGTTGGTATCTACAAACACTTGCGAAACCAGGGATCACATACGAACTTTATGATTTAAATAACGATCCGGGTGAAACTAATAACTTGGCAAAATTAAAACCAGACCTGGTAAAAAAACTAACAGCTATGTGTGACAAATGGAAAAAAGAGAACAAAATAGTTGATTATGAAAAGATAATTAAAATAAAACCGCAAGACCCTTATTAACTATTGCACGACTATATCGACGGCCTCGGACAGGGCGACTGCTTAGGGATAGAGCTTAGGGGCAAATCTTTAGCAGTGGTTTCTTTGTGCACCTAGCAGAGCTACTTAAGGGCAATGGGTTAATAGACCTGTTGCCTTTGCCGGCTTACTGGTTCGGGGCGTACGGGCTTATGCTCTGGTTGTATTTATTATTGGTATCTTGCCTTTGTATGGGCAAGAACCGGGCTTGGAAAATAGCTCAATAACAACACGCTTGTACACTTCTAGTATCTTGTTTGTTTTAAGGTTTCACGCTACGCTGGTTGAAAATAAACAACGAGGCTAACGTATTTTTGCGCGACGATAGTTAGCTGCTTTAAGGTTTTTATGTTTAGAAATATATTAATAACTAGTATGTGTCTTTTGTTTGTTGGGTGTAAATCAACATCGGTATATGTACCTAAATCTCTTGTAAATGCAGCCGACACTGATCTTGTCACGCTAAAGGCCGATTCAGAGCATGACCATGGTATTTTTGTCGCATTCGATGAAAGACTCTACATTTCCTCAATAAACGGTGAAAGTACATACGACTTTATGTCTATGGACGGTTATCCAGAAACAGCAAAAATCCCTATCGGTAATAATAAGATTGAGTTGAAATATATTCAGGGTCAAGTATCGGGAGATAGTTGCGTTGTCTTTAAAGCAGAAAAAGGCAAAGTTTACTTGGCAACTAAAAAACGAGACGGCATGCGCGTTTTATACTGGATTATTGAAGAAGGCACAAACAATAAAGTGAGCAAACCTTGTATCGAATAATATCTCCGAGTAGCCAGTAAACCTTAGGCTGATAAAGGTTCTAGTATCTCCTATATCACGAAATTTAGCCGTAACGTTCGTCCTTTATTGGAGAGCCTAGATGAGTTAGATTCATTTTGAGGTAATCGATCAAGGCCGATTGTTGAGCCACAAATTAACATACAATTGTGTGGCTCAAGTTCAAAAATGTTAGTCAATTAAGGCCAAACGCTTAATGTAGTTGTCATCTAAAGCTTGGCTAAATATCATTATTTCCGCAATGCTGCCATTTAAGTTTCTTAATGGCTTTTGAAGCCGTTTTGGGTCCCAGTTACCTATGGAAGCCGGGCCAATCAACCAATAATCTGAAGGTTTCATTAATTTAGTTTGTTTGACTTTTTCGCCATTGACAAATAATGAGACGGTTTTAAGTTCACTGTCAACTCGCGTTGCCAGATGATACCAAGTGCCAGAATCTGAAACAGAAAAAAATGGTTCATAAGTATAGTTTTTGGGGCCAAGTTCGCGTGAAAATAAACCTAAAACTATAGTGCCAATCCCTGCATTTATACCTTGGGCACGATAGTTAGAAATCTGCCAATGTATATCACCGGGTTTATATCCATCGGTTAATAACAGAGAATTGTATCTTCTATCTAAACTGTCTATTTTAACCCATGTTGCCATGGTAAAACTGGTTAACTTCTCCTCAATATCAACACGAACGCGGTCACTTGCTCGTTTAAATTTTAACGCGTGTTTGCCTTGCCATGGACCTTGGCTCCAACGAGCACCAACGATAGCGCCGTGATGTTTATCGCCATGGCTGGATAAATTAGTGAGAATTCTAGGCTTTTTAGCACTTGGTTCAAAGTCGTAATACGTCACCAAATTGGAGTCAGCGAGAACCTCAGCTTTAACTGAAAGCCATTTTTGATGCTGTTGGCTTATTGCTGTGCCAGTGAGATCGTCGATAGTATTAAACTCGGCAAATTTGGCTTTTGAGGCGATATCATCGCGCCATTCAGAACGGGTCTCCCCAGAAAAATTTATTGCTTGTCCTTTTTCAATTAATTGTTGATAGCCTAAGTCATTTCTAACTTCAACTAAGCCTTCAAAAACATGGACTTGAGATAAGCCATCCTTTGTTACTTCAACCCCGATTTCGGTCCCTAAGTCTATGATTTCGCTATTAGGTGTATCGATAGTAAAACCGATGGCCACTTTGGGAACATCGGTCATTACTTTGCCACTTATTAATTCTACTCGTTCTTCATTAATAATATTGATGGCGGCCGGGCCGGAAATTTTTAGCTGTGCGCCGCGGTAAAATTCGAGCTCAAGAAAGCCCTCTGATAAATGTAATTGACCGGGTTTTACAGAGTCGCCAATTTTAAATATGGCGTTTTCGTGCAAGCCAATGGCATTGGCGATAACCGCAACGCCCAGATCTTGATATTCGTATTGAGGTTTGGCTTTATGCTCTGTTGGCTCTGATAATTGTGTGGTTAACTGAGTGGCCTCAGCGTGGTTGGATTTGTCGTGATTAGGCTCGGCCGTTAAAAAATGAAATGACAACAACGCACATGCCGCTGTGCTTAAGGCGGTTAGTAACCAAGGAAAATAGCCTCGAACAATATTGTCATCGGCTGGCCTTTTATCAAATTGATTGTTGGTAATCGCTGAAATAATGTCTGACTCAAAACGTTTATTGGTCTTATTTTCAAAAGCAGTAGTAACCGTTTGGTTCACAAAATTATCGAGTTGGTCGGTCGCTTCAAATCGTTGTCGAATTAAATTATCAATAGTGAGTTGTTCACTGAGTTGATTTTTTAATTCGGGATTATGTTCGGCCAATGCGATAAGCGCGTCAAACTCGTGATCAGCTAGCTTGTTATCTAAAAGTAGTGCAAGCAATGCTTCAAACTGTTTTTTATGCTCCATGTTATTGTTCATAACTCAACCTAAAATCTAGACATTGTTTCAATTTAGTTCGGATCCTCATCAGCGATAATCGAATGGCGGTTGGGGTCATTGCCATTTGCTCGGCAATGACCTGAGTGTCGTCTTCCATATGATATTTACGACCAATAAGTTCTTTACTTTTTAATGGTAGCGCATTGATACATTCTTTTAATGCATTAACCTCTTGATGCTCACCAAAAGTAACTTCATAACTTTGTTCAAACGAGTCAATTAGTAACAGGGTTAGTTTGTCGTTCATTATTCGGTTATGCCGAGCATGTTTACGAGTTTCATTCCTAACCAAATTTCGAGCAATACCTTTTAACCAATGACCAAAATCTAAACTTTGATCAAACTTTTCCAACTCTTTGTATGCAACGATAAAGGTTTCTTGGGCAATATCATCTACAGCGTGTGAAAATACTCCAAGTCCACGAATATAGCTCCTGAGAGTCGCTTGATATTGCCGAATAAACGATGTAAATAATTGATGTTCTTTAGTCATGTCCACATCAGCTATTGACGTTGTTGATGCCAGTCGGATTAGTCATTAACAAAACCTTCGGCTTGCTCTTGTTTACGGGCAAATAAACTAAAGACTAAAACGACCGCAAAACAGAATAACGGTAGCAAATAGCTAAGATTTACATTGGCGGTTTGATCAATGATACGACCTTGAATAGGTACAATTATCGCGCCACCTAAAATGGCCATAATAATAAATGAGCCACCAAGTTTTCGGTCCTCGCCAACGCCAGTTAACCCTAAACCGTAAATAGTTGGGAACATTAATGACATACAAGAAAAACAAGCTAACAAGGCATAAGTACCAATATTACCGCCGACAAAAACGGCAATAGAAATTAACACGATCGCTAAACTTGCCATTATTGTTAGAAGACGAGCTGGGTGAATATAACTCATTAAAAAAGTACAGATAAAACGAAAACAAGTATAAACACACAGGCCATAAAAGACATAGTCTCCTGCTTCAGCTTCGTTTGTGATGCCCGATAGGTTGTCCATGATATACCGTATGGCATACGTCCATATTCCAACTTGGCAACCCACATAGAAAAACTGCGCAATAACCGCAAACTTCCACTTACTATTTTTCTTTAATCTGCCAAACGAAGCTTTTAAATTTCCAAATTTGTCGTCTGACTTACCAGACGGAAAGCGAGTGAAAAAGATAAATGCGGCCAATGTTAATGCGACAAGAGCGACGATTACGTAAGCCGAGACAACATTACCTAATTCTTGAGCTTGCATAGTATTGAGTTGCTCTGGCGACAAGGCTGCTCGTTCAGTTTCATTTGCACTATTTAAGCCTTTTAATATTACTTCCTTACCTAAAAATACGCCCATTAACACACCAATTGGATTGAACGATTGCGCAAGGTTAATCCGTTGAGTTGCGGTTTTTTCTGGCCCCATAGACATAATGTATGGCGCAGCAACTGTTTCTAAGATGGCGCAACCAGAGGCAAATACATAAAAGGCAAATAGGAAAAATTCAAAACTCATGGCCTGGCTCGCTGGATAACATAAAAAAGCACCAATGGCGTAAATTGTTAATCCAGTTAATACACCATTTTTGTAGCTGTACTTTTGGATCAAATAAGCCGCGGGTAATGCCATACAAAAATAAGCACCATAAAAGGCAGATTGGATAAATGAAGATTGAAACAAGGTCATACTAAGTACTTTCTGAAATGCTGGTACGAGCAAGTCGGTCATGTTGTTTGCCGCGCCCCATAGGGCAAAACAGGCAGTAATCAGTATAAAGGGCAATAATAAGCCTTTTGAAATAATCTTATTAGCATCTTTTGACGCGTCTGTATGGGCTGTTGGCCTGATTGGTGCCGCCTCGATTGTTTGATTAACTTCCATTATGTTCTCATCTTTTCGTTATTATAATTAATATGAGTAGTTTGAATTACCCTGTAAATAGCGGACTAAACCCCGCCAAATGTTCATTACTATCTCCAAATTGACTTGTAGGTACACCACCGGCTTGAAGCATTTTTAGAAATAAATTAGACATTGGGATGTCTTCGGAGAACTTGTGATAGCGACCATGTTTAAGTCCCATGTTTTTACCGCCAGCTAAAATAAGTGGGCAATTTCGAGCGTTATGGGTGTTACTGCATGCACTGCCATAAAGTATTTGCGTGTTGTCTAATAGCGATCCGAATTGGTCGGTCGTATTTTTCATTCGGTCAATAAAATAACTAAAATGGCTTGCAAGCCATTGGTCATATTTACCCCAATCTTGCCAATGTCCGGTTGTTTTATCATGGGTAATTGCATGGTGGCCTTTTTTGAGGCCTAGTTGAATTTTAGGGTATGCATCTCCAAGTCCCATGCCGTCTTCCCGGGCAATCATGTATGAAGCCACTTCCGTTAGGTCGAGTTGAAATGCCAAGACAATAAGGTCGTACATAGTGCGGATATAGGCTTGTGGGTCTATTTTAGCATCTACTGCAAGGTCAATATGATCCGCATTAAAGGCCCCTAACGGGATGTCTAACCATGCTTCATTGCGCTTAATCTGTTCTTCTAGATCATTTAACGACGCTAAGTGCTCAGAAATTTTATTTCTATCTGCAACGCCCAAACGTTTTTGCAATCGTTTAGCGTCTTCGAGTAACAAGTCGACTACCTTTTTGTCTCGATGCAAACTTTTCTTGCGTTCGACAGATGTGTTTTGGCCGTCTGGGGCAAAATAACGCTCAAAAATTTGTCTATGGCTATGCTCAGATGGCAAGGCTTTTCCCTGATGATTAAACGATAAGGTTGAAGCTCGTGACTTAAACCCAACACCGCCGTCGGCGGAAAGGATCAATGACGGGTATCGGGTATTGTGTTTTTTAATTGCAGCAGCGTATTGGTCTACAGAAATACTATTTTTGTAATCGCCACGGAGATCCCCAGCTGTTAAGAAACTATCACCGGCGATATGTCCAAGTAATTCTCTCGATTTTGGGTGGCTTAAACCACCTATAATTGAAAGGTCTTGTCTGTGCGGGTTGAGTGAAGACAATACGTTGGTGAATTCATAATTGTCGCCTTCGCCAGAAGGAAACCAGTTCCATTGTTTATATTCGGAGTCCAAGCCAGGCAAACTAACACCATTAGGAACATACAGATAACACATGCGTTTAGGGGCGGTGAGTCGACTACCAAGTTGTTTAGTTTCCGCCATACATTCTAAGTATGGCAAGCTTGCCGCCACGCCAATACCTTTGATGAAACTGCGGCGATCTAATTTAAACCCTTTAATGTAATTCATATCTTCTCCTTTAACTTGGGCGCTGGTTTATCTGTTTGTGCAGAAGGTGCTCTAACAAATGCCGGGCTTCTTATTATTGATGTAATTATGCTTTGCATTTGGTACTGGTTGTTTTTAACTTCGGTTAATATGGCATTTAACGCGTCTTCATCATGAAAACTGACTTCTTTGGCAAGGGCATAGGCGTATAGATGTTTGATGAGCGATAAGACCACTTTGTCTTTCTGCTCGGTCACAAGGTACTGCTTAATTTCTGCTGTACCTTTGATTTTTGTGCCGTCTGGTAAAACGACAGAATCATCAATTTCGCCACCTTTATAAGATGCACGAAGGCGACCAACCGCATCGTATTTTTCAAATACAACACCAAAGGGATCGATTTTAGCGTGGCAGTCTCGGCAGGAGTCTTTGTCTCTATGCAACTCTAATTGTTGTTTTAATGTTAAGTTTTCGAAACCAGGGGTGTCGGGATCAAGCTCTGGAACATTAGGAGGTGGCGGAGGAGGAGAATCCCCTAAGATCTTTTCTTTTAACCATACCGCTCGTTTAACAGGGTGGCTATGTACGCCGTCGGCATGGCCTGTTAGGAAAGTCCCTTGGGATAATAAACCGCCTCGAGCATTATCTTCACCTAAAAGTACTTTGACAAACTCACTGCCTCTGACTTCTTCAATGCCATAAAACTCCGCTAAATTTTGATTTAACATCGTAAAATCGGCTTTAACCAAATTTAATGCTGGTAGGTTTTCCTGCAGTAAAATTCGTATGAAGTGTTGGGTTTCTAGCGCCATATCTTGTTTAATAAAACGGGTGTAGTCGGGGTAGGTTGCAATATCAACAGATTGATTTTTTTGTCTGTCTAATCTTAGCCATTGACTCGTAAATACATCGATAAAACGCATAACTTTGTCGTCGTTTATCATTCGTTTCATCTGTGTCTCTAGTTGACTTTCCAACTGGCCATTTTTGGCAAGCATCAACAATTCATTATCAGGTGGTGAATTCCAAAGGAAATAGGATAAACGGCTTGCTAATGCGTATTGGTGCATTTGTCGCGTTGTCTCATCACTTACTTTGCTCGTCGTTATAACTGGTGCTGCTTGTGTTACAGAGTCAGTGAGCTCAGCCTTCATTTGTTCATCATCAGCTTGATAAATAAATAAGAAGTTTGTTGAACATAGAACCGCAACTAAGGTCTCTTTTATGCTTTCTTCAAACGACGAGTAATCATCTTTTATGTTTTGCCAATAATTAAAATAAAACATCACTTCTTCTGCGGTAGCGGGTCGCCGATATGCATTTGATACAAACTGTGTGATGACTTCATTGGCGTAGACTTCAGGATTGTTTTTGTTCGCCGATTCTATGAAGATCTTTTGATGTGCCTGCGTAGGCCACTGTTTAAAATAGGGGGCTTCAAATTCGATGTAATCTATATGCAAAGGACTGCCAAATTCATCTGAACTTTTTACTAAATTATTATTCCAAAGTCCGACTTTTAAGCTGCTACTGGTAATGTGATCTCCCTGTGTACCATGGAAAGGGATTGGCAGGTTTTCTAGGCGGCCATAAAAACTAAAGACTTTTTGGTTGTCTTCAATATTTTCTACGCGGACACTTTTAGT
Source organism: Psychrosphaera sp. 1_MG-2023 (assembly GCF_030548245.1). Taxonomy (NCBI): domain Bacteria; kingdom Pseudomonadati; phylum Pseudomonadota; class Gammaproteobacteria; order Alteromonadales; family Pseudoalteromonadaceae; genus Psychrosphaera; species Psychrosphaera sp. 1_MG-2023. The sequence continues at coordinate 10,188 of NZ_JAUORW010000001.1, forward strand.
AAATGTTTTATAATCCATACCATCGTCGGTCCGGGTTCCGATATAAGGCATGATCTCTGGTACAGCGTCTTCAAACTGACTGTTGTCGAGATATTTCGCAGGTAGGTTTTTAACATGTTTATGGTTAGCCTTTAACTTTGTAAATACAAGGTGGCTGAAACCGGGAAAGTGTTGGTCACTGCTAAATGCCACTTTTAATTTGTCACCTCGAACTAAGTAAGCAACCCCTATGCTGGAAACAACCAAATTGTTTGCCGTTGATTTATCAGTGGAGACAAGAGGTGTGTTAAAACCAATATCTTTAGTAAATTGCAAATTAATATGACTGTTAACGCCTTTTGGCAATGCTGGGTGTACTAAATCTATTTGAAAATAGTCACCGCCACGCGCTGGTGCCTGAACCACAATTTCGCCAGACACGTTTTTACTATTTGGACTAGGTAATAATATTTGTGTCTCTTTAGTTGGTTTTTCAAAACCAATTGTCTTTTTTGCATTTTTAGCTAAAACAACAAATCGATTTACACCTTTAGCTGGCTTTTTAAGCGAGGTATTGTTTTTATCTAGTTCAGCTAAAGGTTTGGCTTTGGTTAATGACTTCGCATTTAGCGCTAGTACGTCAAAAGCATATCCTTTGCTCGCCTTCACCCGTATTGCAAAATCGCCATTGCGTGGGTATTGATCTTTAATTTGCATCGATAAGTTAGGTGAAGGACCGTTCCAGGCGCCATATCTGCCAGCTTGAGTTGTTTCCTTGTGCGGCAACGCGGAATAAAGAGTGATGCCATCTTCCATCATTTTGAATCGTCTAGGATTTGAACCTCGTAAACTCGCACTGAAATAAGGTTTTATTTGTTCTACTTGTTGGCCGTTTTTCGCCTGTCCATTTTCATCCAAAACTTCTACATAAAAATCATTTTTAGCAACGGCAACTTCCATATAACCTTTTGTCAAAGTATTAGGTTCGCCCTTACCGATACCTTTGCCAAAATGCATTCGGTAATGACTTACTGCTGGTTTGTCGCCCAAGTTAATTGCTTTATCTAATGCGCTTCTGGCAATTTTTTGGAAGGTTTCGAGATGCAAGTTTGATGTCGACAAAAGTTCGGCATTATTACTAAAACCAATTTCGGATAATGGGTCGTCAGGCAATTCACTCTCAAAATTTACCGATACACCTAATAAGTCTTGTAAGGTATTTGAGTATTGCTGTTTAGTTAAGCGTTGCATTACCTGTTTGCTTGAGCCTTTTTTCATCTCTTTGGCGGTAGCAATACCATTTGTAAGCCAATCTACTACGGCACGTCTTTCTTCTGTACTGAGTTGGTGTTCCTTCGGCGGTGGCATTTCTCCAGAGTTAATCATATCTAATATTGCATGCCACTGCGGGGCATCGTAACCGTTAACAAAGTCTGGATTTAGCGCTGAAATTTGTACTCCGCCTTTTTGTTTTTCATCACCATGGCAGCTGTAGCAATATTTATCAAACAAGGGTTGGATGGTTTGCACAAACACTTCGTCGTTACTTTCCGATAAATCAAATGCCGTAGCGTCTTCAGGTAACCATGATTTAATGGCGTCAGGTGCAAACCGCGTTAAGTAGGTTTCGCCATGTACCAAATTGCCGCCAGCATGGGCAGCAAAAAACAAAATAATGAGTAACGCGATAGATGAGGTTGTATAGATAGAGGTTAACAATATTTGGTTTTTGGGGTTTTCACCAGTTTCACTGGTTTTACTAATCAACGTGTGCTTTAACGCTGTACAAATAAAGGTTATTAGAGCAACGCATATACCTGCGGTTAAATGGGTTTGAATTTGCTCAAAACCAAACCCTTCATTGGAGGCTAGAGTCATACCTAACATAACAGTGACAAAAACCGAGAACGAAGCAAACCACCATATAAACAGAATAATTTCGCTAATTTGAGGTGGTGACTTCTTGCGTACAAAGAACTCTAGGATTGGAATTAGCACGATAAGTGTAATGGGGAAGTGTAATACCAATACATGAAAACGTCCGAAGAATCGGGCGATACCTTGACCATCTATTTCATTAAATGGAATTGTAAGCGCGGAGGCGATTATTATTAATGCTAAACCAATTAAAATTGGAATTGGTTTAATCAATCTACGTAAATACATCTTTTTCCCTAGTTGTCGCTGTTAATCCGAAAACAAACAGCATTGAACATTATTATTATTTTGGTTGTTTTATATAATTGTCATGACTAAGCAAAGTGTTTCATTATTTATAATAAAATACTTATAACAGGTTTGGGAGCCAAAAACCGTTTATTAACTTGGATAACAGATTCGATTTAGCAGAGTAAGAACGTAATCTTTTTTTGACACTTCTTATTTTTAGCGATGTGGGGAGCGATAAATGACAGGGTTACGCTATTTAAGCTTTTATTCTGCGGTTACTTTCTTTGTCCATTTTATTGCTCTGCACCGCTAATATATTTGATGTTTACATAGGCTAAAGCTAAAGGGGGGGAGGCCTTTCTGGACAACACTTTATCGAAGCCTGCTACAATAAAATTAATGATAGGTATTGCAAAATACGCAGAGTTGCTAGAGCGTTAATATTTGGTGTTAAGACTTGGCTTATTCATTTACTATTTGCGCTAGGTCTAATTTTTTATACTAAAATGAATAACGGAAAAGCGCGCCTCGAATATGAGGTGTTCCTCCCCCCATAAAAGGTCAATGTTATGTCTAAATTATTTATATTAATTGTGTTGTTAATGCTTAGCTTTACATCGTTTGCATCTAAAACCCCTCATAAGCAACCTGACGATGCGATATTACTGACTGTTTTTCTCAAACATGATCAAAGCCATAGTTTTGAGGAGTTTCAAAAAATCCTTGAAGAACAAGGTTTTTTTGACAACTTTCCACCAAAAGGGGTAACGGTTGTTAGCTGGTACGTGATGATGGGCATAGGGCAGGTGGTTACTTTGGAGGTGCCGGCCCATAAACTAAGAGAGGTTAATCTTGCTGTTGAAAAAAGTGCATGGAAGGCGTTTTCTACGGAATTTTACCCTACGTATAATCTGTACCCTGTATTCAAGGATAAACTTAAAAACAAAGCTAAAGTGGCATATTAGTTGTATTGCTATGTATAAATAAATTCGTGTTCGGCAATATGTTATTTGTAAGAATGCCATTTATTATGACGTGAAAAATAAGTTTAAACTCTGACAAAGCCCCTAAAAGTAAAAGGGGCTTTTTTTGTGTCTTTAGCTCTGGTAAATTATAGCTCTGGTAAATTATAGCGCTAATGTTGTTTTAATATCGGAAATGGCTTTAGTGGATTTACCCGAAATAAATGGAATTTAAAGGAATAGTTATTAAATGGATGTTGTAAAAAGTCGGTGGGCCGTCATTTTTTACCTAGCCGTATGTTTATTCTCAAACACGGCTAACGCGCTATCCCCTATAGAATGTAATAACAAAGATGCCTTTTTACAGGAAGTGTACTCTTCAATTGAATTACTCAATGTAACGGATCTCAAAAATAAAACTCGCATACTATCAGCACTTTGTTTTGATCAATCCCACTTCACATTTACTAAACTTGCCATCGCAGATGCAGAAGACGACGGACGAAGCATTGTTGAACTTAGAGATAAGATCGCTAATCAGCATTTGCTAAATAAAAATAATCCTTACTTTCATTGGCAGCTGTTTACGGTATTACAAAGTCACTATTGGGATGTCGATTATCAAGTAGCCATTGAAACCCTTTCGAAACTGAACGTTTACCTTAACCCGATTGCTAACACTGAGATTGAAGTAAGACTGTTTGTATTAATCGGAAATTTATACTGGAATGCAGAGACCGAGCTGCAATTGGAACACCAAGCTTACTACAAAGAGGCGTTGCGTTTTGCTCAGCAACAAGGAAATAAAGAGTTACTGGCTTATGTTTTGTATCATATTGGTGACTCCATTCCTTTAAGGAATGTTGATTCTGATCGCGAATTTTTGGCAAAAAAAAGGCAATGGCTACAGTTAATTAACAATATGCCAAGTAGTGTTACAAAAGCGGATGTGCAATTGTTGTTAGGCACAGCCAATGTTGGAAATACAGCACAATCAAATATTCGTTTTGTTGAAAACAGCATAGAATTATTCGATATGTTTGGTGTGCGACGTTCTTCGATCAGCGCTAGGGTCAGTTTGGCTGAGTTATTATTTGAATATGGTTTGTATGACAATACAGTAGCGGTTATCAACGACTTACTCACAGAAAAAATACTTACTGGTTTGGATAAATCCAGGTTATATAAATTCCTATTTTTAATCTCTAAGAATCAAAATAACTTTGAACAGGCAATTGTGTGGCAGGAATACTATTACGAATCAATTTTAGAACAGTCGTTACCTGAAGAAAGCTTAGACATGTTGTTAGCAAATTATAAAGTGGCCGAACAAAAAAATAAGGCAATGTTACTGGAACAAACACTTAAAGTATCTGAGCTTAAAATTGAAAATAACAAACAACATATGGTTAATTTATTTTTACTTGTTGGTCTACTCATCGTTGGGCTTTCGTTTGTATTATTTATGTATCAGAAAAATCATAAATCAAAACTAAAATATGAAAAATTAGCAACCACAGACACATTGACTGGTGAAAAAAATAGATATTCAATCTTACAATGTGGTGAAAGGGAAGTAGACGTTTCAAAACGTACTGGTATTCCGATGACCGTTGCGCTTGCAGATATTGATGACTTTAAAAAGATTAATGACCAGTATGGACATGACATAGGTGACGAGGCGTTAAAACTGTTTGCGGATGCTTCGAAGTCTGCAGTTAGAAGTATTGATTATTTTGGTCGGTATGGTGGTGAAGAGTGGTTATTTATTCTGCCAAATACCACAGAGGCAGAAGCGAACGCCTTGTTTAAGCGGATCTCAGTTAAACTCAGTAATAGCAGACAAGAACATGGTTTAAACCATATGACATTTAGTATGGGCGCTGTGGATTTGCATGGTGGTCACAACACCTTAGAGCAACTGATCAAAATAGCTGATGAACGTCTATATACTGCAAAAAACAACGGTAAGAACCAAGTTTGTGTCAACCCAACGGATCAAGTGCTTAATGTAACATTATCTAATGCATAAAAAACACCTGCGATAAGCTAGGGGATTTTAGCGCTTTAGTCCCATTTAATTAGACCGCTTCTGTTGATACTAGACGCTTATATATCTACATTTCATTTTAATAACCTCTGACATTGGATGTCATTTAACACTTAATTGCCACCGTCCTAAATCAATTTTAACTTCCATTTTTATATGATGCTAAATTTTGGCTAATATGACCACATATTGGTTTTGGAGTTTATTTTGTTTTTGATTTTTTGTATCGAATTTTATTTAAGCTATTGTTAATTATATAAATTAAATGTTGGCACCCTCGTTGCAAAATAGAAAATAACTAAACATGAGGATTAAAATTATGAACAAATTAACTAAAACACTTTCAACAATCGTATTAACTCTTTCAACAATTGGTATGGCAAATGCAGCAAATTCAGTTGTCGCTGCTGATGATTATGTCACCACTAACCTATGTGTTGTTGCAGCACAAGGAGATCGAATTAAACTGCACAAAGCAATTAAAGACTCCCGTTTAAGTAAAAACTTCATTGCAGAAAAAGTTACGTGTAATGACCAGAACATCTTAGCTTTTGTGGAAGCGCACGCTGAAAATCCAGCCAAAATTAATAATCTATTGATGAATGGTCAGTATGATACTCAAGTTAAAATTACTGACTTAGCCGCTGTACAATACTAGGCAACGTCGTTTGGACTGATGTAAGCGGTCAGACTCAAAATCTGAATGTAAACATACAGGGTTCGATAATGATTTAACTCAAAAGTGAGCTTATTGCTCACTTTTTTGTGGGTGGTGAAAACCTGTGATTTTTCTATTAATTTTCCTATATAGTGGCGCTACACTATTCAGTATTTTTACTTAAAAAGGAATTTACGGCCTCAATGCATAACTTTCTAAAAAAAGGTTTATCTGCGGTTCGCTCTGTGGCTGATAAGGCTTCAGAAGAGTTAACGTCGGGTTATACCCTTGTTAAAGAAAAGGTAAACGGGCTGCCGATATTTATGTCGGCAGAACAATCGGGTAACTACGACGATACCGAATACGATGAGAAACACTACTTTGTTATCCCCTACGAGCTATCTGACTATAAATTTGCGTTACATACAATGCGGTGTTTACCAAACGGCGTACCAGAAATTAATAATCTTCCGAAAAAACGTATTTTCCATTTCCCGAACGAACATTCGGAAGAAATGCTTAAAGGTTTTATGCGTCAATCTGCTGAGACGTTGGTTAGGACTCGAAACGATGGAAAACTAAATAGTCTTGAATCGTTAGCCAACCAAATTGATTTACTTGATAAAAAGCTCACCTATGGCATGTTGTTAGTGGGTGGTCTGGCGGCGATTGTAAATCCTCTATTAGGGGCTGGAATAGCAGCTAAAGCACTCATACCGAGCGTTGGTGGCTTACTTAATAGATACGGACTGCGTCCCACGGGTGAAAAGCTTTCTCAGTATCAATTAGATAAATCGATAAAAGAAGCAGAAGCACATATTGCTAAGGAATTTGAAGGCGCGGATACCTTGCAAGTTATTAATCCGATCTTACAAGAATTAGAGTTTGCGCTAAGGACGACTCAATCACAACATGACCCGCTAACTGACCCAAGCCTTGCTGATGGCAGCATTAAAGAGTTGGACGATGATAGGTGGCGTGAGCTAACTGAAAAAGCGATTTGTCATGTTTATAAGGAGGTTTATGAAGACAGTAGGCTGCATAAACAAGCCTCACTTGGACCGGAAGATCTAAGATGGTTACAAACACTCTTTTATGTTCACGATAGAAACAACTAGTATCGAGCCTCTGGAACATATAATAAAACTATTAATTTCTTAGTAAATACCTAAAATGGCGGCCATTAAATTATTCTAAGTACCTGTTCTTAGTTCTTGAAATTAAATCCTAAAGTTTATACATGAAATTATTGAAGTCAGCTGTTCACCCTGAAATACGAGATCTTTCTGCCCCAACGTTTACCCGTAAAGCGGCACGCGCCATCGTGCTTAAGGGTGAAGATATATTGCTTCTTTACACCCAAAGATACCATGACTACACATTACCAGGGGGTGGCATAGATGACGGTGAAACCCATGTAGAAGGATTAATAAGAGAATTGCGAGAAGAAACCGGTGCTCATTCAGTAACTAATATTAAAGAGTTTGGTTTATATGAAGAATTTCGGCCATGGCACAAAAGTGACTTTGATATTGTCCACATGGAATCTTATTGCTTTGTGTGTGATATCGATAGTGAATTGTTGACCACAAAATTAGAACCGCACGAAATTCAAAATGGCATGACACCGGTTTGGATCAATATTTTTGATGCCATAAAGCATAATGAAGAAACCTTAGCGAGCAACCCTAAAAAAGGATTGTCTATTGTCAGAGAAACCTTTTTATTAAAACTTATTGTTAAGCAATTATTGGGATTACAAAACTAGTAAGGAAAACCACTGATTTACATCTTGCTTGAAATATAGTTAGTTGATTTCAATTGACTCTCCACGTTGGTCAACTTGATGCGACAGATTTGTGGTAGAAGGTGAAACGCCACTTTGGAGATAACTTGGGATATTTTCCACCTCTAACGGGCGAGAATGAAAATAACCCTGAAGATATTGCACTCCAAGTTTTTTAAGGGCATTGGTTTGTTTTTCTGTTTCGACACCTTCCGCGATGACCAAAAAGTTAAAAGAGTCTGCAATATTGATAACGGCAGTCACAATGGCTGCACCATTTGAATCCATTTTAGCGACAAATGAACGATCTATTTTGACCATATTTACCGCTAAATCTTGCAATACAGATAGCGATGAATACCCTGTTCCAAAGTCATCGATAGAGACTTTAATTCCCATTCTTTGAAGTTGTTTTATCAGGTTAGATGTCGAGTCGAAATCGGTAGCAAAAACTGACTCGGTTATTTCAAGATGTAATAATTCTGCCGGCAGCCCACTGTTTAAAAGAGCATTTTTAACAACATTGATAAAATTTTCATTTTGAAATTGGATTACTGAAACATTCACACAAACAGCTACGTTACTTCCTATGCCCCATTGGCTCGCGTGCTGACAAGCATGATTGAGTACCCAGGCGCCGATTTCGTGAATGAGGCCATATTGTTCAGCAATGGGAATAAACTCATCAGGTGGTATGTTTTCATCTTCATTTCGCCATCGAAGTAGGGCTTCAAATGCCGCTATTGTGTTATCTTCTGAGCGGATTATAGGTTGGTACACTATCCTGAGTTGGTGTTGTTCGATTGCTTTGGTCAAACCGTTTTTTAAACGTAACTCTTTGGAATAAAGTTTTTCCATCTGTTCTGAAAACACTCCAACGGTAGAGCGCATTTGCTTCTTTTGAAAATACATTGCCATGTCGGCTAATTGAATTAGGCGATCTTCAGTCGTCGCATGTTCTGGGTACAAAGCGATACCAATAGTTGCACCTACCGATAAAACACTGTTTTCAATTTTGTGGTGTTCAGACAGCTTTTCTATTAATTGTTTTGATTTTTCTATGGCACTTGATTGGCGGGTATTGGTAAACACGATAATAAATTCGTCACCGCCCCAACGACATAACAATTGTGACTCTAACGTATAGGCTTTAAGGCGATTGGCTGTTTTCTTTAGAATTTGGTCTCCAGCCTTATGCCCAATTGAATCATTTATTTTTTTAAAACCATCGAGGTCAATAAACAGCAATGAGAAGGGCTCTATTGGTTTAGATACCATCATTTTTAGCGCGTCTAAAAATGCCGTGCGGTTGTATAGCCCGGTAAGGGGATCCAAATTGGATAATTCATAGATTTTTTGAGTACGTTGTTTTACTTTTTCTTCCATCCGGTGCACTAAAACCGCGTTTTCATTTTTTAAAAATAATGCATTTCGCGTGAAATCAGCCGATTTTTTTGATGTTGCCAACATAACAAAGCCAAATGCTAAACCGAGGACACCGAGGAGTTGTAATGCCTCTATATCGGAAAAAAGTAAACCAATGGCGCCGGGGACGAGCAAAATAACCGGATAAAACATCGAAGTGTATTTGTGAGCCGCAAGTATCGTTGCCGCACCACCAGCCATTGAAGCGACAGTAATAACGGTGGTGGTCAATTCTATACCGCTACTATGTGTTGTGGCATAAACTAGATAAGTGGTCCATACAATAGCGGTTGAATTAACCCCGATAATAAACCGTGTGATTGCTTTTTTTCCGTCAAAGTCGGTGTTTTTTTCTTTAAAATTCCACCACATAGCATCAATAAATCGAAGAGAAAGGACGGCTGCCATTATCGGCCACCATACTGTTTTGAAATCGGCGGTTTGCGGGTTGTCAAAAGCAAAAACTAAAAAGCTGGAGGTGAGTAAAGTGATTAAAATGCCAGAAATGGCGTTACCATATAACAGCACAGCCGCGTCTTGTTCGACGTGCTTATTTAATTCCAAATTATTTTTGTTCAAAAAAACAATCTTACTTCTATTTAGACTATGACCTTAACCATAGCCTAAATTTAATAAAAAGCGCGTTTTGCATAATTAAAATGGCGGTTTTGTAAAAATATGCTATTCCATTGTATTTAGCACTATCTAAGTAGCCAGCTAAGTTGCAACTTTTGCCAAATTCCTTGCGGTGCAATAAGGGCTTTAATTGCGGTTTTACATTTGCGATGAAAGCCATCACATACGGTCATCCCCGCGACCACTTTATACCTATTTCTAAGTTCGTTAAGTTTGGGCTTTATTGCTAAAATGCTGTTGTGTTTTTCGCTTTTCGCTAAGTCAGACATAAGATTTAGCGCATCAAATATGTATTGTTCGGTGGCGATAAGCTCTCTTTGGTCAATTAAATTGAGCTCTTCGGGGACAATTTGATTTGTTTGGATCCAGTTATCGGCATGACTCCAAACTAACAAGTTATGCAAAGTGTGATCGGCATCTACTTGCAGTCCTTGATGAATAATTGGGCTGGCATCTTGGCCTCTGTCGAGCATTAATAAACAAACTGCGTAATTGTAAAACCCTGCCATTGGTAATTTAGATAGGTCGTCAATTCCATCAAATAAATGGACCACATTATAATAGTGACCTGCTTGAATATAGACATCCATTAGCCTCATGACTAACTGGTCATCTTGATGCAAACGAGACTTGTTATCTGCAATCATTTTATCGTCTGGTATTTCACTTTTTTCATGTAGATAGTCGAGAATGCTTGAAAATGCGCCGGCCCAACTGGGTTGCGATTGAATGGCCTCGATTTGTACGAGTAACTTATTAACCGGTTTGCGTTTATTATGCAGAAGAAACTTATCTGCCCATAAACTCGATTGCATGCGGCCACAATTTTCAAGTTGCAGACTCAACAGTTCGATGAGTTTTTCAGATGGAACATGAATGTTTAAACTTTTATATGCATGGTGCAAGGTGCCGTATATATCGCAGTGGTTGCTTATTAGCAACGTAAAGGCGTCAAGAGCTTCATCAATTTTATGAAGTTGGGTCAATACATTTACTTTCCTTGCGAGGGCAAAGTTTACCAAGCTAACTTTTTCATATTCAACTAAGCATGTCAGGGCAGCGTCAAACTGTGCCAAGTCGACTAATCGGTCGACGTAAGTCAGCATGATATATTCATCGCTCGGTGAAAGTTCATAAGCTCGTTTTAGACAATCCGTAGCTTCTTGTTTATCGCCGTAGGCTAAAATTTGTTCTCCTGCAACGCACAAAACGTCTGGGTCGTGTGGGTTTAGTGTAATGTGCCGTTGTGCAGCTTCAACCGCTCGTAATTTAGATTTATCGTCGTGTTCAATCAGTCGATCGAAAATGCCATAGAGTTTTTGCCAAGCTTGAATTAACCCACTTTTATTAAACAATAATTGATAGAGTACTGTCGCGGCCTCATCTTCTCTACCTGTTTGAGATAATAGTTCAGCTTTCGCGGTGGCTAATTCCACGGGCAATTGTTCTCCCCAGGGAGTTGAATTGAGTAGGTCTATCGCAGCGGTAAATTCACCTTGTCGTGTATATAATTGCGACAGTTGGGCGTAGCTGGACTCATCCATTGGATCGCATTGAATCGCCTGTTCAATGCAGCGCTTTTTAGTTTGTCTGTCATCGGCTAAAAAGGCTTTGAAACGCCATGTTGGTGCTAAATGTGGCTGATGAGTCGTGAGTTCATTTGCTAACTCGAATGCTTGCTCAGGCACCCCTAATTCGGCCGTTATTTCTTGAAGTTGCTCCCAGCCCCACGGGTAATCAATATTAAAACGAATGGCTTGTTTCAGATGGGTTAAGGCTTCTTGTTTTTTATTTAATTTTAATGCGTAATCAGCGTAAAAGCCATGCAGTATACCGTCAAGACTATTATGACTTAAGCAATCCGCTATGGTTTGCAATGCTTGATTTAAGTTGCCTTGTTTTTCGTATAGCTCCGATTGTTTTTTGGCAACTGTGTCCCAAGATGGATTTATCTTTAGTGCCTTTTTAGTGCTCTCTATCGCTGCTGAAATATCCCCAATGGCGAGCTCTATATCGGCTTGTTCACTGTACATTCTTGGAATTAGCGGAAACTTTTCCTGGCCGGTGTTAAGGATCTCAATGGCTTTATCCATCTTATGAAACTGACTGTAAAACTGCGCTGCGATGCAGTATGTAAACCACTCGTTGTGATAGCGAACTAACAACATGTCGACAAAATCTTGCAATTCACTTTCCGGCAGTAAGTGTTGTCCTTCATGCCAGTAATGCCAAATTCCACTGTCTATTGAATGTTGCTTTAAGAGCAATTGTTTAACAAAGGCGAGGGAGTTTTGCTTTTCTTCGCGACTCGAAGTGGTTGCCGTGATCAGCCAAAGAGCGGTGCTATTATCAACATCGATGTTTAACGCTTGTTTTGCTAGCTGTGTTGCTTGTTCGAAGTCGTTACAATAGTAATAACACTTAGCTAAAAACGCCGTTTGGAATGGTCCACAATTATGTCGTTGGTATGCTTCTTGTGCTTGTTTTAACGCTTCTGGATATTGATTTAATTGCAAATATGCATTGATTAACGTTTGATGCAAAAACCAATTGTCTGGTCGCAACGCTAACCCAGTGACTAGGTTATCAACAAGAAATTGAGGATCGTTATGCCAGTTGGCCGCATAGACATAAACAGATGAAATTTTAGGGTGTTGTTTAATGAGTGACTGTAACTCTAGATTGAGTTTTTCAGTTGCCCCAAATTTACTTAAACTCTGGAAATATAGGTTGGCAATGTCAGTGATAAAAGGGGCGTCAGAATATAACTGGTAATAACAGTTACAGGCTTGTTCCATCAATCCCTGTAATTCATTTAACCGGGCAGTTAATTTTACCCTTAGACGTTCGGATAGGACGTCTTTTTTACTTTCAATTAGTGCTTGTAAGGCTTCAATTTCTCCTACGTCGGCTAAGGCAAAGGCGAGTGTTGAAACCAAGTCACTGTCTTTTGGATGCATGGTTAACGCATTTTGCAGTACTTCAATTCCCTTGGCTTTTTGATTGATAATGCAATAGGCGTGGTAAAGTGAAATTGCGGGTGAGGCCGAACGTTCTTGATACTTTTCTACGCGTCTTTGTAACCAAGAAAGGGCACTTTCACTTTCACCTAAAATGTTGGCCATTTTAAAGTAGTTTTCTACATAAACCGCGTTAGTTTCGCTCATGCAGTGACTAATAAAGTAATATTCTTTGGCCTTTAAAAACTCTTGAATTGCCCAATAATAATTGCCGATAGAGTAGTAAACCGAAGCGCTTCTGCATCCAATAGTTTTTAATCTTAATAAAAGTTTCTCTACTAATTTGGGGTTTTCTGAAGTGTCACATATTTCATTAAATAGGGTTTCTGTAAGGTCGAGATTGTGATTTTTGTCTAAATAATCACTAAGCCACTTTAACGCGCCTTTACGGTCACCTAAGTCACGGATACAGAAATATTGTGAATTAAGTAATACGGTTTCATTTGGGGCTATGGCAAGTAATTTGTCGTTGGCGGATTGGATCAGTTTGGTATCGTTGAAAAAACACGCCAAATCGCGTTCCATAATTTGGGTCAAACGATGATCAGGCGCAATAGTTTTCATTTGCTCAAACACACTTGTCATTTTGTCAGCGTCTTGTACTTGCCTTGCGAGTTGATATTGATCTTGAATTGGGAATATGTGACGACAAGTTGTATCGATAAAATCTAATGTGTGACTGTTTTCTTTTGGCACAAAAGCCATGCAACGAGCGCCAAGAAACGATTCTTTTTCTATGGTTTCGTCTATCAACATTTCCTGCATCGCAGGCGAACTCGGATCCATGATATACATGCTGCCGTGGGGCAAATTATAGCCGATTACGGCTTGCATATGAGAGCTAAAGCCCGATGTGGTGACTAAAGCAAAAGGAATGTTTTGATCAATTAAGTTAATCAAAAGTGGCTTTGTTAATTCAAACTCTGCAAATGAAAAATCATGGTCTCTGAGCCATTGTCGTTCTTTGGTGTCTGGCGTGCCATCAAAACAAATATCTTCAGCGATAAGCTCAGAGTCATATTGCTTGCCAAAAAAACTCGCAATCGCTGCCATTGTAGTGGGTGCGCAAGTCAGGTGTTTTTGTCGGTAAAAGGGCACATCGAGAATTTTTTTACCAGCACTGACGTGTTCATTGATGTTTTCGTTTTGGTCAGTGTTTTGGTTAGTTTTGGCTCCTAATGCCGTTTGTTTAAACGTGTCTATGTTGCGACAAACCGCTTGCCAGTAGTACTGTTTACTTTGCTTTAACACCTGTTGGCCTTGTTCAGTGTCACCTTTTGCGAGTAAACACTGGCCATGTAATATTAAATAGTTGCGTTTGCTTTGACGGTCTTCTGCTATTTTTAGCGCATCATATTTTTGTAATGCGAGTTCACATTGTGGCCAATTTAAAAGTTCGGCGTAACTTGTTGCACAGTCTAACCACATTGACGCTGATTGAAATTTTGGCAGTTCACGCCAATAAATGTCGATCGCAAATTCTAGGCCTTTAGCGTGCTGAGCTGAATTAAAATAGGCACGTAAAGTTGATACTTTAGGCTCGGATTCATATAGGGATTTAGCGACATTATAAGCTTGTTCAAATTGATCCTGAGCAATGAGGTTTGAAATATGCAATATTTCAAACCAAGCCTTGTTATCGGTGACTTGCCGGCCTTTTTCTATTAGTTGTTCAGACTGTTCGTAGTTATGAAAAAGTCGTTGTAAAATGGCTTCAAATCCAATGATGTCATCTTCATCTTTGGGCTCGGTTATTTGGGATTTTGTCCGGTCAAAAAACTCTTTGGCTAATATGCAACCGTCTTTATTAAGTAAGTAGTACCAATGATCTTTAAGTTGTTCCGCTTTATCTGGAAATTGTCTATAGAGTTTTAGCGAGATGGCCTCAGCGTTTCTGTCCCCCCCTAAATGCGCATAAATGGCACTGGCAATTTTACGTTGCGCAATGAGTTGCCAACTGTCTATTGGCCCCCAGAGGTTTGTGCTAAACGTTAAGGCATCAGTGTAAAGACCTTGTTTCAATAACGCCTTAGTTTTTGTTACAGCAGTTTTTAATTGCTCATCTTCTTTTTCTACTGCAACTGTCGTCATTTACATTCCCTTAATCTTGACTTTAAACGCATAAAATAATTTTTGTTTGAGTGTATAGGTATTGCGAATAAATTAAAACATCAACTGATAAGTTAACCAGAACAATGCTTTAGCACTATAAAATATATGTTTTTGTTTGTTATAACGTCGTTTATGTAGAGTGTTTTTAAGGTGGGAAATGCATCTAGATTGAGTCGATATCGCCCATAGTTGACTCGTTGTATACCGGTAGGTACAATTTAAGCTCTTTGAATAAATAAGTTTGGGAACATTGTGGCGAGCGGCAGAAAAAAAGCATTTGATGAAAACACCGCCTTAAATGCTGCGATGGATGTTTTTTGGCAAAAGGGTTATGTAGGTGCGTCGTTAACTGACTTAACTCAACGTATGGGCATTAACAAGCCAAGCATGTACAGCTCGTTTGGCAATAAAGAAGCTTTATTTGTAAAAGCCACTCAGTGTTATCTCGATACTAAAATGAAACCCCATTTAGACTTGTTGTTTGCAGAGGGAGTTGGCCTTAAACAACGTTTAAAAAATCATATGATGTCGGTTGTATCGATGCAATGCAGCGATGACGGAGCCAAAGGCTGTTATCTCGTTTTATGCCAATCTGAACTCGAAAGCGGCGAAATTCCTGCAGAAGCTGAAACTTTGTTAAAACAAGCGGATGCAATACCAAAGCAAATTTTCACTGAATTATTTAAAACGGATCCGGAGTCAATAGAGCTTGGCCTGAACACTAAGGCGGCAGAGAATGCCTTGTGTTTGTACACGACGCTAAAAGGTACCGCAGCTATGGCCCGTTCAGGTGTCGATAAAGCTCAACTTGAATATAGTGTCGACGCTGTGCTTGCGGGCATAAGCACTCAGCTCCACTAGAATATTCATCTATTCTGTTGTTCGTTAACCCTGTTTTTATTATTTATGACCGCACCTAAGATTCAGTTGTGTTGAAATAGCGCCTCTAAGCTATTGACTATACAATCTGCCTCAATGCCCCAGGGATCAAATACAGCATTATCACTTCGTTTTACCCAAGCCGCCTGTAAACCAAAGGACTTAGCGCCGATAACATCAAACGGATTGCTCGATATCAACCAAGTTGATCCCGCTTTAGAGTTTGTTCGAGTTAATAAATGTTGATAGATATCTGGGTTTGGTTTGAATGTACTGATCTCATCTGCCGATACGATGTCGTTAAATAATGAATCTATTTGGGCATAGTTTAGTAAGCTTTCGACCGAACTACGCTCGCCATTAGAAAATGCGATTAACGTAAAGCGTTCACTGAGTCTCAACAGTGATTTTTTAACATCATCAAAAGCAGGCAAGGTTTTGTAACTTTGCAGTAACGAGTCTTGCTGCGCTTGGGTTAAATGAAGGTTTAAATGTTCACATGTGAAGGCTAAGGCGTCTTTGGTACAAATCGAGAAATGAACATATTGCTTCATTAGGCCTCGGCGAAAAGAATACTCGAGTTGTTTAGCTCGCCAAGTCTCTGAAAACACCATTGCATGCTCACCCATATAAGTTTCTAAAAGCGCTACAACGCCATGGGTATTAATTAACGTACCGTATACGTCAAAAGCAAGTGTTGGTTTCATCTTCTACCTCTTTTTAAAAGCGATTTACGCATAGTAATAGATTTAAATAGCGCTTTGTACTAATTCATCATTGACTTTATCGTACCGGTCGGTACAATTCGGGAAAATTATAATGTACCGGTCGGTATGAAAATGTTTTTGACGCTTATTATTAGGTCGAAGCTTCAGTCCGAGCCGTTCTATTCAAATCGCTAAAAATTAGGAATTATAATGACATCATTAACGATACATACAATTGAATCTTCACCTGCTGAAAGCAAGCCTGTATTAGAGCAGTCCGTAAAAACCAATGGCATGTTGCCAAATCTACACGGTGTTTTGGCATCTGCACCAAGTACATTAAAAGCCTATCAATCATTACATCAGTTGTTTATGGATTCGTCGTTTAACGCTGAAGAACTTACAGTTGTATGGCAGGGCATTAATGTGGAACACGGCTGCACATACTGTGTCCCTGCGCATACGGCGATTGCACATTCAATGAAAGTTGATCCAGCGATAACTGAAGCATTACGTAACCAAACGGCATTACCTACGGCAAAGTTACAGGCACTATTAGACATGACATTAATAATTGTCCGTCATAGAGGTCATGTCACTCCTGAAGAACTTGCTGCGTTTTATGCGGCAGGATACGGTGAGCAACAAGTGCTAGAAATCATTCTAGGCTTGTCTCAAAAAGTGATCAGTAACTATACAAATCACATTGCAAACACGCCACTAGATGCACCTTTTCAACCATTTGGTTGGGAAAAATCGTAAGCAACTTCCTTAAATGCGCTTTAAGTTGGTTTTATAAGGAAAGTGTTAATGGTGGATAAAGTGAAAATAGACATCATATCTGATGTTGTATGTCCTTGGTGCATTATCGGTTACAAAAATTTGCAACAAGCAATTGCCGAGTTGGATGTTGCAGATAGGGTCGAGATACAGTGGCAGCCATTTGAACTCAATCCTGATATGCCACCTGAAGGGGAAGAGTTACGGGCCCACTCAGCAAGAAAATACGGCTCAACGCCACAAAGCAGTGCTCAGTTTAGAATTGATATGACAAACCGTGGCAAGGAAGTTGGTTTCAGTTTTGACTATTTCGATAATATGAAGATAGTTAATACTCGCGAAAATCACATTTTGTTAGAGTACGCCAAAGAGTATGGCTTACAAACCGAGCTGAAATTACGTTTGTTCTCTGCATTTTTTTCCGAGCACAAAGACGTGTCAGACCGTGATGTGCTTAGAAGAGAAGCTGCTGCCGTTGGTTTAAATGCTGACGAGGCGATGGCAACATTAGACAGTGACGACGCGATTCAAGCGGTTATAGAGCATGAAAAATTTTGGCAAGGTATTGGTGTGACGTCCGTACCTACGTTTGTCTTTAATCAATCGAGTGGCATTGCAGGTGCCCACCCTGTAGAAACATTCAAAAGTTTTCTCGCAAAAGAACTTAATATTAGCAATTAACATTGCTGTGTTAGTGACTTATGATAGCTGACATAAGTAAAAGGCCGCTTACAGAGCGGCCTTTTTAATGCTAGTTTTAGTTAACTCTACTTTTTAAACACGACGTCATTCGTGTTTAAAGCCTCAAAACCTCAAAACCTCAAAACCTCAAAACCTCAAAATGCCGCTTGAATTATACATACACGCCGAACAATAAGACATTGACACTCTGTATGAAAAACATACAATCGAAGTGGCAACCAGTAAGGAAACTAATATGAAAAACAGATGGAGTTTAGTCGTACACGAAGTCACAGAACAAACCGTAAATATTTGGTTGGGCACCTTGTTCCATGATTGCCGGAAACCTATCAAAGTAAACGTTAAGATCACCGATACAAACTCTCAACTCGTTGCTACCCAATCTGTTTTAAAAGCCGAATGGGAAAGACCATTTAGCGACATAAAATCCCAACGTTTCTGCAAGTTAGTCACCTTCGATGGGCTTTTACCTGGCCATGATTATGAAGTTGTCGTCAGTGAGGTGTTTGCTGATCCTAAAATACAAGCTGAAACCATGCTTTCAGCGGGCACCTTCACGACATTGCCTATGTCGATTGCAGATATGGTTAACGGATTTACTGTTGGGCTTGGCAGTTGTTTTTATGAAGAGTTTGATGGCGGACACGTTGGACTTGCCTACGAAACCTTAGTTAAATTTGATGAGTCTACGTACAGACCTCATATTAAATTTCTGACCGGCGACCAAGTTTATTTAGATATTGGTTGGGATTCCCTCAGTGTGATTCCAAAAGAAATACGAGATCGTATTGCAAACGATTATGCGCTGCATTGGCAGGCGTTAAGAGGCGCATTTAGGAATGGGGCAACGTGGTTCTTGTCGGACGATCATGA
Source organism: Psychrosphaera sp. 1_MG-2023 (assembly GCF_030548245.1). Classification (NCBI taxonomy): domain Bacteria; kingdom Pseudomonadati; phylum Pseudomonadota; class Gammaproteobacteria; order Alteromonadales; family Pseudoalteromonadaceae; genus Psychrosphaera; species Psychrosphaera sp. 1_MG-2023. The sequence goes on from NZ_JAUORW010000001.1 coordinate 28,926, forward strand.
GTTTTGGAATAACTACCCGCTGGTGAAAGGGTTGTCACCGTTTATCCAGGCTTTGAAGATCCCATCGGTAAAAGACGCGTGGCGAAAAACCGCTAAAGATGGGGTTAAAAATGTGCAGCGAAGTCAACCTGTTCGAGTGTTTACCATCGCTAATGAATTGTCATTTTGTCTGGCTGATCTTCGAGCTTATCGTACGACAAGAAACATAATGCCGGAAACCTATTTTAAAGACATTCTAAATTGGGTGAAGGGGTTAACCTGTCCGGGCGTATTGGTTTTGTCTCAGCCACTTATGGTAAAACAGTCGGGAAATGACGATAGAAATTTTGTGTATTATGAAAAGCAATACAAAAAACTCATAAAAGCGTTACATGACGCAGAACATGACGTTGTGGTGCTTAGCGGGGATGTACATCATGGCCGAATTTCAACAGTGGAATTTTCTAATCGCGATAATAAATTAATCGAAGTTGTCTCTTCTCCTATGTCGAACTTGTCCGGTATGAGCAGTATTGCAACCAGCGACATTACACGAAGCTCCAGACTCAAAAACTTCCCCCCGATAACGGTGCAAGGTGTTGAAAACTGTAAAATTAGTTATGAAACTCCCTGGAAAGTCACATCTGAATATAATTTGTTTGATATACGTTATTTAAATCGTCGAACCAAAGAGCACTTTTGTACACTAAATTTTGTTAAAAGCAGCGCTGGTGAGTTAACGGTTACTGTGCGTGCGTGGTTAGTTCGCGAAAAAGATCGTAAAACAGGTTTACCAAAACAAGATTGGTTGAAAAAGCCGATGGTATTTACATTGACCTAACCTAAACCATAACTAATAAATTAGTGGCTACGCCTTTGTTTATAATAACAGGGGCTTCACAAAGTATGCTTTTAAGTAATCGATTAACAACCTTAGCTTTTTTGAGTCAGCGCCGCCGGGTGGAAATACGCCGTAGACATTAATATCGTTCATCGCATAATCGTCTAATACGGAAATAAGCGAGCCTTGTTGAATTTTGGGCTTAGCATCATATATTGGAATTCGAGCGATCCCGTGTCCACCTTCCACAAAGGCTGTTCTTGCAGCGGCATTATTTGTGTTTATTGAGCCTTTCATTTCAATGCTAAACGACCGTGTGCCCTTGGTTAACTCCAAAGTGCCAGAGGTCAGTTTATAGATAACCCATTGGTGTTTATCAAGATCTGTCGGGTGTGTAGGAATACCAAACTTTTCAAAATAGGACGGTGCACCACAAAGGCAAGTACGAAGCGTAGATAGTTTTGTGGCTTGTAACCCTGAGTCAGCAAGCGGAGCGCCACGAATTGCCAAGTCTATGCCTTCTTTCATGATGTTCACAACTTCATCAGTTAACATGACATCGAGTTCGATTTTAGGGTAAAGGGTTTTAAACTCATTTAATGCCGGCACTATGGTTTGAAGTCCAACATTAACTGGACAGGTTATTTTAAGAAGACCCACAGGTTCATGTTTTAAGTTTTCGATTTGTTGATTGGCAGCGGAGGCTTGTTCGGCAATAACCCGGCAATGTTTATAGTAGTCGCTGCCGGCCTCGGTTAACGAGATGGTACGTGTTGACCGATTGAGCAATTTTATGCCCAAATGTGCCTCTAACTTTTTGATATGATAACTCACCACGGCACGAGATAGGCCCAGCCTTTTTGCCGCACCGCTTAGGGTGCCTTGCTCGATAACTTGGGCAAATACCACCATACTTTTTAGTTGATCAAACGAAATATCCAATGGGTTAGCTCACTTCATATATGCCATAGACAATTGAATTTAGATTGTATCATTTATTGATACAAAGATGTTTGTTTTGTCTGCATTGTCAGCTTTGTTTGTGTTCTGTAAGCTCTACCCAAGTTAATAGAACTAACAAGAACAACGATACAAAATAGTTTGTTATTCGTTTTCAAAAAGTGAACACATAGAGGCTCAACATGACTGCAAAAAAAATATTAATGGTACTTACTTCGCATGCGGATTTAGGCAATACAGGCGAAAAAACAGGTTTTTGGGTTGAAGAATTTGCTGCACCATATTACGCATTTATTGATGCGGGTATTGAAGTGACATTAGCGTCGCCATTAGGCGGGCAACCACCGATTGATCCAAAAAGCGAATTAGATGACTTCCAAACCCCTGCAACAATCAAATATTATGCAGACAAGGCAACACAGGACGTTGTTGCGAGCACGCACGTATTAGCTGATGTTAATGCAGAAGATTACGACGCGGTGTTCTACCCTGGCGGTCACGGTCCATTATGGGATCTAACAGATAATAACGATTCCATTAAATTGATTGAAAACTTTCTTGCTGCAAATAAACCGGTTGCGGCGGTTTGCCACGCAACGGCAGCACTTTTAAACGTTAAAGATGCTACTGGTGCATATGCGATTAAAGGAAAAGCGGTGTCAGGCTTTACAAATACTGAAGAAGACGCTGTGCAACTTACCGATATTGTTCCATTTTTGTTAGAAGATGAATTAATTAAACGTGGTGGCGACTACCAAAAGGTGGCTGACTGGAATGCGTTTTCTGTTCAAGATGGTTTATTTATCACAGGTCAAAATCCAGCAAGTTCGGTACTAGTGGCACAGAAGCTGTTAAGTACAATTGTTTAATTACCGTTTGGACATAACCACGTTATTTCTAAAATAGTTAAATAAAAGTGATCATTTTTTCGCTTAGCTAACTACCTATGTTGTATATAGTTAAGCGCTTTATTTTTCCATGCAGCTGACTCAACTTAATTGCGTTGCATTACCCTAAAAGAAAAGGAATTAGCCTTGTTAAATTTTAGTTTCCAAAACCCAACAAAAATTCATTTTGGCGAAGGTCAAATCGCTAAGATCACTAAAGAAATTCCAGCAGATGCTAAGGTTTTATTAGTATACGGCGGTGGTTCGATAAAAAGTAATGGTGTTTACGACCAAGTTGTCACGGCATTAGCTAATCACACATGGTTTGAGTTTTCCGGTATCGAACCAAACCCAAGCTACGACACATTAATGAAAGCACAAAATATCATCAAACAAGAAAGTATTGATTATTTACTGGCTGTTGGTGGTGGATCTGTTGTCGACGGTGCTAAGTTTATTTCAGCTGCCGCTTTATTTGAAGGCGACGATCCCTGGGACATTCTTGTTAAACAATCACCTGTAAATAACGTTTTACCCATTGGCGCAGTGTTAACTTTACCGGCAACGGGTTCTGAAAGTAATGGTAATTCTGTTGTGACACGTGATGGGAATAAAATACCATTCTCAAGCCCGTTATTACGCCCGCAGTTTGCTGTACTAGACCCTACGGTGACATTGTCGTTGTCTGACCGTCAGATCAGTAACGGTGTAGTAGACGCATTTGTGCATGTAATGGAGCAATATTTAACATACAGCGTAAATGGCAAGGTTCAAGATCGTTTCGCAGAAGGTTTATTATTGACTCTAATCGAAGAAGGGCCAAAAGCATTACAAGCAGATACGAAAGAAGACTTAGAAATTCGCGCTAATATTATGTGGTCCGCGACGATGGCGCTAAATGGCCTCATTGCGGCTGGTGTGCCACAAGACTGGTCTACTCATATGATAGGTCACGAGTTAACTGGTGGTTTTGGTATTGACCACGCAAGAACCTTGTCAATTATTCTTCCTGCCGTTATGAAAGTTAAGCGAAATGAAAAACGTGAAAAACTCATTCAATATGCTGAGCGAGTATGGTCGTTGTCGGGTAATGACGATGCTGCAAAAATTGATAAAGCTATCGAGTTAACCGAAGACTTCTTTAAACGTATGGGTGTACCAACTCGCCTATCGGATGTCGACATTAACGAAACACACGTTGATGGCATTATAGATAAGTTAAAACAACATGGCATGGTTCAACTTGGCGAACACGGTGATATTACATTGGATGTCAGTCGTGAAATTGTCGAGTTAGCGCTTTAGTTTAAAACATACGAATTATTACATTATTGCGGCCGAGCCAATCTTAGAATTGGCCTCAAATAAATAGGTTACTGATTGTCTGTCATAAAGCAAAACCGTCACTTAGTAACCTAACGACTCATTAGATAGAGAGATTAATATGAACGAATTAAATTCAGTACTTTATACCGCGGAAGTTACCACAACAGGTGGCCGTGACGGCGCTTCTAAATCAACTGACGGCCACTTAGATATTTCTTTGTCGACGCCAAAAGGCCTCGGCGGACTTGGCGGCGAAGGCACGAACCCTGAACAATTGTTTGCTGCGGGTTATTCTGCATGTTTCATCGGCGCACTTAAAGTTGTTATGGGCCAGGCAAAAATTAAGTTTCCTGAAGATGGCTATGTAAATGCAAAAGTATCTATTGGTCCAATTACTCAAGGTTTTGGTATTGAAGCAGAACTCAACATTTCTTTAGGTAATATTGATAAAGAAACAGCGACGGCATTGGTCGAAAAAGCGCATGTTGTTTGTCCTTATTCGAATGCAACACGTGGCAATATTAAAGTTACGTTAAACGTTTTATAAATAACTGGCTATGAGGGATTTTTTTGATGACGTTAGATAACCAATCAGCAACGGCCAATCGTCAGATTGTATTGGCATCACGCCCGTTTGGCGCACCAACAACTGACAATTTTAAAACGGTATTAACTGACCGACCTACGCCTAAAAGCGGAGAGGTTTTGTTACGTACCGTTTATTTGTCACTTGACCCGTATATGCGTGGCCGAATGAATGATGCAAAATCCTACGCCGACCCTGTTGCAATAAATGGTGTGATGGTCGGCGGCAGTGTGTGTCGTGTTGAAGAGTCTCATCATGCTGACTTTAATCAAGGTGATTGGGTTGTTGCATATGGTGGCTGGCAAGATTACAGCATCTCCGATGGTGACAACTTGCTTAAACTTGATGATACGATCACTAACCCTTCATATGCGTTGGGCGTATTGGGTATGCCTGGTTTAACTGCCTATATGGGATTGTTAGATATAGGTCAACCAAAGGCCGGTGAAACCGTAGTCGTCGCAGCCGCGTCTGGTGCCGTTGGCAGTTTAGTAGGGCAGATAGCTAAGATCAAAGGTTGTCGAGTCGTTGGTATTGCTGGTGGCGCAAAGAAGTGCCAATACGTAGTCGATACGCTTGGATTTGATGCCTGTTTAGATCATTACTCAGATGAATTACCACAACAACTCGCAAATGCATGCGGTGACGGTATCGATGTGTATTTCGAAAATGTTGGCGGTAAGGTCTTTGACGCAGTATTGCCTTTACTTAACTCAAGTGCACGTATTCCGCTGTGTGGTCTTATTTCACAATACAATGCCACGGAATTACCAAGTGGACCTGACCGTACCTCGGCATTGATGGGCGCATTACTTGTTAAGCGCATTAAGATGCAAGGGTTTATCGTATTTGATGACTATGGTCATAGATACAATGAATTTAGCGAGGCGATGGCCAGCTGGTTATCTGCGGGTAAAATTCAGTACAAAGAACATTTGGTGGAAGGATTCGAAAATACGGTATCGTCATTTATCGGTTTGCTTGAAGGTAAAAACTTTGGCAAGTTGGTGGTTCGTATTGGCCCTGACAACCTAAGTTAACTTAAATTTTAAATGGATGCCTTTACTTTAACAGTAAGGGCATTTTGTTTGTATGAATCAAAATATAGACCAGTTAACGGCTATATAAGCTAAGGGAAAGTTATGATAACGGTACATCATTTAAATGCGTCACGTTCAAAACGTGTTCTGTGGTTACTCGAAGAGTTGCAGTTACCTTACGACGTGGTAAAGCATCAGCGGGACCCGGTAACACAATTGGCTCCTGATAGTTTAAAACAAGTTCATCCTCTTGCAAAAGCGCCGGTCATTGTCGATGGTGAGCTAACACTTTGTGAATCAGGTGCGGTTATGGAATACCTATTAGACCAAGACCCACAAAACCGATTACGTCCGGTTGCCCGTTCGCAGGAATATTATCATTATTTAGAATGGTTACACTTTGCTGAAGGCTCATTAAGCCTCCCCGTGATTACGTCTTTATTTATGACGATGGAAGGGCGCGACGGCACTAAACCAATGGATGGTTATATCGCTAAAGAAATTGCCCTCGATTTTTCTTATATTGAATCGACGTTAACCCAACGTCCTTATTTTGCCGGCGATAACTTTACCGCGGCAGACATCATGATGACAATTATGTTAGAAATTGCCGGTAAGCGAGGCATGTTAGAGGGACGTACTAATACATTGGCCTATTTAACAACGATGCAAAGCAGGGCCGCCTATCAAGCGGCGTTTAGCCAAGGCTAAAATTAAAGGCTAACTTGCATTGAAGTGCCTAATCAATCATTAGGCACGTTATCTCGGTTTACTGCTGTAATTTCGGTAAAAAGTGTCTGTGTTGGGCAGTATTATCACCCTTGTTATTCTCAGACCTAATATTATGCACCGGTTCAAAAAATAGCCAATTTTGAATTGTGAATACCGTATAATTCACATCCTCATTTTTTATCTTTTGTACCTTCTTATAGAAGTAACAATTTTAGTTTTTTTCATTTTAATTTAATGGTTAACAACAAGCTAGATTACATTTTCAGGTATTACACTTACGATGTATATTGAATATTTAGATTGTTGTTTTGTTAGTCGGTTTGTTTTCTTCCTTGATTGTGCGATTAACGTCAATTGGGCTGAAAAAAAGCCGTAAATATCATTTAAAAAACTAAAAGGGGCTTTGTATTAAAATAAAAACCAACTAATTTGTGAGATACCTTGCTGGCATTAGAAGTGGTTGTTACAAACCTATTGTTAGATGATGCAGACGAGAATGCAAAGATATTTCCTTCCGACATTAATCTACTTTATTGATTTATATACTCTTAGCAACAAAGTAGAACCACAACGAACGGTTTCCTTAGTCATATTTTATTATCCTATTACGTAAATTAGTTGTAATGAAATAGACCAATAATCAAAATTGTTTTTAATATTAGTCGTTTATATTTAACTAAAAATAGTTATTGAAATGAGGTTAATTTTAGTTTAGCTTTATCGATGGAATAAATAAACCGGTTCATTCTTTTGATTTTAGGATTGAATCGGATTTTTTTGCATAACTAAATGAACCGGTTCATTTGTGTGGTGTGAAAAAATTGTATCTACGGGGAGATTACCAACCTCATTATTGTTAGGTTGGTAAATATAAAAATAAAAAGAGGAATAACAATGAGTGTGTTATTAAAAAATAAATCTGTGGGGGCATTGATAGTAGCAGTGTCGCTGTCAGGACTTCTTAGCGGTTGTGGGATCGAAGAAGCAAAATTAAATACTGATACTGTTGAATATACACCAGAAGAGAGACCACTTGGTGTAATCGCTGGTGAAGGCGCTGAATACGAACCTGGAAGTAAAGTGTTGCTTTCTGGTCGTCTTGTTGGAACAGTAACGGACCAAACAGTTTTATGGACGCAAACCGCAGGTACACCTATCACAGGTATTACCGATTGGTCGTCAACTGAGCTCTCTTTTATTGCACCAAATATCCTTGGTATAGAATCATTTACGTTTGAAATTTCTGCTCGTGAAAGTGACGGCACTGCAGCTGTTGATGCTGACGGAAATCCTTTAGTTGATATTATAGAAATTGTGGTCTTTGACCCTGCAACAAAAGTTTTTTACGAAGTTGAAGATGACAGTATCGCGACGTTAGCTGGTGTTGAACTTGTATCTGCAGGTGAAGATGGATATTTAAATGGCGCGTCGGGATCTCATACCCTCGATATCATTCCCGGGGCATCAGTTACCTATAACATTACTATGGAACAAGATACGTTTGTTACCTTGTATGCCGCATTTGGTATTCCAGCATCGGGTTATGGCAGTAAAAATGCGGTAATTACGGTAAACGGGGTAGGTAATGAATTTACCGTAGATGCGACTGGTAATTTTTCTGAATACCGCATTGGGGTTGTTAAGTTAAATGCTGGTAATAATGTTATTGAGGTCAGCGATGGTTGGAATTATTACCGTTTTGACTACTTGATGACAGTCCCAGCAGCACAGCCTGCCGGTCCATTAGCCGTACCTGCTGATTTGGTTAACCCCAATGCAACAGCAGCAACGGTTAGTTTAATGGAGTATTTAACCTCTAACTACGGAACGGCTACGTTATCTGGTCAAACAGAATACCCTACGCTTGTGGATGGGCATTTCCCGTTAACTGAATTTGATAAAATTGTAACTGCGACAAATGATGATGCGCCTGCAATTGTTGCGTTCGATTATCTTGATTTTTCTGCTACACGAGCATCACATACATCACCTCAAGGTCTTACTGAAGACATGATAGCCGCACACAATGATAAAAATGTCATATTGTCGGCGTTATTCCACTGGAATGCGCCAACTGATATTGATGAAGAAAATTGGTGGCAGGGTTTTTATACTCAATCTGAAGGTTATCCAAATGGTACAACATTTGATTTAGCTGCGGCGCTTGCTGATAAAACGGGTGCGAATTACGCTGCGCTAATTGCTGATATCGACACGGTTTCGTTAGAGCTTAAAAAGTTTACGACGGATATGGATATTCCAATTTTATGGCGTCCATTACACGAAGCAGAAGGTGGTTGGTTTTGGTGGGGGGCTGCTGGTCCAGATGCATTAAAAGAATTATGGATCATCATGTATGACCGTATGACTAATCATCACGGCCTTAACAATTTGATATGGGTTTATACCCACGCCAGGGATCTCGATACTGAGTGGTATCCAGGTGACATGTATGTCGACATTGTAGGTTATGACGGTTATGCCGAACCAACTAATAATGCCAGCGACAGTTTTCAAAGCCAATATTCCAAACTTAAAGATCGTCACAATGGCAAAAAACTTGTTGCACTAACAGAGACTGGCACAATTCCAGACATTGCAGTCATGCACGAGCAAAACGCCTGGTGGTCATTCTTTATTACGTGGAATTCTAATATTTGGGAAGAAGGCGATGACATCGGTCCTGATGGCGCGGAGGCGACAATTATTGACGCAAACTATGCCTATGAAGGTGTTATTAACTTAGCGGATATCCCAGGTGGAAGAAGCAAAACAGAAGCAGGATTGTTCGAGGGTTTTGAAGTAAGCACGGCTAATTTTGAAGCACAAATCAATTGGTCCCCAACAACAGGTATTGCAACTAGTGATAAGTGGGCAGCAAGTGGTACTCGCGCATTAACCTTAGTTAAAGACTTAAGTGCAGAGGCTGAATTACCAACGGGTGTGATGTTCCAAATGTATCCAGCTGGTGGTTTAGATGTTACTGATGTCACTGCGATTAAAGTGAGCGGAAACGCCATAAATTCAGGTGCTGGTACAACGATTAAGTTCTTTATTAAGCATGGAGATGACTGGGTTTGGGTTGACAGTGGTGCGGTTTCAGTTGTTGACGGTGGTGTTGAAATAGAAATCGACGTGACTGAATTTGACTGGTTAGCGGGCTTCGGCTTCCAAATTGAAGGGTTTGAAGCGACATCAACTGCTGCTGAATTCTACTTAGATAATGTACGCCTAGACGACACAGTTATTTACGATTTTGAACCTGATACATCAGGCTTTGAAAGCCAAATAAACTGGAGTGGTGTACCTGGTCTAACTGTAACGTCTGATTGGTCTGCAAGTGGCAACAAAGCATTAACGATGATCAAAGATCTTAGTGTGCTTACAGAGCCTACCGGCGCAATGTTCCAAGCATACCCAGAAGGTGGTATCGACGTTAGTGATGTGACGACAGTAAAAGTTAGTGGTCATGCTATTGGTGCCGGTGTGGGCGTGACGGTAAAACTGTTTGTTAAACATGGTGATGACTGGGAATGGGCAGATAGTGGCGCAGTAACAATTATTGACGGTGGTGTAGAGCTTACTGTTGATGTTACTGAATTTGATTGGTTAGCCGGACTTGGATTCCAATATGAAGGCATAGACGCTTCAGCTACAGACGCACGCTTTTATCTTGATAACGTCCGTTTAGACGACAAAGTTATATACGACTTTGAAGGGACAAATAATTGGGAGTTCCAAGTTAACTGGACACCAACAGCAGGTTTGCTGTTAGCAACTGATTGGGCAGCACAAGGAGAAAATTCTCTTGTTGGAACAGCACAGTTAGTTGATGGCGACGATGACGTGATTTTACAAACTTACCCAGCAGGTGGTTTGTTATTAGGTGACGTAACCATGTTAAAGGTCACGGCGCTGGCCGCTAATGCAGGTGATGCCGTTCAAGTACAGCTATTTGCAAAAGACAAAGAGGGTGTCTGGCGCGACAGCGGTGCAGTTGACTTAGCATCAACTGGAACTGAACTGATGTTAGATATTAGTGATATGGGCGAGATTAGTGGATTTGGTGTTCGATTTATGGGAGCGGTGAACAACGCAACTGAGTCGAAATACTATGTCGACAACATTACGTTTGAGTAATCCCTAACACCGTTAAAAATAATAAATATAAGTAGTGGTAATGCCGGGGAAATATCGTGGATATTCCCCCCAACCACTACACAGTTAACCTGATGTCAATAGGAATGAATATGTCTTCCAATATGAAAGAGTTTAAAAAGAATTTACTGTCTGCAAGTATCGTTGCAGGAATTTTTATGACTGCGGTACCAGTATACGCAGCGGAAGAAGTGACAAATGAAAAAGACAGTGCTGATAAAATAGAAGTAATTGAGGTCACAGGTATTCGAGGGTCGTTAATTGATGCGATGAACACCAAACGTTTTTCAGGAAGTGTTGTTGACTCAATATCTGCTGTTGATATTGGTAAGTTACCCGATGCAACAATTGCAGATTCACTGCAACGTATTACGGGCATCCAAATCACACGTTCAGGCGGTGAAGGAGCCTTAGTTAACATTCGTGGTAATGGTAACGTAATGACCACGCTGAATGGCGAGCAAATGTTATCTGCAGGTAATGTTACAACCGTGACACCTGATTTTGCTGACATTCCATCTACAATGGTTTCTGGCTTAGATGTTTATAAGTCATCACAAGCCAATAACCTAATTAGTGGTTTGGCCGGAACTATCGATTTACGTACAAACCGTCCGTTTTTACTTGAAGATGGTTGGACTGCTTTAGGTAAAGCAGAAGTAAGCCAAGGTTCATTAGGTAAAGAAACTGACCCATCAATCTCAGCATTTGTTGGTTATAACCTCGATAGCGAATTTGGTTTCACACTAAACGTGTCTAAATCAGACAGCTATTTGGCTGACTATACTACTGGGTCTCAAGGTGGTGAACCTGGTCAATATGGTGGTTGGGCGTTTATGGCGTCAGAGGCGTCTAATTTTGTCCAAGACAATGTAGATGTAAATGGCGATGGCGACTTAAATGACGTGTATTACGGTTTCCAAGGGCATCAAGCCGCTAACCGGTTTATTGACCGTGAACGCACAGGCGTAAACGCTTCGGTTCAATTTCAAATAACGGACGAGTGGAGCATAACGAGTGACGTTTTCTATACAAAACTTAACGAGTATCAATACTTTGCAGGTGTTGTTGCGAGCCAGGCTTGGCAGGGGGTTACAGGGTGGTATACGCCAGAGTCTGTAACTGAATACCCAAATATTACTCAGGTTGATGGTGAGCCGGTGACTAATGAAGGTAGTTTTTACACAATTCAGTCTGCTGATTACCAAGCTAGAGCAGTAAAAACCCATTCTCAAACTTGGGCGACAGAAAAAGAAGCGCTAAATACTAATTTAGAGTTCGCGTATGACAACGGTGAGGCACTTACACTCAGCTTACGTTGGGTGCACGGTGAAGCAAATAACGATATGAGTCGCAGTATTATCGATTCATTTGTAACTTCTGGTTCTCAGATTGGCGATACCTTCCACGGTCCAGGTACTGACTTTATTAGCGATGCTAATCCTTGGGGTTACGATGGCGTAAATGCACGATTGCCAGATGGTACTGAAGTGGATTCATATACCCAAATTCCAGTGAATATTTCGTATTTTGGTGGCACTCAAAATTGGGCCTTCGATGACGTGGTACTAGAAGATGGTTCGACAGAAAAGTTTGGTAGTAACTTAAATCGTTATAGCAATAAGTCGAGTAACCTTTACGGTGAGTTTTCAAATGCAAATCTTGACGTAGTTCGTTTAGACGGCGCTTACGATTTAGAATTGGATGTCGTTGAAATGGTGACATCTGTTGATTTTGGTGTACGTTTAGGGCAACGAGAAGTCACTAAACAAGGCTGGTATGGCGGTGTTGCACGGACAAATGAATACGGTGATGCGTTTTTAGCTCGTTGGAAAGATACAGCTACTCAGGCACCAATTACGTTAGAGTCTTATATTGACCCCATGTCGTTTACCGAGCTTAACGAAAAAGGCATGATTAAAGGCATTAGCGATTTTCATGGAGCAGAAGGGTTAGGCGAGTTGTATTTTATTGACCCAGAAGCGATGAAAGATCCTATCGCTTGGCATAATGACATCTATGGTACAAACGTACTTGTACCAGACGCAGCTAATATCTATAACGTTAAAGAAACGACTTCGTCAGCGTATGTTCAATTTAACCTTGAAGGTGAACTAGCGGGCTTCCCTTACTCAGGTAATGTTGGATTTCGCTATATCGAAACCGAGTTTGATATTACCCAAAGTGAAGGTTTACAGGGCAATTCAGCCGTTTTTAATGGACAATCTTATTTAATTGGCCCAGGGATTTTACAACCTGATGGCAATAAAATTAATACGATTAATAAATATCAGGACTTTTTGCCGGCTCTCAACATCGCGTTTGATTTAACTGAAGAGCAAATTCTTAGGTTTAGTTATACCGAAACAGTTTCTACTCATAACACGGATAGTTTAGCTGGTGGTTTAACCGTTAATCGCGTTAAAAACTGTGCGATAGACAATGCCCAGGGCGAAGAGGTTTTCTGTGCCACTGGCGGCGGCCAAGATGGTAACCCTAATTTACAACCAAATCGTAATGACAACGCCGAAGTGTCTTACGAGTGGTATTTTAGCGAAACCGGTATGTTTAATATTGGTGCCTTTATGGTTAAAGGGAATACTGATTTTAGGACATCACTTATTCAACGTGACGACATTGTAGATAGTGATGGTGTTGTCCGTGGTTACAACTTAACGTCTGGTGAGTTTACCGGTACGGTGCCAATTCAAACGACTGAAACATTCGACATTGAAGGCGACTGGAGTGACCCAGGAGTTGAAGTGGGTTATCAACAAGGATTCGACTTTTTAGACGGATTTTGGAGTGGCTTTGGCGTAACTGCTAACTTTACTTATTCACCAAGTGACAGTAACGATTTGGACTTTTACGGTGGTTCGTTACCCGGCATTGGTAATTCAGAAACCCAAACAAACTTAGCGTTATGGTATGAAAACTACGGCTTACAGGCGCGTATCGCTCATAACTACCGTAGCAAAATGTTTAATGGTGTTAAATATGAAGGTAACTATGCATTTGCTTATTACACCAATGCAACAAACTATATTGATGCCTCAATAAGTTATGACGTTACTCCATTGGTTACTGTGTCTTTTCAAGGCACAAACTTAACTGAAGAGTATCAAGAAAATTACCACCAATGGGAATCAAACATTGATAGCCGTGTTTATGCGGAACGTCGTTTAACGTTTGGTATACAAGTTAAAATGTAATTAATTTAACGATAGAAAAGCCCATATAAATGGGCTTTTTTTTTGCTTTTATTAAAAAACAGTATCGATGTCTAACACAAGAGTTAGTTGGTTTTTCCTTTAAGACGTTGATGTAAATAATAAATGAAATGGAAATAAAGTGTTTATGAAAACAAAAAAAATTGCAGCTATAGGTATCCTTCTATTGTCAGTGCAAGCTAGCGCTAATAAGTTTGAAGGAATTGCTGAAACGCCGCCTATGGGATGGAATAGTTGGAATACATTTGCCTGCGATATTAACGAAGAACTAATTAAAGACATGGCCAACGTAATGGTTTCGTCTGGCATGAAAGCTGTTGGTTACGAATACATTAATATTGATGATTGCTGGCACGGTGAACGCGACAATAATGGGTTTATTCAAGTTGACGCAACGCGTTTTCCATCGGGAATGAAAGCAGTTGCCGACTACGTACATAGCAAAGGATTAAAACTGGGTATTTATTCAGACGCAGGGGATAAAACCTGTGGCGGTAAACCTGGCAGTAATGGTTATGAATATCAAGATGCCTTGCAGTACGCACGTTGGGGAGTAGATTATTTAAAATACGACTGGTGTAATACTGAAAATCTAAAAGCTGAAGGCGCTTATCGCACTATGCGTGATGCCTTATTTTCGGCCAAACGACCTGTGGTATTAAGTATCTGCGAATGGGGCGACAACAAACCTTGGTTATGGGGAGAGGAAATGGGACACCTGTGGCGAACTACAGGTGATATTATCGACTGTTGGGATTGTGAAGTTGACCATGGAACTTGGTCATCGTGGGGCATCATGCGGATCTTAGATATGCAGGATGGTCTGCGTCAATACGCTGGACCGGGGCATTGGAACGACCCTGACATGATGGAAGTTGGTAACTCTATGTCGGTAAATGAAGACCGAGCTCACTTCTCAATATGGGCTATGTTAGCCGCGCCACTTATTGCAGGAAATGACCTAAGAACGATGTCAGTAGAGGCTAAAAACACATTAACAAATAGTGACATTATTGCGATAAATCAAGACAAGCTTGGTGTACAGGCGTTTAAATATAAAGTGGAACACGAGATGGAATATTGGTTTAAACCACTTGCTGACAAGTCATGGGCGATGATGATATTAAATCGTGGTGAGAAGTCACAAAAAGTCCATTTTGACTGGAAAAAAGAAGATGTCGTTGACCCGTTTTTTCCAGTAGAAGGCAATAAATATAAAACCAACTTTATTAATTCACGATTTCAAATAACTGATTTGTGGAATAAAAGATCGCTAGGCACAACCAATAAAGCGCTAACCGTCGAAGTGGCAAGTCATAGTGTGGTTGTTTATCGTCTTGATAAGATCAGCAACAAAGATAAACATTAACTAAAAACTAAAACAGTGCCTTATTGCGTTTAGTTGTGTAAGACAATTTGATAGGTAATATGTTAAATGGGGCTTGGCTGGTGTTGAAACTTCACCTGACTTTATGTGTTTTTCATTCGGCCAAACTCCGCTTATCCATAGGTACAATGCATGTAGCTAAATTTAGTGTTTTGAGCTTCTATTTTTCGATAACCTAATAGCGAAAAACATACTTATTCTACTTATTGCTTGGTGTTAGCTAATTTATGGCCTGAGTTATTTCAATAAGGAATTAATTACGTTATAAATAATATTGTGTCTGGGTGTTGATTTACAACCCCAACAGGTAGGTAATGCCAATTCGATTGGTTGAATTACAGAGGCCAAAGCGTCAAAAATCATATAAGGGAATATAGATGAATTTCACAGGAAATATTATTTCAATATTTTTGTTCCTGCCATTATTTGTTAATGCAAGTAAAGGGACAGAATTAACGGATGAATAAAAGTACACAGTATGGGCCAAACAGATGTTGGCCTCATTAGACCTACAGACTGGTAATATTAAATTACCTAATGCAGTTGCCACCCTAAACGTCCCTGAAGATTTTTACTACTTAAGTCCTGAAGATGCGGAAAAGGTATTGGTAGAAATTTGGGGCAACCCTCCAGGACAAAACACATTAGGCATGTTATTCCCAGCGGACATGACGCCATTTGATCAAACATCTTGGGCAGTCACTATTGAATATGAGGAAGATGGTTATGTATCTGACGAAGACGCAGATGACATTGACTATTCTGAGCTGTTAGTGCAAATGAAGTCAGACACTGATTCGGTCAATGAAGAACGTATTAAACTTGGTTATGGTGCTGTTGCTTTAATCGGCTGGGCTGCTCCACCTTATTACGACGCAGAGAGCCATAAGTTGCACTGGGCAAAAGAAATAAAGTTTGGTGAGCAAGAGATAAATACTCTGAATTACAACATTCGCGTATTAGGTCGAAAAGGAGTTTTAGTACTTAATTTCATCGCGAGTATAGAACAACAAGCGTTAATTGAATCGAGATTAGGTTCGGTGTTGGCGATAGCAGAGTTCGACCAAGGGTCCACCTATCGAGATTTTGACCCAGAAATTGATAACGTTGCCGCTTATGGCCTAGGCGCATTAGTGGCAGGTAAAGTTATTGCTAAAACAGGATTTATTGCCGCTGCAATTATTTTTCTGAAAAAATTTGGGGTCATCTTTATTGTTGCAATAGGGGCATTTTTTAAACGCAAGTTTAAGCGCAAAGAAGCATAGATAAGCTTAAATAATCAAATTAGCAGCTGTACCTATTTTATTTAACATTGGAGGCCCAATGGCCTCCAACTTCTATTTTAAAGCGCATTACTTACTCGTTGTTAACAGCCAAACTCAAGCCGTCTTTACCAATGCATCAACTGTTTTAACGGTTGATAAAAGTCATTTGCAATAACTTTATGGATGTCTTTATTTGGATGATAATCGCAACTATCACCTGGATTATGTTCGGCCAACAACAAAGATACTTCGTCGCTTTTATAATGTTCGACTATTTCCGTTAAGTACATTCTGAGCGTTCGTTTTGCTTCGCCACTTAACATTGGTCCATCGCTAATCGCTATCTTAACGCCTGGGTGGTCGTTGCGTATTTTATATATTAGTCGTCGATAACTTTTAACAAAGTGTTCTTGTTCAGGAAATGCTCCGGCAGCACTTGAGAAGTCATTAGTGCCTAACACGACAACCGCAAGATCCGGGTGATAGTTTTGTTGAGGCCAAAGGCGTTTTTCTATTTGATTGTCATTGTTGTATATGTCACTTTTATGCTGGTCACTGGCCTTTTTGTTAACGTCTAGGTTTGTTTGGTTTCGAAAAGACGTAGCCAATAATCTTGATTTATCTTTGTTGTCTGGTGCGGACAAGAGATAAAAGTCTTCAGCGTTAAGTTCGTTAGTTTTGCCTTGCCATGTTCTTACTACCCCTTTGCCACCAAAACAAACAAGGTGAGCCTGAGCGTCAAATTTTTCACTGAGTAACATGCCAAAGGTTTGTTTGGCATTCCACCAAGCATTAGTTTTTTTGCACTGTTCTTTAGCCAATGGAATAGGGCGGTCAATCGCATCACCACAGGTTATGGAGTCGCCAATAAATAGTATCTTTTTATTTGGTAAGGTCGGGGCGTCTAGTAACTGCCCATCATTAAGCGTTAGGTTATGTAATGTGGTAGTGCCATGCCAGCTTTCTGAACGATGCTGAATAACGACATTATGTTGCTCAATGTTTTGTGACATAAATAATGTTATGTTTTGGCGTTGTTGGGAAATTTTAAAAGATTTAGGTTCTCCACCATCAATACTTATATCGATATAGTTTGTACCATTCGTGCTTGATAGATTTGCCGTGAAGCCTTTTGCTTTCACATTCATTACAAAGGTAACGCCTGGATAACTAAACTGCACAGCGCCGTCCAGGGTTGTTATGGTGCGACCCATAACTGTTATTTTATCGTTGTTGGCTTTTACTATACCCGATTTGTTCTCTGTGGTGACACATGACGTTAAAGTTAGGGTTACAAGACAAGCGGTTAACAACCTTTTAAGTGTTGATTTTAACCTTGTAGATTTGATTTTAGCTACCTTAGCGATAACCAATTTACTTTGTATCGTCATGTTATTTTCCTAATAATACTTTTATGGCGGGTGCCACATGTTTTGCAACGATATGTAAACCTTGGGCTGTTGGGTGAATGAAATCTGCCATTAATGCCTGCGGTATGTCGCCATTTTTATCTAAAAATTTGCTACTAAAATCTAAGAAAGTCACAGACATATCATCAGCAAAATTGTTTATTAATTTATTTGTCTGTGCGACGTACAAACGACTGTTGTTATCTGCGTTTTGAAATAGCGGTAATATACCAAGAGTAAGTACTTTGATGTCTGGGTACATAATTTGTACCTGGGATATAACGTGTTTTACACCTATGGCGACTTCTTCTGGGCTCTGATGTTGATGCAGAAAGTTGTTGGTACCAATCATTATAACTGCAACTTTAGGGGACAAATTACCTTTTAAACCATGTTGTAAACGCCATAGTAAATTTTGTGTCATATCGCCGCCAATAGCAAAGTTAGCAGCTTTGTATTGACTAAAGTATTGTTGATAAACCTCTTGTCTGCCTTCCCCCCAATTCCAACTTTCGGTAATTGAGTCACCTAAAAACAGTATATCTGGAGAGCTTTCGCGGGCTAATTGTAGATGTTCGGAATGACGTTGATACCATGTCGATAATGTCATCCACGAATGATCAATTAGTCTAGGTACAGCGTTGATTGACCGATACTTGTTAGCTTGTGACGGCGTTTTGCCAATTGACATTGCAACATCATGTGCAAAAAGGTTGAAACAACATACAGCAAAAAATCCTAGCAATGGTAAAAGATAACGGAGGTTTATTTTTGTCATTTTTACATGCTCATTAGTTAATTAATTTAATAAACGCGATAAGTTCATTGGTTTTTTCAGTCAAAAGTGTTCGGTCGCCACGAGTTTCTACATTAACTCGCAACAAGGGTTCTGTATTTGACGATCGCACGTTAAAACGCCATTGGTCAAAGCTAATTCCTATACCGTCAATGGACTCGACTTTACATGCTCCATTGGCGTACTTGTTCGATAGTGCTTTGAGAATTTTGTCACTGTTATTTACTGTTAAGTTTATTTCGCCACTGCATGGGAACTGACTGGTGGCTTGATTCACTAATTGTGATAGGGTTTTCCCAGACATACAAAGTAACTCTGTAATTAACAACCAAGGTATATTGCCGTTGTCACAGAAGTAAAAGTCTCTAAAATAATGGTGTGCGCTCATTTCGCCGCCGTAAATAGCGTTTTCAGTTCGCATTCGTTCTTTAATAAATGCATGACCTGTTTTACTTTTTATGCCGATACCGCCAGCTTGTTTTACCGCAACTTCGGTATTCCAATATAAACGCGGATCAAAGATGATATTTTGATTAGGGTTGGTTTTTAATAACTGACTCGCCAATAGCCCAACCAAATAATAACCTTCGATAAATTCACCATGTTCATCAAAGAAAAAACATCTGTCAAAATCGCCATCCCACGCAATTCCTAAGTCAGCCTTATGGTCAATAATAGCCTGTCGTGTCACTGCTCGGTTTTCAACAAGAAGGGGATTAGGAACGCCATTAGGAAACTGACCATCTGGGGCGAAATTCACTTTAATGAATTCAAAAGGTAAAAAGGGCTCGATGGCATCAATAACAGCGCCAGCACCGCCATTACCAGGATTCACTACAATTTTAAGCGGTTTTATTTGGTCAACATCAATAAACGTTAAAAGCTTTTTAATGTAGAAAGCTCTAGGTTGTTCTTGTTGATAACTTCCTTTAGATTGCGGCGCTTGTAATGAATCAAAACTTTGATTAGCAATACAGGCTTTAATTGCGCTTAAGCCTGAATCGCCACTTATGGGACGCGAACCTTGACCTACGAGTTTCATCCCGTTGTAGTTTGCCGGGTTATGACTGGCGGTTACACAAACACCCCCGTCGGCATTAAAAAATGGAACAGCAAAATAGATTTCTTCGGTGCCACATTGGCCGATATCAATTACATTCACGCCACTGTCAATTAACCCTTTAGCGAGAGCTTGGCATATATCTGGCCCAGATAGACGAATATCATGCCCAATGACCACGGTTTTACAGTCTATTATTGTGGCGTAAGCTCGACCAATTTCATAGGCTAATGTTGGATTTAACTCGTCAGGAACAATGCCGCGAATATCGTACGCTTTGAAACAGTTTAATGAATACATAATTTACTCTTTGTTAATTGGGCAATGCCAGATACTGAGGTAATAATGGAGTGTCTTTTGGGACTAAAATCAGACGTCTAAAACCATAACTATTTTTATGTTGATATAATTCAGCATAATAAGCTTGATCAAAACCGCGGTCATGTGGCATGTACCCTTCGGTTTTACCTAAGTGCCATTTTCCCCATGTTGCTATTTTATAGCCAGATTTTTTCATTATATTAGACAACAGCGTTTCGGATAAATTAAGAAAGTCGCGACCGCCGTGGACACCGGAAACCCCCGTTTTATAAAAATCTCTTCCCGTTAACAATGACGCTCGTGTAGTTGAACATACCGGTGTAACTGAAAAGTCGCTAAACTGTACCGATTGTTTGGCAAGTCTGTCTTGGTTGGGTGTATGGATTGAGTCATGATTGTGCAAGGACAAATCGTCATAACCCAAATCGTCCGCTGTAATTAGCAATATATTCGGTCTTTGTTCTGTTGCAAAAGCAGGTTGTAAACATAAAATAAAACAAGTCACTAATAACTGGACGAATAAGACGCCACAATAAGTTATTTTGCGCTTAACTGTGCTCAAAAAGCCAAACCGGCTAGTATTATCTAACTGCATAAATAAGCTCTTTAGGGCTTGATTGAACATAGTTTGTCGCTTCGTAGCCGGCCATTATCAAATGATACAGGGTACTTGCCGGGGCAGTATCGTTGATCACTTCGTTATTATTATTTAATTGATCAATATAACGTCCTTGGTCTGGGTTACGAATAAAATGTTTTAATAACCCCGCGACGGCTTTATTTGCGTCTGATAAATAGTCGTGATCTGATTTGGTATATTGCGCTTGAGCTAAGCTGGCTTTTAGCCACTCAGTCATTGGCCAACAACGTTTGTTACCAGTGGTTACTTTGCTCTTGTGGTTAATCTCGTCAACTAATAACTCGCCCGATTTATCTAAACCGAGCTTTATTGCATTGTGGTATAGCTCGTGACAATATTTATCTACAGGGGCTTGGGTGTATTTTTGATATTCGCGTAATAACCAAACCCATTCCATCATATGACCAGGTTCGACAATATTCCCTTTCTCACCGGCAACAGGTTGCCAATTGTCGGTAAAAAACTCTAATAAAACTCCATTTTCATGGTCAAAAAACTGCGTTTCAAACAAGCAAAATATTTCGCCTGCTTTTGCTAACCATTTACCATCACGCGTAAATTTATATAAGGTAAGAAACGCTTCAAATAAATGCATGTGGGGGTTCTGGCGTCGATAAGGCGAATCGTAGTCACCTTCTTTCCAACCACCTGGGTGATCTTTGAGTTTTATATCAATATCTCCCAATAATAAGTTGGCGGCATTTAACGCATTAAGATCGTTTAGAACATGATAACGCCAGCCATAGGAAAGTAATAAAAAAGCAACATCGTACAAATCTTGATGACGATTAATAATGTTGTGATCTTTATCCAAAATATGAACAAAATGTTGGCCAGTGGGATCTTTTGCGAATCGTAGTAAGTAGGCATTTAAATTGGCAATAAGTTCGGTACCGTTATCAATCCATCCCAAATTTTGAGCGAGAGCAAAAACAAACATTTGTCGGGTTTGTACACGAACGCGTCGATTACTGGTTAAATCTGGGCTGGCATCGGCGTTAAATTTTTCGTAGCTAGCGCCATGTTCATCTATGCCTTGCTGGCTCCAAAAAGGTATCGCTTGATTTTTTAGCCATGATTCAAACTGGTAAATTTTCTCAAAAAGCGAACTAGACATATAAAACCTCAAATTAACGTCATAAAATTAGGGCGTTGGTTAAGGTTGTTCCTTAATCAACTGAACATACTTTGACATATGAAGTGAACCGGTTCAATTGTTATTTTGTTTTAACGGAAATAAAAGTATAAGCCTACTATTTTTAAACATAATTTTAACAGAAGAACGCAACGACTAATTATTGTTTTGGTTAACTGGCTAAAACTCTCGTTAACCCTATGCGTGTTAGGTGGAAAAAACATTCTACCTATTTTAAAGTGTTTGTTATCAGCTTCTTATATTGAAAATGTTATTCGCGTGAACATGCCACCTTTAACAAGTTTATATTAAAATATTTTGGCGGAAATAAGATCCACTATAGGTATAGAAGGCCGGTTGTTACGATTAGGTATGGCGCGCAAATGTTACTGATTCGAGATAACAATTTAAGTTGACAGGCTAAATTATTATTGATTATATACAGTCATCTTGTGAACCGGTTCAAGGGTAGGTGCAAAATAATAATAGAAAATGAGCATAATTTAACAAACCAGATACAAAAATTAATTGTCAGTAACATGACTGTAGAGACTAAAATATGATTTTGAATGATGACCGTCCAAGTTTAAAAGAAAAGGTAGGCTATGGCCTTGGTGACTTTGCGTCATCGATGTTTTGGAAGTTATTTGCTGTTTATTTAATGATTTTTTATACCGATGTTTTTGGTATGTCTGCCGCAGCGGTAGGTACAATGTTTTTGTTGGTACGTGTTTGGGACGCTGCAAATGATCCAATTATGGGGATTATTGCTGATAGAACTAACACCCGTTGGGGAAAATTTAGACCCTTCATATTATTCGGCGCGATCCCATTTGCACTTGTTGGCGTATTAACATTCACCACGCCGGATTGGGCGATGGAATACAAAATTGTTTACGCTTATGTTACGTACAGTTTAATGATGATGGTGTATACGCTAGTAAATGTCCCCTATGGTTCATTGTTAGGTGTTATGTCTTCATACAGCGAAGACAGAACAAGTCTTGCGTCTTTTCGGATGGTATTTGCCTTTGCAGGCGGCATTGCCTCATTAGCTATGGTTGAGCCGTTACTTGCATACTTTAGTACTTTCGGCAGCTCGGAACCCGACATGAAAGCTGGCTGGATGTATACGGTTATGGTGTTTGGCTTGATATGTTCAATTATGTTTTATTTTACGTTTGCCTGGACAAAAGAACGAGTGCAACCGCCGGCAGAACAGCAAAATTCGCTAAAGTCAGATTTTAGAAATCTAGCTAAAAACAAACATTGGTTTATTTTATTAGGTGCGGCCTTATCGACGCTTATTTTTAACAGCATAAGAGATGGCTCTGCCGTTTACTATTTAAAGTACTTTTTTGCGATAAAAGAAATCGATATTTTTGGTATTTCATTTAGTTTGATTGCGACATACCTTGTCATTGGTCAAGCTGCCAATATTGTTGGGGTTATTTTAGCAAAACCGATTTCGACATATATAGGTAAAAAGAATACGTTTATGTACGCCATGTTTATCGCTGCATTTTTAAGTATATCGGTGTTTTACTTGGGTAATGACCAAGTGTGGATGATTTTACTATCCCAAGTTGTGATTAGTATGTGTGCGGGTATTATTTTTCCTTTGTTGTGGTCTATGTATGCAGACACGGCCGATTACTCTGAATTTACGACAGGACGCCGTTCTACGGGGCTTATCTTTTCATCCGCATCGTTTGCCCAAAAAATGGGTTGGACAATTGGCGGGGCTATTACCGGCTGGACATTAGCGTTTTACGGTTATGAAGCAAATGTAGATCAAAGTGAGTCAGCGAAAGAAGGCTTACGAATGATGGTGAGTTATTTACCAGGACTTGGCGCACTGTTGTCTGGGATCTTCATTTATTTTTATAGCCTAACGGATGACGTGGTAGAAGATATTAATATTAAATTACGCAGTGGTGTCACAGCGGTGTCTAATCCTGAATAGAGCGTAAATTAACGTTAACTATGAGACGGGTAAAACAGTCTATAAGATTTTTCAAATAATAATAAAGGCCTAAGCGAGTTAATTCGATTAGGCTTTTTAATGTTTTATTTAATTGCTGAAGTGCTTTCTCGAATAATAAAGTCATACGGCAGTACATATTCGGTTTGATTTGGGTTTTTCCCCTCTAGTAATTGCAGCAATAATTCAGCGGACTTTTCACCAATCTTTTGGGCAGGTTGAGAAATAGTCGTAAGGGCAGGGTTTACGTAACGAGACACCTGTAGATCATCGAATCCTGTGATGGAAATATCTTCTGGTATTTTAAGTCCGTTGTTTAACATGCCTTTCATTGCTGAAATTGCCATGTCGTCATTCATACAAAAAAGCGCTGTAGGCATTTTATCTTTTAGTCGGTAGAAATATTCTGATGCACTTAATCCAGACCAAAAGTTAAAGTCGCCGCCATATATTAATTCTGGTTCAAATTTGATCCCTGCTTTTTCGATTGAATTCCGATAACCTTTTAAACGGTCAATACTGTGTGGGTTATCTTCTAGTCCCGAAATCACCCCAATACGACGATGGCCAAGTGAAATTAAGTAGTCGACTACTTTTTCACTGGCGCCAACGTTGTCGATTCTAACCGAAGGGTACGGTGTGTTTTCACAGCCTCCAGCACTTACTGCGACCACATTCTCTAACGGTAATATTGAACCTTGGTCCATATGCGGACACAAGTTAACTAGACCGTCAGCCAATCGAGTTTCAACCATCTTTATGTATTCTTGTTCCCGTTGTTTTTCACCATTGGTATCACCTAGCAATACACTAAATCCATGTTTGTGCACCACATGTTCTATGCCACTAATGACCTGTGCAAAAAATAAATTGGCAATATCCGGGACTAAAATAACGATGGTTTTTGATTGTTTGTTTCGAAATTTCTGGGAAAGCATGTTTGGTTTGTAATTAAGTTTAGTGATAGCCGCTTGAACTTTAGACAAACTTTTAGGTGACACCGATTTTGGGTCACTCAAGGCTTTTGAAATCGTCCCGGTGGATAACCCCGATTCTTTTGCGACATCTCTAATTGTACTCATACAGATCCTTTCCAAAATATTTGACGGTATTTCGATGAAATTAAAACAATTATTCCGATATTTTAACCTGAATATTCAATCAAGGTGAAATAATTCTAGTAAATAATGACTAAACAATATAAATTACGTAAATGAACCGGTTCATGTTGTGGTTGTTTAGTATTTAGAAGCGTCTGGTAACAGTTGCTTTTTCATTTAGTTGCTGCGGTTCATTTAATACTAATTATTAATGGATTGAGTTTTAAATTTAGTGGCAAGTGCAATCAGCGTTTATCAAGATTTGAAACTGTCCACTCAAGATGAACCGGTTAATTTTAGTGAAGTGACTTAGGCGTAACTCTGTTGCTAAACAGACTATTCAGAGTCAGTTGATAGCTAAATGAAATGTGACTTAAAACAAATACCAGAGAAGTAATTTATGACTAATTTAACATCGCTTACATTTGATAAAAAACTAATGACCTTATTAGCGGATAATGAAGATTTACTTTCATTAACAAACCAACCAGCTAACAAATACAATGGTATTTTTCAGCGGTGGGTAAACCCCATCATTACTCGCGACCATATCCCGTTAAATTGGCGTTATGACTTTAATGAAAAAAGTAACCCGATGTTATTAGAGCGCATTGGCGTAAATGCAACACTCAATTCTGGTGCAATGTTATTTAATGGCAAATATATTGTGGTCGTCCGAGTTGAAGGCAACGACAGAAAATCGTTTTTTGCTGTTGCAGAAAGTGACAACGGTATCGACAATTTTCGATTTTGGTCAAATCCAATCACGATGCCGGAAACCGAGGAGCCGGATACCAATGTTTATGATATGCGATTAACAGCCCATGAAGATGGTTTTATCTATGGATTGTTTTGCACTGAGCGAAAAGATAAAACATTAATGGAGAATACCAGTGCTGCTGAAGCACAATGTGGCATTGCTCGCACCAAAGACTTAGTTACATGGGAACGCCTACCAGATTTAATCACCTATTCAGGACAGCAGCGAAACGTTGTATTACATTCTGAATTTGTTGATGGAAAATATGCTTTATTTACAAGGCCACAGGACGGCTTTATTAGTGTGGGCGGTGGCGGTGGCATAGGGTGGGGTTTGACTGAATCTATGGAAAATGCCGAAATCAAAGACGAAGTTATTGTCGATTCAAAAACCTACCACACAATAAACGAAGTTAAAAACGGGCAAGGTCCTGCACCGCTTAAAACAACGGAAGGTTGGTTGCACTTAGCTCACGGCGTGCGTAACACCGCAGCGGGTTTGCGATATGTGTTATACGCCTTTATGACAGACTTAAAACAACCGTGGAAAATTATTCACAAACCAGCAGGGCATTTAATCGCCCCAGAGGGGTGTGAGCGAGTGGGCGATGTATCCAACGTGGTATTTAGCAACGGTTGGATTGTTAATGACAATGGTGATGTTCATATTTATTACGCTTCGTCAGACACACGTATGCATGTAGCAACCACGTCTATCTTACAGCTCATCGACTATTGTAAAAATACACCCGAAGATGGTTATCGTTCCGCATTATCGGTTAATGCCATTAATCAACTGATTTCCCAAAATGAACATCACCAACAATAAGGAAATACGGATGGACAACGTATTGTTTTCAAAAAAATCTGCGGTCACTGAGCTCTCTGCGATTAGTGAATGGTGGTTAAAAAACACTTTAGATCACCAACACGGCGGGTTTGTTGGACAAGTCGACTTTTGGGGAAATATCGTTGAAGGTGAAAGAAAAGGAATAGTACAAAACAGCCGTATCTTGTGGTTTTACAGTGAAAGCGCCATGTTTAGTGGCAAGGACGATGACAAAAATGCTGCGGACAGAGCGTTCGAATATCTAATAAGCTATTTTGATGATATTGAAAATGGCGGTGCATTTTGGGAAGTGTCATCAACCGGTGAATTGGTCAATGGTAAAAAACAGACCTACGGGCAGAGTTTTTGTATTTATGCTTTTTGTGCTTATTACCGATTAACAGGAAACAAACTAGCTGTAGAAAAGTCGATGGAATATTTTGAGCTAATTGAAAAATATGCTCGAGATAAAAAGTGTGGTGGTTATGTAGAAGCTTATACACAAACGTGGCAACCCATCGACGATTTTCGACTTAGTGATAAAGATTTAAATGCACCTAAGTCAATGAATACGCATTTACATGTGTTAGAGGCTTATAGTGCGTTATATGCAGTTAAGCCAGAAGCAAAGATAAAAGAAGCGTTGGCACATGTAATTGACGTTTTTAATGATTTTATAATCGATAAGTCGACTAACCATTTAAAGTTGTTTTTTGATATGCAATGGCAAGATATTTCAAAAACGGTGTCTTATGGTCATGATATCGAGGCCAGCTGGTTACTTTGGGAAGCCGTTGAAATATTAGGCGACAGCAATAAATTAGCCTACTTCAAACCGATTATTATCTCATTAGCTGAAACGTGTTTAAATGAAGCCATAGGTGAACATGGCCAAGTTTGTGATGAATATGAAATAGCATCACAAAAACGTCACGAAGAAAGTTACTGGTGGGTTCAAGCTGAAGCATTAGTTGGCTTTTTAAATGTCTACTATTTAACTGGTGAAGCTAGATATATCAAAGCTTGCAATGACATATGGGTATTCATTAATAATCATCATATAGACGCAAAAGCAGGTGAATGGCATTGGCTTTCAAATATGGATAATAACCAAGGATCTTGTATTTATAAGGCGGGATTTTGGAAAGCACCGTATCATAACGGTCGCGCTATGATGGAAGTAGCAAAATTATTCGATTTAATCAAAGGGGAATAATAATGTTTAAATTAGTCAGTTTATTAATTATGTTGTTATTTTCTTTAACAAGCTTTGCGGGGTTTGAACATTTTATTTCCCGAGATGGGCATCAACTAAGAGATGGCAACAAGATCTTTCGTTTTGCCGGACTAAATGCCCCTGAATTACATCGTATTGAGGATGATGTTAAGGGCGTTTGTAAAGCAGATCGCCGAGGTTGGGGGCAATTTTTTAAATGGCCAACATCTGACGAGCAACAAAATTGGATAAAAGCGCTCGTTAAGTCGGGACATAAAGCGACTCGAATTTATGTACTTTCCGTTGAACACCCAGACGATATTGCATGTACTCGCGAGTCTCACATCCTCAAACCTGTGGATACGAAAAAGGGTAATAACCAAATTGCAATGCCGGTGCTAAATGAAACCGCAATGGTGGTGTACGACCAAATGATCGCTCACGCCAGTGAGCAAAAGCTAAGATTGATTTTGCCTTTTATTGACCATTGGCAGTGGTGGGGTGGACGTCAAGAACTAGCGGCATTTTACGATGAAACCCAAGACGACTTTTATAACGTAAACAGCAAAACATTTAGCGCTTATTTAGATATTATTAAGCAAGTTATCACTCGAAAAAATACCATCACCGGTCGTTATTATTATCAAGAAAAAGCAATAATGGCTTGGGAAACGGGTAACGAACTAAAAGACAGTACGGCTGAATTTGTGGCTTTGACGGCGGCACATATAAAGTCTTTAGCGCCCAACCAACTTGTGGTTGATGGCAACTATTTGTCAATTTTAGAACATTCACTGAATGACCCAAATATTGACATTATTAATAATCATTTTTATACAGTTAACGACAATAACAAGCCGCAAACTATTAAAGATGATCTAGCAAAAATAGCCGGTAAAAAAGTCTATTTAGTTGGTGAGTATGGTTTGAAACCAATCAAAGGTATAGCTGAGATTATGCACACCGCCACTCATTTTGAACTTAATGGCGCACAAGCGGCAGGGGCCTTTATTTGGGGATTTCGAGGTCATCGTAATGACGGTGGTTTTTATTTTCATCGGGAAGGTAACAGCCCTTATTACAGTTACCATTTACCGGGCTTTGACGCCGGTAAAGATTATCAAGAACTCGAAGTGACAAATCTTATTCGATTGGCTCAGGCACAAATGGATGGGTTGTCGAAAGCGCCTCAATTGCCCGTTCCTGAACCGCCAGTTATTAGGGCGATTTCACCGGACCGAAAAATTACTTGGATGGGGTCACCTTTAGGAAGAAGTTATCGAGTTGAACGAAAACAGATAAATGGATCAAAATGGCATGTTATTGGCGATAATATCTCTGATGGTAAAAACAAGTTTGATCCAACATTAGATACCTTATTTCAAGATACCGAACGGTTAACCCCTGGGCAAACATTCCTCTATCGTATTGTTGCGAAAAACGAAAGTGGTGAGTCTGCACCGTCAAATGAAATTGAACACAAGGTTATTGCTCCAAATAGCTTTATACAAACCATTAATGGCCAGTTTAAACGCGACGGCAAACCTTACTATTTTATTGGCACCAACTATTGGTATGGACCTTTAATTGCGGCAAAAAATGGTGACCGAAGTCGCTTAACGTTAGAGTTAGATCAATTACAACAAATTGGTGTAAACAATTTACGTATTTTAGTGGGAGCTGATGGCGGAAATGGTCATTCTGTTGTTAAACCTGCGTTACAATTTCAGCAAGGTAAATACGACTTAACTTTATTAGAGGGTTTAGATTATTTATTAGTTGAAATGAAAAAACGGAACATGGTTGCTGTTTTGTATTTAACCAATAATTGGATCTGGTCAGGTGGTATGTCGCAATACCTAAATTGGAATGGTTACGGCGACGTGCCAAACCCATTTAACGAAGATACAACATGGGCTGATTACATGTCGTATACCCAACAGTTTCATCGTTGTATTCCGTGTACAAATGCCTTTTATCGTCATGTAGAAAAAATAGTTACTCGAACAAACTCGATAACAGGCCAGGCATATAACACAGACTCAACTATTATGTCGTGGCAATTAGCGAATGAACCTAGGGTATTTACCCAAGCTAATTACGAGCCATTTAAAGAGTGGCTCGATACCTCAGTAGCACTGCTTAAAAAACTTGCACCGTTTCAACTGGTTTCAACGGGTAATGAAGGTGCAGCAGGTAGTTTAAATCGTGTCGATGTTTATCAAAAATTGCATGATAATCCGAATATTGATTATCTGACGATGCATATCTGGCCAAAAAATTGGAACTGGTATCAAAAATATGACAAAAATAACAATGATATTCAGGCTGAATCAACTTTGGTTGCTATTGAAAAAGCAAAACAATATATGGCTGAGCATGTTAACGTTGCCGTTGAATTAAACAAACCTATAGTGTTATCTGAGTTTGGTTTTCCGCGTAATTTGGAACGTTTAAAGCCAAATACATCTACTGTGTATCGAGACAAGTTTTTTGCGAGTATTTTTGATCTGGTGCTAAAAAGCAAAAACAACAGTCAGGTGTTAGCGGGACTTAATTTTTGGGCATATGGCGGTAATGGGCATGCAAACCCTGACCATAATGGTGTTTGGCATTTAGGCGACGATTATATGGGTGACCCAGCGCAGGAACCACAGGGACTAAACAATGTCTTTTCGACGGATAAAAAAACTTTATTATTAGTTGAAGAACTGAATATTAATTTGCATAACTAACTTTGTATTAAAAGGTCAGAAGAGAATATCGATTGTCCGTACCTGACCTTTTAATTATCTTACTGCTTTAGTGTTTTTTGATTCTCAATTCATCTATTTTAATATAAACATGCCTTAATTCATGATTTTAAGAGTGTTGTTCAGGACTTTGTCCGTGACGACACTTTTTTGGCGTTATAAAATAGGGCAAAAGAAAACAACACTTCAATTATGCCACCGACAAATGCACCGGTTATAAAGGCCGCGTTAAAAACTATGCATAGAGCACCCGCCAGCATTAGCGCGGCACCAAGTACCCAATACAACTTATTACCGTATAACGTTTGAAACATTAGATAACGCACCCCAATGGCCAATAACATTATGGGGTAAAACCAAGTCGCTTGGTTTTGTGCGATGGCAAATGCGATAAATAAGCCAACAAACAAGATAACGGTAGTTTCCATTGCGAGTTTACTGAGGGGATTATTACTGTGGTGTGCGCCACTACGTTGTAGTAATTTAGCGAGAACAATTGAAAGTGGGAAGATAACCATGCCACCAAAAAACAGGGTAAGCATACTATTTTTATCGGTAGAAAATAGAGCAACCGAGGCCGCGATACACCAAACAATGCCGGAGACTAAAACCCCTGTAGCCCCGCCAAAATAGGCAATATCCATGTCGTTTTGAGCGTCGTTAAAATTCACTATCAAGTCCAAATTGAGCGGTCAGGAATACCAGCGCTAACTGGCTACCTGACCTTATATAGCTTTAGTTGTAGGTGTAGTTGCGACTGAACTAGTCAAGCGCTACAGTAAATGACGTATTTGTTGACGTACCCGACGGAGCGACCACTTCGATTGAAACTTCTGCGGTATCGGTTTCTCCGACATTATTCTTTAATGTGAATGTCATGAAAGCCCCACCATAACCATCAGGGTCGAGAGTACCGACCGTATCAGCGATACGCAGTTGAGTTGTTCCTGATAATTCGCCAGCAGTTGTTGTAACGCTAATCTGCGTCCCGACTGCCATGGTTTGCATTGCATTGTCTGAAATGGCAAGTTTGTAACTCGCAAAATCATTTCGAGCGATGGCTGTTGAAGAACTTATTGATTCATTGCCATAGTTTTGGGCAAGAACGGCATCATTCGACAATTGCGTTACTTTTAAATAGGCATTACTACTTGAAGTAATCAGTACGCCAGCGCGTCTTATATGTATGAGTTTATTCGCATCATCTGAGCACAATGTCGTGCTGTTGCAATGTGGTCCATTAAAGTAACCGTCGCCGATATCATGGGCCGCATTTGAATTGTAATCAAAGAATTTTTCGCCACTGTCGTAGAGCATATTTTCATTGTCGTCACGCCATGCATCTTGTAGGTCAATAAAACCAGAAGTGAGTTGGGTGTCTGGACGCTGGAACCCTGAATCAACAGCATCCATGTTCCCAATTAAATTGTTTGCAACAGTGCCGTCTGCGTCACCCATGATATTATCGCCGTTCACATCAAAAAAGGTTTCATGACCAATGGCATAAGCTAATATTGTCGCTCGGTGGTTATCTAAAAACGGTTCTTGGCTGGTCCACATAACAGAACACTTACCATTGATTGTATTGCAATGTGACTCAATTGCACCACCTTCGGTTGTAAAATTTATGGTAGTGCCATCGGGAATAGGGTTGTTGAAGCTGTCAGCCAAATAGGCACTTACAATGACTTGCTTGCCTACGATATTTCGAGCTTCTGGGTTTGTTTCGGAAAATGCAATTGTGAATGAATCTTGATCAGGAAGGCCGGTATTTATTGACAATAAATCAGATTGAGTAGAAATATTGATGTCGTTTTCCAGTGCAACCGTCGCATTGACTCGTACTGAAGTTGGAACGGTTCCTGAGAGCACTATTGCGCTAACAAGACCATTAGAATTGGTCGTTCCGGAATCGTTTACTAGTTTTATATCGCCTACTTTTGATGTTAGCGAGAATTCTACTTTTTGTTGTTCAATTGGGTTGCCTAGTTCGCCTCGGACTAAAAATGTGATCGTTGAAAATTCTTGTTGGCCTTGACCGCCAGCGCCTTTAATTACTATTGATTCCGGTGAGGCACTCACAAACTCTATTGAGCCTAAGCCTTCTGGCAACAAAGTGATATCGTGAGTAATTACATAGTCTTTAGAATTAACAGTGATGGTCGCGATAATTGTATCAACATTACCGGAATTACCCGCACAACTAATGTCTTTATAAGTTGCTTTAAACGTGCCTTTAACACTTGTTATTGCGGTGTCTATTGATGCTTTGTCGTTGGCGGCACAAGTTGACGTAAAGCTTGCTGTTATTGAGTCGGTAATCAGTTCATGTGCATCGTCTACGATTGAAAATTCAATTCCAAGTGTTGCCCCTGCGTTTATTGTCGCTGGTGTTTCAAGACTTGGATCAGGTTTAAATTGATCAAGAATAAAGGTATTTGAATCATCAAAATAACCTAAGTTAACGCTTTCTACATTTACGCCTGCAATCACTTCGTAGGCTATGGAGTCAGAATTTGACACTGAGTTAACTTCAGCTTGGGCCGACGCAAATCCAGCGCCTAATGTTGTGTCGGTCGTAAGACTAACGGTTGCAATCCCATTACTATTAGTTAAAGCAGAAGGGGCCTGTAAAGCGCCTAATTCAGCAGTAAAAAATACTGGCGTATCAACAATGGGCGCATTGTCTTTATCAGTTAGCGTAGCCTGTAATTGCGCTGAGTTTTGTTCACGGATACGGTTTGTTACTATTCCCGTGCTGTCTACAATGGAAAGTGCGATGTTAAAACTGTCTTCTTCTACAACAACAGTTGTTGCGTCTACCACCTCAAATAAGATATCAGTTTGCAAAACTTCTTCGTCGACGGTTGTTGATATTGTCGCGGTTACAATACCAGTTGAGATCCCTGTCGTATCGACGACAAATTCTGTGGTGCCATCAGAACCGGTTAATCTGGCATCAGATGAGGCGGTACCTTTATTTGATGAAAATTCAATAGCATGATTAGTTATTACCCCTTTGTCGGCATTGGTTAGTTTTACTTTGATAATAGCCGATGCGCCAAGAGAAATTATATTTGCAGAGGTATCCTCTGAATTTGTCAATGTGACAGACAAAATACCATTAGTACCTGTCACTTCTAAGTCTGCGGTTGACGTTTCCGTGTCACTACAACCAAATAAAATTGACGTGAAAAACAATACGAATAATAACTTTAGGTTTACCATGATTTTCCATTGAATTAATGTTGATTCAGTAACAGATTTAAACACTTAGCTAGACAACCTGCAACAAAATAAAGGTTTGTTTTATCTTAATTTCTGCTTTGTTTTTAAGGCAAATATGCATATTTTTATGTCACAAGTATAGACAAACATATGGGGATTGTGACGCCGTAAATATAAAATATTTTAGAGGCTTAGGTAGCAAATCGGTTAAAAATTTGTGGGGATAAAGATTGAATGTAACTAGTAGAGGGCAAGTCAACGGCGGCAATAGTTGCTTTATTGAATTGTGGAACCTTTTGTTTTAGTGGAGTATAAAAGGAGATAAGTGCCTGTTATTAGACACTTATCTATCAATTTTTGTGATTTATTTGTTAGTGATTAAATATCAACAACCACTTTGCCCATGCCTTTGCCACTTGTAAGACGCTCATGTGCTTGACCAATCTGTTCTAGCGAGTAGTGTTTTTCGTCTACGATTGGCGTTAATTTACCTTCATCAACGATGGCCGCTAACGTCGTTAAAATCTCACTATGTTGTTCACGTTTCACATTATGAATCATCGGGATCAACATAAATACCACATGTAGTGACAGTCCTTTAAAGTGTGCTGTCGTTAAGTCCATTTCAATCATTGATACTGTCGTAGCAACTTGGCCATTAAGTGCAGCTGCTTCAAATGAATTAGCTATGTTAGCAGCACCAACAGAATCATAAACAATGTCAAAACCTGCGCCATCTGTGTATTGTTCAACATACTCAGCAACCGTTTGGTTGCGGTAATTAATACCTGTAGCGCCTAACTTTTCAATTAAAGCGAGTTGCGGCTCACCGCCGCCAGTAGAATAAACGTCTGCGCCAAAATAATTAGCGAGTTGCAATGCAACGTGACCTACGCCACCGCTACCACCATGTACTAAGACTTTTTGTCCTTTTGAAATACCTGCACGAATAAGCCCTTCGTAGGCAGTAATACCGACCAAAGGTAGCGCCGCTGCTTCACGCATACTGATGGTTTTTGGCTTTAGCGCAACCAACTTTGCGTCAGCTACCATGTATTCAGCCAAGGCACCTTGAAGTTCACCTAAACCGCCTGCACAGCCATATACTTCATCGCCCACAGCAAACTGAGTTACGCCCTCACCAACGGACTCAACTGTACCAGCAAAGTCCATTCCGAGAATACCCGGCATTGTTGGAGCTAATGGACCGAGTTCAGCACCCATTTGACGCAACATAGTATCCACTGTGTTCACGCTAGTAGCGGCAATCTTAACTAAAATATGGCCGGCTTTTATTTCTGGCTTTGCGACTTCTGCTGCTTCAAATACTTCAGTGCCGCCAAATTGTTTGATGATCATTGCTTTCATTATTATTTCCTTAAATATGTTCTATTTAGATTCTGTGTTTTGTTTATGCGGTCAGTATATTTACAATGTATGGGTTTGATAATATGCTTGATTACATAATCAGTTTTTACTTTTTGTTGATAATAAAATGAATATTGAACATCTGAAGTTGTTTGTCAGAATTGCCGCTACACATAATATAAGCTTAGCGGGGAATGAACTTGGATTATCTCCTGCAGTGGCCAGTTCACATATGAATAAATTGGAAGCCTCGCTTGGTGTAAAACTCATTTATCGAACAACTCGAAAAGTGTCATTAACGGAAGAGGGACTGGCATTTTTGCCCCACGCGGAAGGTGTCCTCGATACCGTAGATACAGCTCGTGCGGCGGTTGGCGCTGGCAGTTATACACCCCAAGGTACTATCAGAGTTGCGGCTCCGGCGTCATTTGGCAGGATGCACATAATCCCAGCCTTAAAAGGATTTATCGACCAATATCCAGAATTGAAAATAGATTTGCGATTAAGTGACAGCATGATTGATATGGTTGAAGGTGGTTTTGATATTGCAATTCGAAACGCTTCCCTCAATGATTCGACACTCATTGCCAGAAAGTTGTCCCCCGACCGACGCGTAGTTTGTGCGTCACCTGACTATATCAAGCAGTACGGAGAACCACTTCACCCTTCGGAGTTACAACATCATCAATGCATTACGTTATTTGGATTAGACAATTGGCAATTTGAAACGCCTGAGGGGGTTGTTCGAGTTAAAGCGAAAGGCATGTTACGTACTGATAATGGTGAATCGATACGCGATGCAAGTGTTGAAGGTATTGGTGTCACCTTGTGTTCGATGTGGTGTGGTTATCGGGAATTTGAAAATGGTAAATTGGTTCAGATACTAAAAGAGTTTCCATTGGTTTCAGATACGGCTATTTGGGCCGTTTATCCAAGTTCTAGACTTGTTGCCCCTAAGGTCCGAGCGTTTATCGACTATTTCTCCCAATATTTTGGCAACACGCCGTATTGGGAGAAATCGTCACATTGAGTGGTTCAAATTAACGGGCTAAAACCTGCTCGATGGCTTGTGTCAACTTGATCGTTTTGTTGGTATCGAGAGCGTCTGGGTGCGGTGCTGAAAATTGTCCTATGTCATTATCGAAATATAACCCAGAAGCTTTTGCAAAATCGTTAGATAATGCAGCTTTTACCAAAATATCAGCACCTTGTTGAACGTCTTCGCCAGCGACGCCGTAAGCTTCTTTTACCATTTTACTGCCTAAAAATGACTTAGGATTAACGGCGACAATTACT
The DNA here is from genome assembly GCF_030548245.1 of Psychrosphaera sp. 1_MG-2023. Lineage (NCBI taxonomy): Bacteria > Pseudomonadati > Pseudomonadota > Gammaproteobacteria > Alteromonadales > Pseudoalteromonadaceae > Psychrosphaera > Psychrosphaera sp. 1_MG-2023. Next base: position 65,211 of record NZ_JAUORW010000001.1, read on the forward strand.
GGACCATCTGAACCTAACGACATAGCCATTTGCCTTGACCACATAGTAATTGCGAGTTTGCTTTTGGCATAAGCTTCATTGTCTGACAACTTACCCACGGTAAACAACTCTGCGGGGTTGATTGACGCCTGTGCTGCGGAGGATACGTTCACAACTCGGCCAGAATTATCCATTATTGGTAAAAGTTGTTGGGTTAACAAATAAGGGGCAATGGTGTTAACGGCAAATCGAACATCAAACCCATCAATGGTTTCGGTATTTGCAATTTTGAACACCCCCGCATTGTTAATTAACGCATCTAAGTGTTGGTGTTCTTCTTTGATTTGGTTTGCCAATTGCTTAACTTCGCTTAGGATGGATAAATCAGCTTTATAAGTTTTAATAAATTCAGGCGATGCAAAATCTGACAACAAGGTTTTAACCGCCGCTAGTTTGGCTTCACTTCTGCCATGCAATAAAACCTCATGACCCAATTTAAGCAATGATTTAGCCGTTGCAAAGCCAATGCCGTCAGTTGACCCGGTTATCAATATTGTTTTCTTCATTTTAGTTTCTCCGAACACATTACATTTTATTGTATGGTTGATTAGTTAATAATTAATTTAGGGAAGTTCAATGGCTTTGTTAATTTAGTCAGCGTTTGCTAAATTCGGTCAGTACGTTTTCAGCCAATAAATTTAGTGTTGTTTCAATGTCGAGCTGATTAAATCGTAAATTAAGTGCCACATGATTAATTCCTGCACGTTCGAGCGATTTTAAATACCCGACTAAATACTCAACCGTAGACCTAAAACCGAGATGAATTGGCTCAGGTTTAGCTGAGTTAGAGGTAGCTAAGTCAAAATACAAAGGTTGCATTACGGGTTGCGGCGCTCGATTGTAACGTTTAAGCCGATTATACCAATCTTCAACAAATAGCTTTTGTACAAGAGGGTCGTGAGGATAGACCATGCACCCATCGCTATTTTTGGCGATCCATTCAGGTGATTGTTGACTGCCGCCTGTTACCAACAATGGCAAACGGCCATTGGTTGATTTTGGGAGCATATCGATGTCGCTATCGTGGTCAAATTTTCCATACCTATTATCAAAGGTCGGTTTATCGTTTTGCATTTTTCTAATGTATTCAAAACTATCACGAAAGCGTTCACCTCGGTTTTCATATTCAAGTTCCATTGCTGGATATTCCTGAGGTCTATCTCCGGAGGCTACTCCTAAGATGACTCTACCATTAGACAAGACATCAACACTCGCGGCGGATTTAGCAACATGGGCTGGATGCCGCAGTGGTAAAACAATACTCGCAACACCTAGCGCAATGGTTTTGGTCTGCGCGGCGAGATAACCAAGATAAACAAATGGATCAAAAACATGACCAGCGTCACCAAATGCAGGCACATTAAACGGTACATCTCGTAACCAAACAGATTTAAAGCCCAAACGCTCAGCGAGTTGTACGCGGGTTAAGTGGTCTTCCATTGTCGGCACTGGACCAGACTCATACCGCTCTAGTGGTACCACAAGTCCAATGCTTAATTTTCCTAATTTAAAAACAGAGTTATATCCTGAGTTTAATGAAGGAAAACAGTTTGTCTGAGCTGTGTCTTGAGTGCCTTGCGTCTTTTTCGTCGTTTGCATGTTTTGCTGCATGTTTTGGTCCATGGTAGAAATGAGTGAACAATTTACTTGCCGATATTCACTGTGAAACTAACCATTATACTAACGACAATTAAAGTAATTGATAATACGTCAATTTAGATATTCAGTTTTTACATTTTGTTGATAAAGGGAGAGGGTATTTAGTCAATTTAACATACAAAATTGGCCTACAATTATAGATTTAGCTTGGCTGTCAATGGTTAAAAATGAATTTGAAATTTGATGACAATGTCATTAGAAGCCCTTTTTACGTAACCTGGACTCGTTTTGAACTGCGTTTATTAATTTGCCAAAATTCCTATCTTTTTCTTTGCGTTCAGCCAATGTAGCACTATTAAAGGCTTGTTCTTTTAACAATTTCTGAAAGTTATTGAATCGTCGCGGCTCTAGTTCTCCATTTGCAAGTGAACGTTGAACAGCGCATCCGGGTTCTGTTTGGTGAGAGCAATCACTAAATCGACACTGTTTAGCTAATGCCACAATTTCACTAAACGTTTCATTAACACCAGTTTCACATTCAGTTAACTGCAACTCTCTGATCCCCGGCGTGTCCATTAACAATCCACCTTGTGGTAGCGATTTTAATGCTCTGTGAGTTGTTGTATGTCGGCCCTTGGCGTCATCTTCTCTGATGCTGCCTGTTTTCATAGATTCAGTTTGCAATAGCGTATTTACAATTGTTGATTTACCGACGCCTGAGGAACCTACAAACGCGATGGTTTGGCCTAGTTTGCAATAAGGGGTAAGTTGTTCGAGGTCTGAATACGCTAACGCATTTACGGCTAACGTGACCATCATCGCGTCGAGATCTTGTACTTGGTGTATTTTATTTGTTACTTCTTCATTATTTTCACATAGGTCGGCTTTGGTCAGGACGACAATAGGGTCGACCATAGCGTCTTTGGCAACCGCTATATAACGCTCTATTCGGCTTAAGTTAAAGTCTTGATTAAGTGAGCTGACAATGATGAGGTGATCTATATTGGCTGCGATAAGTTGCGTATCAACTTTTGACCCTGGAGACTTACGTTGAAACACAGATTGCCTTTCTAAACTTCGCTCAATTATGTTTGTGGTTTTATTGATTAAAAGCCAATCCCCGACACAAATAGGTTCAGCAATATTGGATGGTCGGATATCAAATTGACCTTGGTCGCTCACAACAACTATTTTACTTCGGTGCTGCTCCACAACTCGACAAAATAGACAGGTGTCATATTCATCTAAATTGATCTGCTGTTGAAAGAATGGTCGCCAGCCTAGTTGCTGCAAACTCAAATGTGAAGATGAAGACAAAATTATTTACTCTTTTCGGTTTAGTTTAAATAAGCGTTGTGCTTACCCACTATAGTCGATATAGCCCGTTTTTGAAGTAAGTGAAACTCAGTTAAGGCGACTAAATACTTTTGTATATTAGCATTGCATTCCAACCAATAAATAATGCAATTGCATAGCTAATTAATGTCCCTAACAACATATATTCTGTCAGCTTCATATCTTTGTTTTTTGTTAAATCGCCAAATCTAAAAATTGTTTTTGTGGCGACTAAAAAACCAATGCCTGCAAATTGCCCCATAAAAATAAAAGAAATCGCTAAACATCGTTCAATGTAGCCTATCCATGAACCTGCTGAGATTAACCCAACATTGTTTTCTTTTTCGATTTTCAGTTCGACTTCTGTTTTATCCGGCGTTTGACTAATTAATGTGTCGCTTCTTGTTGCCATATTATTATGAGTTAACGCATCGGTGTGTTTCTTTAGAGCGAGTGCTATTAAAACCGATGCCGGTTTACAAACGAGCAAATAGGCAATACCGAGGATCATGGTTTTAGGGGTAATGAGTTGCTTTAAAAATCCAATAACGTCTATAAAAGTAATATTGGAAATAACAGCCCAAACTATGACTAAAATGACGATACGAAGTAATTGATCGAGTAGAAAGTAGACAAGGTTATTGCTTTTTGGTGACTTACAAAGGTCGGCCATCAAATGACCGGCAGTGATAACAAAAACCGCAGTAATGGCTTGAGTTAGGCTTGTCGGTGTTAAATAAATAATTGTCGTTAATACTAAAGTGTAGAGCAGGGCGTGTATAATTGCGCGTCTCCAGAGCGTTTTGATTTTTACGGATTTAGAGGTTGATTGCGTTAGCCACTGCGGCGATTGTAGATAAAAATCGCTAATAAAGTGGGCGGTTAGAAGCAACAACAAGGCTGTCATTGTGACTTTTCCTTCAGATATTCAATCTTACGATTAACATTCTCAATATATTCTTTTATTAAATTCGCACCAATATTACTGAGCCTATTACTGATGTTTTGGCGAGTGGTAGCGGTTAACTCAGCCATGGTTTTATGATCGGTAAAATCGTTTTCAATATATTGATAAAGCAAGGTGGCTTGAGTTTTGGTGAGTCGATTTAAAAGATGATTTAAAAACTGTGTGAGTAAGTTAAGCTCACTTTCGTCTAAATCTTGCTCAATCAGAAGTGATAGTTCACCCCTTGATGTTTTTTGAAGTCCCCGTCCAGACGCAACAAATACCGAACCTGATGACGTGTTTGGTTTATCGGCATAAATGTCGTATTCACCATAGGCGAGCGAAAGTGTACACTGGATTGGCTTTTCTGAAAACGTGGCTAAATGCAGTGCGAGTTTAATTAATAATGTGCTTTTTAGTGCATCTAATGGGTTAGGGTATTGAATTTGAAATTCATCACCACGGTATATTTCACCGACGGCGTTAAACTGGACGTTTACGTCTTGCAGTAATGACGTTAATTGCTTTATGACTTCTGAATACGTCTCTTTTGACATTTTTGTTGAATTAACAATGTCTCCAGTTAACACGGCGATCATTTCGAAGTTTCTCAATAGTTAAGTATTATGCAACCTTATATGATTGCAATTTAATTTGCAATTGAATTTGATTGCCTTGGGGTTTACAACAAAAAAGGATTGTCTGCGCTCTAAGTTCTAAGGATAGTGCAATAAAAAAGCGAATCCAATCAGTATGAATTCGCTTTTAAATTTAACAAGACCAATATTAGCCGTTAATTATTTACAATTTAGCATAACCTTAGTTTTGCCCTTAGAATAAATAGCTAACGCTTAAATCGACTGTCCTAGGCATTATATAGCGACCATTTGACGATAACGAATCGCGTGGATCACCTTCTGTTAGTGCGTTTTCATCGGTCAAATTACTGACTGACATTTGCACTTGAACCGCATCAGTTAAGTTTAAGATCATACCTAAATCAACTTTTTGATAACCAGCCAAGGTTACGGTATTTTCATTATTGGCAAAGCGGTCACCAACGGCTGAAATATTACCGTAAACAGTGGCCCAACTGCCGTTGTCAAAATCAATGTCATAACTTGGGGTCAAACGAATTTGCCAACCTGGTTGTCTTTGTGCCTCATTACCTCTGTTATCAGGGCTTTCAGTAATTTCGGTTTGTTGAACTGTAGAGTTCAGACTTAGCGATAGACCACTTTCGGTGAAATAATTGAAATCAATTTCAATACCATAAGCTTCATTAGTCAATACTTCAGCTGGCGCACCTGGTTGTGAAACAAACGTATCGCCTTTCACTTCATTAAAAAAGGTTGTGGCATACAGTTCGTAATCATTTCGTACCATTTTATAACCAAACTCAAATTGAGTTACCTGTTTGATTAAGTCTTCACCATCTTGGTATGAACCAAAGTTGTCTCTGAAATCATCAAAAAACGGCATTTTACTTCCGTCACTATAACGAGCGAAAATACCTTGGTTTTTGTCCAACATCCAATTTGCACCAACAGTATAGGCCAGCTCTGTTTTGTCATAAGATACGGCCTTATTTATTGCACCGTCCAACCCTTCATCAACCGTATATTCAATCTTATGATTTTCGTTTCTGAGTCCACCATCAATGGTGAGACCGTCAATCACATCAAATGATGCTGCGATATATAAGGCACTTGTTGCTCCATCACCCACACTATTAATATCATAGTTCCAGCCACAGCCATCTAAGTTATCGTTACAGTCAATACCGGTTAACATCTCGCCACCTGACTCAATGACATGGTAGGCTTGATTACCAATTGACCACCAGTCGTTTGCGGCAAATGTCGAGTGATAATAACCTGCGGTAAAGGTGCCATTATCCAACGTTTTAGTTAGCGTGAAGTCATTGGTAAATGCCTCTATTTGCTTTTTGACTACCCAGCGCCCAATTTGTTGAACCATAGTGTCGCCTGCATACACTTTGCCTGACACGGCACCAATTGCAGAACTGCCATTATCGGCAACATTAGACAATGCAGTAGCATCTTCATTTGGCACTAAACCATAAGTATTGGCGTCACCTGTGGTGTATATGAATCGGTCGACTAGCGCCCAATCATTTCCCAATGTTAAGTCTATGCTGCCACCTGTTACCGAACCATTCCAACCGCGGCCTTGACCAAAATCAACAGTTTCTTCGGTATTATCAGGGCCATATTTGATTGTGGCTAAGCGATTTTTACTGCCAATTTGTGTGTATTTATTATCGACCGAATCGACATTAAGTGGCGATGGCAAATACCAGACGCCATGATCGTCAGTTATACGGCTGTATAAATTGATCTTACCGTTGTCTAATTGTTTGGTGATGTTAAGGGTAAATTGCGACCCTTGTTCCGCATTAAAACCTGCGTCACGTATGCCTGGTGAGCTTTTAATGTAACCGCCGGCCATAAAGTACAAATCTTCGGCTATTGCGCCACTGATCATACCGTCGATACGTTGTAAGCCGTAATCTGATGTAGAGTACTTAAAGAGACCTTCGGTATCTTCCGAACCTTCTTTAAGGATGAAGTTGGTTGTTAAACCGGGTTGTCCATTAGAAACAACGGCATTAGGGCCACCGCGAAGAGCGTCCATAAAAACGACCGTTTCGTCTAGCCTAAATAAGGTAGAATTTTCTAAAAAGGAAAGGGTTGGTGGTGGAAAAATCGGTGCACCTTGCAACTGTACAGTTAAGAAAGGTGCATCGCCACCACCGGGGAAGCCACGAACGAAGACATTGGCGCCAGAAACACCACCTGAGCTTTCCGCCCAAACACCTGGTACGGCTTTGAACAAGTCAGCTGTACTTTTTGGCGCTAACTTTCTAATGTCGTCTTCTGAAAACGAACTGATTGCAAAACTCACTTCTTTTTTTGCAACACTTTTACCGCTAAATGTCCCGGTAACAACAATTTTTTCAACGTTGTCATCATTATTATTTTTTTGTTCAGCAAAGGCGTTACTTGTACTACAAGTAAAGGCCAAAGCTAAGGCGACTGACGATAATTTGAATTTTTTAGTCATTTTTATACCCTCTAAGTTGCGATGGTTTACACCCATGCAACTACTGATTATTTTGATTGTAGTTCCTTCCCCGCATTTAAACTAAACAAAATTGCAATCGTTTGCAATTACTTTGTGCAACTAATTGCAATCGATTGCAATTGTAAGTGTTTTACGACGTTAAGTTGCGTTTAACTACAGTAGTTAGTGATAATTCTTCGTTTGGGGAATTGCTACTAATGCAAAAGTGGCATTCTAAATGAACCTATGGAATTTGTTGTAACTAGCTTACGGACCGAATTGTTGAAACGTTTTTAGCAATAAAAATGGTTATTAGAGATTGCTTAACAGGAAAGAACTCATGGTTTGTTTTTGATTGTATTACTGACTATGTATGCAATAATTCTGTTATTACGATGACTAAAAATAATGAAAGGCGATATTTGCTTTGAGCAATGATAATAAACTCACCTTAGCTGGATTGGCCAAATTAGCTGGTGTTTCAACGTCAACGGTTTCCCGAGCGCTAAATGATAACCCCTTGATAAAAAAAGAAACTCGAGAAATGTTGCAAGCGTTGGCTAAAGAAAATAATTTTAGTTTAAATCGCGCCGCAAGTCGTCTACGTACCCAAAAAACGAATGTTGTCGCGGTTATTCTCAATTTAATAGATGATACTGATCAGAGTATTAATGACCCTTTTTTGCTCAAAGTCGTAGGGGATCTTAACCAAGCGCTTAATCAAAAAGGCTACGAGTTGTTGTTGTCAAATTCTCTTATGGCAACTGACGATTGGAGTAATTATTTTATCAACAGTAGTCGTGCAGACGGTATTATTGTTATTGGTCAGGGAAAAAGCACCAGTAAAATAGAAGATGTTGCAGCTGCTGGTTCCCCATTAGTGGTGTGGGGCGATCCTAAAGTAGCAGCTAATTACGCTGTTGTCGGCAGCAATAATGAACTCGGTGGCTTTATTGCGACAGAGCACTTAATCGACGGCGGTTGCCAAAACATCGTATTCTTAGGGGATCCCGAACATGCTGAAATGAGTGAACGGCATAAAGGTCATTGTCGAGCATTAGCACGGGCGGGTAGGGTAATTGACAATAACTTGACCTTATCATGTGACATCACAAGTAAAGCTGCTTACGAAAAAATATCGACGGAAATCTTAACTAAAGGATTATATTTTGACGGCATTGTCGCGACCAGCGATATGGTGGCATTGGGTGCTATGAAAGCGTTAAAAGAACGTTATGTCAGTATTCCGGGTGATGTCAGTATTATTGGTTTTGATGATATCGCGATGGCCGAATTACTGCACCCAGCATTAACTACGGTCAAACAGGACACCAAGTCAGCTGCAGAAGTAATGGTTGAGCAACTCCTTTATCAGTTTCAAGGTAAGCCCGCTAAATCGGCTATTGTTGATATCGAACTTATCGCCCGAAAATCCAGTAAACACGCCTAAAATAAATTCTAGATGTTGTTATGGTATTTATATAATCGGATAAATACCATAACAACACCTTGTAAATAAATCCAAATGCAAACGTTTGCAATTGTGAATAAACAATACTAGACTAAATGAAAATCTTTACTTAAGAGTGTCCAATGTCACGACTAATTACTATTTGCGCAATTGCCGCAAGCTATTTTGTTTTTGCTATTTTATTAAACAGTGTCGGTACCGTCATTCTACAATCTATTTCGAGTTTTGGAATAACTAAACCAGAGGCGAGTACATTAGAAGGTTTTAAAGATCTTTCAATCGCGTTTGTGTCTTTTTTTGTCGCGTCGATTATACCAAGGATTGGCTACAAGGTAACGCTACTAATTGGCTTGGCTTTAGTCACTGTAGCGTGTGTTGTCACACCGTTAGTTGGCAGCTTTTGGGTCATTAAGCTGTTGTTTGCCTGTATTGGTGTTTCATTCGCATTAGTTAAAGTTTCTGTTTATTCCATTATTGGGCAATTGTCTACCTCGGTAAAATCTCATTCATCTTTATTAAATACAATTGAAGGTATTTTTATGCTTGGTAGCCTTTCTGGTTATTGGTTGTTTAGTGTCTATGTTGACCCTAACTCAGTTGTATCGACTGCTTGGCTAAATGTGTATTACCCTCTTGCAGGAATGATCGCATTAACTTTAGTTTTAGTTGGTTTTTCGACGATAAGTCAAACAGAGTTAACATCTAAAAATGAGAGCGTATTGGTTGAATTTATCAATATGATCAAAATGAGTTATCAACCGCTTGTTCTGGTATTTGTGTTATCTATATTTTTATATGTATTAATTGAACAGGGTATTGGTACTTGGCTTCCGACGTTTAACAACGAAGTACTTGGTTTACCAAATAATGTGAGCGTCCAAATCACGAGTATTTTTGCTGCCGCGCTGGCAATTGGTCGTTTACTTGCCGGTCAAGTTCTTCGCTTTATACACTGGTATCCATTTCTAAATATATGCATTTTATCCATGGGGTTGATCATAGTTGTACTATTACCACTTACCCAAGCAACTGAAATGGGGAGCGTTAATAACGTATTTGATGCACCAGTTGTTGCCTACTTACTGCCATTAATCGGTTTGATGATGGCGCCAATTTATCCTGTTATTAATTCGGTAATGTTAAGCAGTGTAAAGCAGTCTAAACAAGCGTCGATGACGGGCTTAATTGTGGTATTTTCAGCGTTAGGAGGCACCACAGGTTCGGTTATTACTGGTTATTCATTTCAAGCGCTCGGAGGCCAACAAGCATTTTATCTGTCGTTAATCCCAATGACACTCATTGTCATCAGCTTATATTTTTTCAATAAGGCATCACAGGCCAAACCAACATCAAGTTTGTAGTAGAAGGGTTATTGTATGCACCAGACCAACCTAAACGCATTTAATTGTCATGAAAGTTTTGCGTTTTTTGAAAGTGAATTATTTAAGGATGTACAAACTCAGGGGGTATTTCCTGATAGTAAAACGTTTACCGATTCTGTACCAAAGCAGCCTATCCATAAGATTTTGACTAATTATCAACAGGAAAGAAAAAGCAATACTGGTTTTGTGCTTCAAGATTTTGTCTTAGCCAACTTTATTATTCCGGACACCCTTGAAATAACGATAGATAGTCCGTCTACCGATATTAATCAGCAAATTGAAAAATTATGGTTGGCGTTGGAAAAACCAGCAGACAAACTAACTAATACCTCATTATTGCCTCTGGCTAATCCTTATGTTGTGCCTGGTGGTCGCTTCCGAGAAATCTATTATTGGGACAGTTACTTTTCTGCGTTGGGCTTAATTAAATCCCATAAAACCAAACTCGTGATGAGTATGTTAGATAATTTTGTCGACTTACAGCGACGCTTTGATTGTATTCCGAACGGTAACAGAAGTTACTATTTATCCCGGTCACAACCACCAATATTGGGATTATTAGTTGAATTACTTTTGCCATTTCAATCAGAACCAATTTCATTTATTAAAAAATATATAGATGCTATTACCAAAGAATATGAGTTTTGGATGCAGGGCAGTGACGATTTAACCGACGAGAAGTCAGAACATCGACGTGTGGTGAAATTACCTGATGGTAGTTTTTTAAATCGCTACTGGGACGACAGTGATACACCAAGACCTGAATCTTATAGAGAAGATATTGAACTGCTCAATGATTTTAAGCCTGATAATGAAAGTGAGTTTTTCCGTAATATTCGGGCCGCCTGCGAATCCGGTTGGGACTTTAGTTCTCGATGGTTAGCCGATCCGCAATCATTGGCGACAATTAGAACCACTCGAATTCTGCCAGTTGATTTAAATTGTCTTCTGTTTAAAGTTGAAAGTTTATTAGGACATTATTTTGAAATTTTGTCTGATGAGTTTTTAAGTTCAAAGTATAAAGATTTAGCATTAAAGAGAAAAATTGCGATAAATCGTTATTTTTGGTCAACAAAAACTAACTATTTTATGGACTACGATCTCGATAAAAAAACCAATAGCCCAGTATTATCGATGGCAGGGATCTTACCACTATTTGTAGAGTTAGCTGATGAACATCAAGCAAAGTGGATATCTGATGCTATTAAAATACAATTTCTAAAACCTGGTGGATTAGTGACAACCTGTGTTGAGAACACTCAGCAATGGGATGCGCCAAATGGTTGGGCGCCTTTGCATTGGTTTGCTGTAGTCGGATTACATAATTATCAACATGATGAACTTGCTAATACTATTAAACATAGATGGACAAAGACCATTGATGTTTACTTTAAATCAACAGGCAAGTTAATGGAAAAATATAATGTTTGCCAACAAACCCAAAAAGCAGTCGGTGGTGAATACGATGTTCAAGAAGGTTTTGGATGGACAAATGGAGTATATCAGGCGATGTCTGGCGAAGATTAATGACCGAAATGAGCTTAGTGGGCAATAACTAAGCTCATTCCTGTCGTGGTAAGTATGTAGCTTAAAACTTAATTTCACATACGGACATTTTACCTTGGATTGTTGTCCACCATTTTCCTGTCCATGTACCACCATTTCTACTCGCTAATTGTTTACATTTATTATTAGCATCGTTTTGATTCCAAATTGGACCAGCTTCAATTGCACGTTTATTGCCTGAGCAATTTTGAATGCCTTGTTGCCAATTATTATGTTTGTTAATTTCAGATTTAAAACACTGAACGGTATTAGCGGCATTAGGGCTGTTTTTACACAAGTTTTTAACGTTTGTTGGACTCCAAGAACGGCTTCCACCGCGTGCCCAAGCAACTTTCCCTTGGATCATGGATTCACATAACTGTTCTTGCGATTGTGTTTGTGCAGGTCTGCGATCTTGATTGTTTGTTGATTTTATTCGGCACAATTCGTTATTTGTGCCTTGGTTGTAATAGCCCCAACTGACTTTTGTGGTGTGTAAGTCTAGTTGCAAATTCATTTTTCTGGATGGGTCGTTGAGATAAACTGACCATTCATCTCGATTTTGTTCTTGCCAGTTGATCCGAGAGCCTCGCTCATTAATTTCTTGCCAGCGTTTATTTCCGACTCGTTGAAAGGTGCTTTTATAAGTGGAACCTTGATAACAAACCGCTTTAGTTAATGAGTACGCATCAATCCCAAATTTACCTTTTGCCCATGTATTTGACGACCATGACAACAATATAGCCATTATTATAATCACAATTTTTTTCATAATATTTCCCTTTAGTTTATTTTAAATAACTGTCCTTACTTCCCCAGTAGTGTCTTTTTTTTTGATCTAAAAACAATAACGACTAAATATTATTTATTGACCAACCTTTTATAAAAATAACAGCTGTTTATTTTGTCGCCAATAAAAAATTGTTAAATTTTTGCTATAAACCTTTTCAGGCGACATATATTAAGTGGATTATTGCGAGGAAGATAAGAGTCGATTAACATTTAATTTGGCAAAGGCTTCAAAAGTTTCGGCTAATAAGGATAAATTACGCCCTGTTTTACGGACTAAAAACCATTGGTTGGTAATTGGAAATTGGTCTACATCTAAGGTGGTTAATCCAGGGACATTACTGTGATCTAACGTTGAACGACTTAAGATAGCAAGACCTAACCCTTCGGCTACAAAGAGCTTTATCGCTCCATTACTTTCTATTGTCATTCGTTCTTTGAGTTTTAAATTGTGCTGCTGACAAAACATATCAATACTCATGCGTGTGCCTGAGCCTTGCTCCCGCATAATAAAAGGGTAATGTTGCAGACGATTTAAACTGATGTGGGGCTGACGAGTCAATTCATGGGTATCACTTGCCATGACAACAAGTTCGTTATCCACAAAAGGTATTTTTTCAGCTTCCAAGTTTTCAGGCCAATGACTTAATACATAAAAATCATCCAAATTTTCCATATAACGTTTTAATACGGTTTGGCGGTTGTTTATGGTCAATTGCACGTCAATATTGGGATACTTTCGGCAAAACGCGCTAAGCAGCTTAGGCATGAAATACTGGGCGGTGGATACTACAGCAATACGTAGCTTACCTGCATTTAATCCGTTAAACGCATCTAATCTAATGTGTAAGTCTTCAAAGGTATTGGCGATGCCTAAGGTCGCTTGATAAACCGCATAACCGGCTTCGGTAATATGAACTTTTCTATTATTCACCACATACAGTTCTGTATTTAATTGTTCACATAGATTTTTGAGTTGAATAGATACTGAGGGTTGCGATATATGCAACTTTTCTGCGACTAAAGAAACACTATTGGTTTCTACGAGCGCAGAAAATATCTGCATCTGTCGTAAAGTTGGTGATTTTGTGAAATTAATCATATACAAAAGTCTATGGTTAGTATTGTTTATATATATTTTAAATTATATAAATTCTGAAATAACATCAAGCTCAAGTTTTAAATTTAATAAATATGTTTTTTAAGATATAAATTAATAAGCGTAATCAACATTATTGGAGCATTCATGTTAGAACCGGTACAACAAAACGTTCGTATATTAGGGACCTTACTAGGGAACAGTATTGCTGTTGAACATGGCGAGCAATGGATTGATAAAATTGAGCATATTCGCTTAAAATCACGTGACGCCCTAAATGACGATCCGAGTGTGATAAAAGAGTTACAAGCGTTGTTTGCAGAATGCTCTGAAGAGGATATGATCATTTATGCTCGGGCCTTTAGCCAGTTCTTGAATTTGGCCAATGTTGCAGAGCAACAATATACGGTAAGTGACGAAGGGTTAGATCAACTCGATTTACCGCACCCGTTAGAAGCTTTGGGTGAAAAATTGGTAAATGTTAATCCGGATAAATTTCACCAAGCTCTTTCCAAGTTGCATGTAGAGCTTGTGCTTACAGCCCATCCTACGGAGATAAACCGGCGTACATTTATCCACAAATATCATCAAATCGCTGATGAATTACAAAATAATCAAGACGACCAAACACGTATTGCCGAGTTAATTGAGCAAGCATGGTTTACCAATGAAATACGTCAGGAGCGTCCTACGCCGTTAGATGAATCTCGTTGGGGCTTAGAAGTAATCGCTGATAGCTTATGGGAAGCCGTTCCTAGATTTGTGCGTGAATTGGATGGTTTGTCTCAACAAATTACCAAAACCTCGTTACCGATTGATGCGGCGCCAATTACATTAGCAAGTTGGATGGCTGGGGATCGAGATGGCAATCCATTTGTAACTGCCGAATTAAGTAAAAAAGCGATTATTAATGCCCGCCTAAAAGCCTGTGAATTGTATCTCAAAGATTTTGAACACCTTTATTTAGAATTGTCTATGTCGGTCGCATCTGAACAATTAATGGCATTAGACATCGAGCGTATCGGTCCATACCGCACTCAACTAAAAGCGGTTGTTAACAAGTTAAAACAGAGCATTGTATTGCTGCAAAATGGTAAGACACGTGGCGTGATTGAAAGCCGCGAAGAATTACTTGAACCACTTATGTTATGCCGTGAGAGTTTAATTAGCCATGGTTTACACCGCATTGCCAATTCTTCAATATTAGATGTGATCAGACGTATTCATTGTTTTGGTATCTCGATGGTTAAACTCGATGTTCGCCAGCATAGTGAGCGCCATAATGCTGCTATGGCCGAAGTGACACGCGCATTAGGTCTAGGGGATTATGAACAGTGGAGTGAAAAAGAGAAGCAAGCTTTTCTAATTGCTGAACTCAATAATAATCGTCCGTTAATACCAAATATAACGTTTTCTGCCGATGTTAAAGAAGTTATCGATACATACAAAATGGTGGCAAGCCAACCGCAAGAAGTACTCGGTATCTACATTATTTCAATGGCCAGCGAAGTGAGTGATGTCCTTCTGGTTAAGCTACTTATGAAGGCCTGTGGTGTAACTTGGGATATGCCAGTATCGCCTTTATTTGAAACGCTTGATGACTTAAACAATGCTGCGCAAGTTATGAATGACGTGTTGAAAGTAGAACAATATGTTAAAGGCATTCAAGGCCAACATTATGTGATGATTGGTTACAGTGACTCGGCTAAAGATGCGGGCGTGTTAGCCGCAACGTGGGCGCAGTATCAAGCACAAGAAGCGCTTGTTAAAGTATTTAAAGAACATGACACCATCCTTAAGTTATTCCACGGGCGAGGCGGTACAATTGGCCGTGGGGGCGGTCCAGCACATGCGGCGATTGCGTCACAACCTCCAGGTACACTCGATGGCGGTTTACGCGTGACTGAGCAAGGGGAAACCATTCGATACAAATTTGGTTTACCTAACTTGGCGGTCAGAAGTTTGCACCTTTATGCATCTGCCATATTAGAAAGCTTAGTGACACCACCACCGGAGCCCAAAACGGAATGGCGTGACCTAATGGATACTATGGCGCAGAGTAGTTGTGAGCAATATCGTAGTTATATTCAAGACCGTCCTGAATTTGTAAAATATTTTAGACAGGCGACACCTGAGCAAGAATTATCTGCTTTACCGCTAGGTTCACGCCCAGCGAAACGTCGCCAAGACGGTGGTATTGAGTCGTTGCGAGCGATCCCTTGGATATTTGCATGGAGTCAAAATCGTCTAGTTGTTCCAAGTTGGTTGGGGTTAGGTAAAGCGATTGAACAGCAATTAGCAGAGAATACAGATACGATGCGTGAGATGCTAAAATATTGGCCATATTTTAAAGCTCGTATTTCATTGACCGAAATGGTTTATTTGAAATCAGACCGTACAGTGTCGTCGTTATATGACCAAAGTCTTGTTGAGCCAGAGTTACAAGTGTTAGGTGAAGAGTTGCGTTCACAACTAAAATCGGATGAAGCGTCGGTATTGGCTTTATTGGGTCAAAAGCAAGCTTTACAAAAAGATGCGTGGAACTTACAGAGTTTTGAAGTGCGTAAACCGTATTTATTGCCACTTCATTTAATGCAGATCGAATCGTTAAAGCGGTTACGTCAAAGCCCAGAGCATCCGACGTATGAACAATTGTTGATGTACACTATGGCTGGTATTGCAACTGGGATGCGTAATACCGGTTAGTGTCTAACTGGTATCCAATTCGCGTTTAGTTGTCATAAACAATCAGCGCATCGTAGATGGCCATACAACCTCAGTTGTTGGCCATCTGTTATTTTTGAGCGTTGGTATTTACCCAATTTAAACGATAATTGTGATATATTGCCGCGCGTTTTAGGAAGCTAACTTAACAGCGTTAATATTCAGTTAATTAAAGAGAGTCGATTATTATATGGATAACCAGCCAAACAACCCACTTCATGGGCTTAAATTAGAGACAATAGTGACCAAGTTGGTCGACTATTATGGTTGGCCAAAGTTAGGTACATTAATTAAAATTAATTGTTTTACTTCAGATCCGTCGGTTAAATCCAGTTTAAAGTTTTTACGCAAAACACCTTGGGCAAGAGAAAAGGTTGAAGCTCTTTATTTAGAGACATTTAGTGCTGTAAATCCATGGTTAAGTGGTAAAGACTGATAATCGATAGATGAGAGAACTGACGCTATGAACCGTCGTAAAAAGATCAATGATACACTCAAGGCAAAAGCTAAAAAGCGCAACGCAAAGTTGCATAAAAACCCTAAGCCTAAGTACATATCGAAAGCCGATAGAGTTGAAGTGTCGACTGATGAGATGTCAGCACAAACGACAGATTGCGAGAAGTAAATCGACATTTCAAACATCTATTTTAAATGTGATGTTTTGTTATTAGAGAATAACGCAGAAATACCCGCCATCTTCACCTGCAGGTGGGGCTAGTTATTCTGTCATTTTTAGACTGAAGGCCATTTCGCAAATAGATAAGTATTAAAAACCAACCCAATTGTTTGATAGTTAAAGAGAGTAATGATCATGGATAAAGAAATAGAAATCCAGGCCGCGGTTTTTCGCCGTTTATTAGCCCATTTAGATAGCCGTAAAGATGTTCAAAATATCGAACTTATGAACTTGGCTGGGTTTTGTCGCAATTGTTTTTCTAAGTGGACGGTATCTGAAGCCGAAAAATTAGGCGTCGATATTGACATGGATACGGCTCGTGAAAGTGTATATGGTATGCCTTATTCTGAATGGATAGAAAAACATCAATTACCTGCAACAGAAGAGCAAATGGCGAAATTTAATGCGTTAAATAGCAAAAAATAAATGCTATGAGCTTATTCAAGGCGCTTATATAGGGCGTCTTGATCACGCAGATTGATTCGAGTTTAGCCTTGTGAATCAATATTCTGTTGAGTTAAGCGATACAGGATTGCGAGCTCAATGGGTTTCCCTATGTGTCCGTCAAAGCCAACTTTTTCATATTTGTCGATGTCTTCTTTCATGACATTCGCTGTTAACGCGATGATCGGCGTATAATTGTTATCAATTTTTCTTATCTCTAAACACGCATCAATACCGTCCATTTCAGGCATTTGAATATCCATAAATACAAGGTCGGGCTTATGTTCGATAAACGCTTTTACAGCCAGTTTACCGTTTTCTACGGCGATAATTTTAGCATTTGTTGCTGACATCATTGACTTGAATACGACCTGGTTAATCATATTGTCTTCAGCTAATAGTATCGTTTTACCAGCAAGGTTTGGGGTAACCAACTCAGTTTCAATCTTGTCTTCGTGTTTAATTTCAACATTGGTTTTACTTAGGGGTAATGTTAAATACACTTGAGTACCAACATCAGATTCACTCTTAATTTCAATTACACCATTCATTATTTGTAATAAATTTTTAGTGATAGCCATTCCTAGACCGGTACCGCCATATTTTCTAGTCGTCGAACGGTCTGCTTGTTCAAATCGTTTGAATAATTGAGCTAGTCCGGCTTTAGACATACCAATGCCGGTATCAAATATGTTTATTTTAAGTCGAGGATTTCCCCATGGGTCTAAGTCAGATGAAACGCTGATTTGTACGTGGCCTTTCTCGGTGAATTTAATTGCATTAGATGCCAGGTTTAACAATATTTGTTTAACTCGGATAGGATCCCCAATCCAACCATCTTCAAAGTCTGTGTCTTTTTTGAAAATGACCTCGAGACCTTTTTCAACGGCGATAGGTTTAATGTCATTAAGTACCATTTTAACGATTTTGTTAACTTCAAAAGGAACTTCTTCGAGGCTTAACATACCAGCCTCTATTTTTGAAAAATCCAGAATGTCATTAATAATGGTGAGTAAAGATCGACACGAAAACAAAGCGTTTTCAATTAAATCATTAACCATCAAGTCATCTACTTGTTCTTCAATCAACTGCAATGAACCATAAATCCCGTTCATTGGCGTTCTTATTTCATGACTCATATTGGCCAAAAATTCGCTTTTGGCTTGATTAGCCACATCAGCTTCCTCTAGCGCTTTTACTAATTTCCGCTGTGTTTCTTGCCGAGCAGAGACGTCTCGAACCAAACCAATAAAGAGCTTTCGGTTACCGACAACAATTTTTGTAACAACCAACTCCATATCAAATTCTTTATCAGTTTTATCAACGCCTTTTACCAACCTTGTTGTATTAATGATATTTCGATTGATATTGTCGTCCTGTGTTTTTAAATAATGGTCGTGGTGTATTGCGACGTTTTTAGGCATTAGCTTACTAATGTTTGCGCCGATCATTTCTGACTCTGTATATTTAAATAGTTTTTCAGCGGAGCGACTGAATTTTTGGATTAAACCTTTATCATCAATCATGATAAGGGCTTCGCCCAAGTTATCTAAAATTGCTTGTTGCACATCTAATGTTTCGTTCATGATGCTTTCTTGATGTTGACGTTCAACAATCAAGTCATTAAATGCTTTAGATAGCTGACCAATTTCGTTATTGCTATAAACGAGGTTTTTACTAACATTTTTTCCTTCACGGAAACGTTGAACCACTAAGTTAAGTATTTCGATAGGGTAGGTGAGCTGCGATGAAATATAGATTGAAAATGCTGCGACAAGTATGGTGGTTAAAATTAACATAGCGATAGATATTGTGATGATTTTATCGTTACTACTAAAGGCATAACCTTTTTCAGTTTCGTTCACCACAACCCAAGTGACATCGCCAATGGTAATGTCTTTATGAACGGAAATTACCGGTTTGGAAAATAATCCCAAGGTATCAAATAATTCGATTTTTGTGTCGCGTATATTATATTGGACTTTGTTGTCGTCTGATGGCTGCGGAATAACTTTTTCAAATTCAATGTTTGAACCGAACTCAGAGTGCATTTTTAATTTTCGGTCTTGATTGACAATAAAATTATTTGTGCCGACATTTTTATATAACTCAATCGTCCGTTGGATCCTGTCCATTTTAAGTTGCATGGCCATAACGCCCATTTTATGTCCCTTATTGTCTAAAACTGGGGACGTAATAAAGCCTGTTAGATGGTGCTTATTTGCTGGATTCTCAAACAAATCTGAAAAGTTAACGCTGCCATTTGCAAAGGATTTTTGCATAACGTTACTCAATAAAGTACCGGAATATTGACCGGTAAAAAGATTAGAACCTAGCGTTGTATTATCACCTAACGAAAATAATACATTGCCTTTACCGTCGACCAAAATTAAATCTGCAATATAATCATAATCAAGCCATCGCTTTGTGAAATAGCCTTTGTACTTCGACACAACGAGTTGGTGCTGATAACTTTTTGTGAAATTTTGTATGGTTGACGCTTGGTTTTTATGTTGCTCGATGAGTTCAGACAATAAAGAAATTGTTGAAGGACTTGATGAAATATCTTTAGCGTCCATAAATCGATATTGAAACCAATTGTTAATAAAAGAAGCCTGTGATGACGCTTTACTCACAAGGTGTTTTACAACTTCTTGCTTTATTTGGCCACTCGCTAAGTTGTAGTTAATCGAGACGGCAACAATTAAGGGCATTAAACTTATGATTAAAAGCCAACTTAAAATAGAACGGTTTATCGAAGTAAATTTCTTTTTAATTGTCTTCATCGTTACCCGCTACTGATAAAGTATCAAATTCTTTAGCTGCAAAATTATTAATGTTGACTGGTGAAGTTATCGTGCCACTCTCCAACCCTAAATTCATCATTAACTTAAGTCCCGGTTTATCAATATCTAAATGTTCGTAATTAATCACACGTAATGTCGGATCTAGGCTTAACCTAATTGCTTCCGTTGTATGAGCGGGGATATGTTTTTGTACCATTTTAATGATTTCATTTAATTTTTCTGGATCACCGTTTCTTGCTTCTTCGATATATTTACCCGCTTTCTTAATCATAGAAAAAACCTCTTTTATGGCTTTTGATTTAGTTTCGAGCGCGATATTTGTTGCAAGGGCAATACATTCCACATGGCCGTTTTGCGTGTTTAAAACATCTTTTGAATACCATGCGACTTTGCCAACATTTTGTGATTCGGCAACATCTATCCATGGTAAAGACTGCTCAATGGCTACTGGCCTGTTTAAATTGTTGTTGCCACGTAAAAAGTTGAGTGACTGTGCAGGGTTAACGGCAATCGCTAATACTTGGTCGTTAAAATTAGGCTTGAAACTCAAAAGTAAATTGTTGTTTTTAAGATAATGAAACAAGATTACGGCATGCGAAGACTGCAAATGTGGCACGCCAATTAGGACTCGCTGATTTGCGTTTATTTCGGATTTAACAATTTGGGCAAGGTCATGACTGGGTTTGCGTTCGTTGTGGTTATCGGGCAATTCCAGTTGATTGGCAAGCACGTTGTTGATTGCTAATCCATTGCCGTCACGATGCATCAAGCCTATCCATTTAAAAATTGGACTTTCCGTGAACATGTTTAACGCCAAAGGCGCCATTGCAAAAGCTATTTCGGTATTGCCTTCCAAAAATTTTGTTTTTAACAAGTCCCAATTTTTCATTTGCTGGATAGAAAAATCAGCATATTTTATTTGTTCCGCATACTTTTCAAACGCCACAATTGCCGCATAGTGATCAGCTAAAGGGACATAGATAGCATTAACTTTTACACGTTCCGCATGTAATTGGGTTGAAAAAACGAAACAAAAGAGGATAAAACCGACGATCATACCTATTCGAAGTTGCATTTACGCTTTCCTGAATTTACTCTTAATGAGCTTAGACTAAAAAATCAATTTTGGCCTAAAAAATAAATTACTTATAAATAGGTAATTGATTGAATTTTGGTCATTAATATATGAGTTAACAATCAGCTTGCTAACTTATTTTTAAACAGGAAACGTAATGCCTAAAGCTAGTGAAATAAAAAAACATGCCGCACTCGATATAGATGGTCGAGTTTTAATCGTAAAAGATATTGTTCGTTCAGTTCCGCAGGGGCGTGCAGGCGGAAGCTTATACAGAATGCGTATGTATGATGTAGTCACCGGTGGTAAGGTTGATGAAACGTTTAAAGCCGATGATATGTTAAAGTTTGCCGATCTGACACGACGTTCAGCGACGTTTTCATACATTGACGGTGATGAGTATGTCTTTATGGATGCAGAAGATTACACGCCATACAATCTAAATTCTGCAAGCATTGCAGATGAAATCCAGTTTATCACTGAAGATACACAAGGTCTTTCTGTCGTGTTAATCGAAGGTTCACCTGTAGGGGTTGAACTTCCTGCTCACGTGGAACTAGTTATCACTGAAACCGATCCTTCTATAAAAGGGGCTTCTGCTAGCGCGAGGACAAAACCGGCTACTATGTCTACTGGCCTGACGGTGCAAGTTCCAGAGCATATATCCGTTGGTGATAAAGTAAAAATTAATACAGCAGAGATTAAATTTTTGGGTCGCGCTGAGCACTAATTAGTCATTTAGAATGTCGAGTAAATATCGTTGAAAAGGTAAAACCAAGGTTTTACCTTTTCTATTTTAAGAGCTGTGATTTTGGCAATAATAAAATTGTTTTTCCGGTTTACATAGGTAACGCAGCTCAACGAAATAGAACCATGCATACGTATTTTCGTTTTTTCTGTTTCTATTTTTCAAACTCATAATACTATAACCCTATTTTTAAATAACGTGGCTAGTGAGTCGATTAGCCTTAGGAAGTTTACATGTCTAAACAATTACCTCTAACTCAAAAAGTACCGCATTGCAGTCAACTCGTCTTTGGTTGCATGGGTTTAGGTGGGGACTGGAATGAACCTAATTACAGTCTAAATGATGTTGCGGTCGCAAATAGAGCAATCGACACTGCGTTAGAGGTTGGTATCTCAATGTTTGATCACGCTGACATCTATACACGAGGGAAAGCTGAGCAAGTCTTTGGCGATGTACTCAAACAAAGACCACATCTTAGAAAAGATATGACGATCCAAACTAAATGTGGGATCCGATTTGAAGATGATAAAGGTCCTGGTCGATATGACTTCTCAAAAGAATGGATACTACATTCGGTTGAAACCAGTCTGAAGCGCTTAAATATTGAACAAATAGATATTTTACTATTGCACCGCCCAGACCCATTAATGGAACCAGACGAAGTGGCTTCTGCATTTGACCAACTCGTTAAACAAGGCAAAGTTAACAAGTTTGGTGTTTCTAATATGACAAGTGCGCAAATGCAATTGTTGCAGCAAGCACTACCAAATCCATTGGTTTGCAATCAATTAGAGATCAGTTTAGGGCATTTAGATTGTATTGATCAGGGCATTATTGCCAATGTAGGCGGAGAAGCTACATACAATGCGATGGCTGGCACATTAGAATATTGCCAATTGAACGACGTTCAAGTTCAATCTTGGGGAAGTTTAAGCCAAGGTTTATTTAGCGGACGCATTTTAGACGGGCAAGCTCCGCATATTATTACGACCGCTTCGTTAGTGTCGTCACTAGCTGCTGAATATCAAACAAGCCCTGAAGCAATTGTACTGGCGTTTCTTACTCGTTTGCCACAAGGTATTCAACCGGTAATTGGAACTGTAGATCCTGATAGGATCAGAGCGTGTCAGCGGGTAATTGAGGTAGAGTTAACCCGCGAACATTGGTATCAATTGTTTGTAGCAGCTCGTGGCCGTTTTGTACCTTAATTGGTAGTGCGAACGGCAACAAAAGTTGGCTGTTAAAAGGAACAGCCAGCTTTTTGATGGAATAAAAACCACCCCCTACAAAACAGCAACGTGTTAAGTGTTTGAATGTTGGTTTTTCGCGCCAAATTCGGTAAGAAATAAATCTAATTTAGCACTCGGTAAAGGTCGACTGAAATAATACCCTTGGATTTCCTGGCAACCTAAATCAGACAATATTTCCATATGACTCAATTCTTCGACCCCCTCAGCAATTAACGTTAAGCCGAGGTTATTCCCTAATTCAATGACAGTACTGACAATTGCCTTGTCGTCTTTGTTTAATTCGATTTGTCGAATAAAGCTCTGGTCAATCTTGAGTTTATCTATTGGAAATTGCTTTAAATAACTTAATGAGGAATAACCCGTACCAAAATCATCAATAGACAATTTCACACCGCTATCTTTTAGCTTTTGTAACATCGCGATGGTATCTGTTTCATTGTACATAATGACGCCCTCGGTGATTTCAAGTTCTATATTTTCGGCAGGAACTTGCGTTTTTTCTAACACACCGACAACAGTGTCGTAGAAGCTAGGGTGATTAAATTGTTGAGGCGAAATATTTATCGCGACAACAATATCTTTATATCCCTGTTCGATTAACGCTGCCGCTTTGTTACAGGCATTTAATAAAATCCAATCTCCAAGTGGCACAATTAAACCGGTCTTTTCAGCCAGTGGAATAAAATCAATTGGTGGAATAAATTTATCCCTTAACTGCCAACGAATTAGGGTTTCTACGCCAATTATTTGGTTTTTTTGGATGTCCAGTTGCGGTTGGAAATACAACTCCAATTGTTGTTTTTCAATCGCTACTCTAAGGTCATTGGTTAACTCTATTTCTTTAGATATCGAATCACCTAATTGCTCTGAAAAAATAACCAATGATGAATGATCAATTTTTATAGCTGAATCTAAGGCGATAGTCGCAGATTTTACGATGGTTTGTGCTTCCGACGCGTGTTCTGGAAAACACGTAAAACCAAAGTCCAATTCTAGATTGACCGTATTTTCAAAGGAAAACGTTTCTATAATTTTTTCTAATTTATTAACTAAATTGGCAATTTCCCTATTACAAATATCTGACTGAACAACAACGGAAAATTGTTTATCTGAGGTACGGTATAACGTATGAGGGACGTCTTGCAGTAGTGTCTTTAATTCTTTGTTCAGCAGCAAAGCAAGTTGTACTATGATTTCGCTGGTCTGTTGAAGACCTAAGCGGGTGATCAAGTGGCTGTAGTGTCTGACTTCAACTAAACCGACGACACTGTTTTTGTCAATTTCACACACCTTTTCTAAGTCAGCTAAAAATTGGTTTTTGTTAAATAGCCCAGTTTCCATGTCGTGAAAAGCTTGGTAATGCATTTGTGCTTCAGCCCGTTTTTTCAGGGTGATGTCTAAAATATGCAAATCCCAATTTTCTAAATCACTTAACCAATGTAAATTGCATTCAAGTGTACTGTCACCAATTTCTACTTCAAATTTATCTTGTTGGTCGTGGTTTGTGCACACCTTACTTTTAGTTTCTTTGAGTGGTATTGCGATAACTTCTTTAAACTCGTCTATATCAATCTTTAAATTAGTTAATAATCGTAACATCGCCGGGTTGGTATATTTAACTTCATTTGTTACATCAATGGACAGAATTGCATTTGGGTTTCTTTCTGGAAACAATGCAAGTCTTCTGTTTCTAACCGAAACCATAATTGACGTTCTAATTGCACGGCCTACAAAATAAGCGATAAGGATGATCATAACGCTGTATGCCAGTACGATTTGGTTGGTTGTATCTAAACTTTGCTTAGTATTGTTATATTGTTTGACGATACGTTCATTGGTGCTTTCGGTTATTTTGGCTATGACAGGTTTGATTTGAATACGGTACATGGCCAATATTTCTAAATGGGTGCGCGCTAAGTCCCACATTTTGCTGTCGGATGCATCACCAAGTTGCATGTTATCGTCAAATTCGGAAGCAAGTTTTATAGTTTCTAATTGGATTAAACTCAGTTGATTTATATATTCTAATCCGACACCAACTTTGGCTAATTCGACTAAATCTGAGGACACCTTATCCGCAGTTGCGTTAAAGTTAGTTTGGTATACTTCACGATTTTGATTTGCATAATATTCGTTTAGATAAAGCTCCTGCTCTATAAATAACGAATTTAGATTTTGTAAACGCTCAAACACTTTAATTTCATGGTCGACAAGCAGTAGGGCATTTTGTTTGATATTTTGAGTGGAGTTATAAACAATACCGGAAAGAATAGTTCCTAATAATATGATGACACCATAAATTAAACCTGCATTACGTTTTAGGATTGCACTATTTAATTCCAAACTAACCCACCTTGTTTATGTATATACATACGATTAACTAGACCGAAGTAAACTGAAAAATGTTTCAGCTTACGTCGACAATTGAAAAGTATAAACCATATTTGGTGATTGTATAACGTTATTATGTAGTTGAAATTATTGAATGTTTCCTTTTTGCTAACGGTGCAACGATAATCAATAAAATCAAAGCGTAAGCCATTTGCCAAGACAAACTAAAAGCCAGTGTGAAACAGACGATAATACTGATAGACGCGAGCCAGAAGTACTTTTTAGGTAATAATTTAAACGCAGCAAACATTGAAGTTAAATAAATCACGACAAAAACACCATTGCAGAGTCCGACTAACACCGCTAAATCTAGTTTAAATAAATGGGATACCGTTAACACCAAGGCCATTAAAAGCACGATATGGCGCAGGGCAATATGAGCTGTACCAGATGAATTCTTTTGTTGATAAAGCGGTGGCAATACTCCGTTATGACTGAAGCTCCACATTAATTTACTGCAACTAGCCGTATATACATTAACGGTGGCAAGACCGCCTGCAATCCCTAAAAAGCAGATCACGATATTTCCATAGCCACCTAGCAACGTATCAAATATATCCACCATCGCTAAGGTTGATTGTGAACTTACATGGGCAACTAAAAAGGTACAGGCGATGTAAATCACACCAACTAATAGGGTTCCAAGTACAATCGCTGGGACTAAATCTTTTTTGGGGTCTTTAAATTCCGACGACATGTGAGCCATGGCTTCTATTCCTAAAAAGCTCCAAAACGCCAATGCTGCTGCGCTAAACATGGTACTTATTGGTTTAGTATCCGTTATAAGAGCGGGCGTTATGTTGTTTACTGTATCAGCAGACAGGAAATACGCTAAGCACAAGATCCCTACCAAAGCGGATATTGTTAATGTTAGGCCCAATTGAATAGTCGCGGATAAACTTACGCCGCGTATATTTAGTAAGTATATGATTAATAAAAAGAGGTACTGAACCATCAATCCTGAAATGTCACTCAATTCCAATAGTGTATCAACAAATTGGAATGTCATAATCAGCGCAGCAGGGGCGCCTAGCGGTACAACCAATAAAAAAATGAGTCCAATAGAACGACCAACAACTTTTCCAAAAGCAAGTTCGCAAAAATTAGCAGGTCCTCCGGCATGTGGGAATTGCCCCGACAACTTTGCAAAAACAAGTGCTATGGGGAGAATAAACAAAGTTAAAAATGTCCATGACCAAATCGCATTGACCCCTGCGATTTCAATTGTCATTTCCGGTAGTATAAAAACACTTGTTCCTAATAGTGTCGTAGCGAGTAATCCAGCTCCCTGCCATACACCTAATGTTCCTGCGTGACTCATCGTTGTTCCAACATCATTATTGAATTTGAGTAAAGTATAAGGGAGTTTACTTTTACATATCGACGTAAATTAACAACAAAAAACTAATTTGACCGTCAATTTGCAGGCATAATGCAATTTTCCCATCAATTTGAAGGTAAATATGGATAAGTTTGATCAACACATAATTGAAATGCTCCGGTTAAACGCCCGGGCGAGTATTTCGTCTATTGCTGAACAAGTCAGTTTGTCGCGTTCATCGGTCACTGAGCGGATCAAAAAACTTGAACATCGTAATATAATCAAAGGTTATCAAGTGCTATTGACCGAATCTCAAAAAGACGGCGTTAGTGTTTATTTTGAAATCCAACATCAATGTGCAAGGTGTTCAGAAGTCATCCCAGAAATTAAAAAAATTCCGGAAGTTGTGACATGTCATGGCATAACAGGTGATATGGATTTATTGGTTTTTGTGAGGGCAAATTCAATGCAACGAATCCATGAAATAAGAGAGTCGTTAGATGCAACAAATGACATAGTAAAAATAAAAACCCACGTTGTTATGAGTGAATGGATCTAATCGTTATTGTTTTTAAAGGGCGAATGTTTAATTTGACCAAATTTTGTCTAACACTAAGATTTTATTGACATACAATTGTTGTGACTCATGGTCATTTTAAAATGTGACCTATGGTCATATCCCTAATTGGGGAGGGAAAAAGCGTTTTTTTTAAATGCTTAAAAAATATCGCATATTTATCAAAATGCCGATGGAACTTTCGCGTTAAATTAGTTACTAATAGGTTCACCTTTTTATATTCCAAAACACTGTTTATGCAGTTTTTAGGGGAATCAACCTGCAAAAATTGTTGTTCGCCGAAAGGGATGAAATTAGTTTTCAACTTTGAATATCTAATTTGGCAGAATAAAAAATGAGTCAGATTGACACAAAAAAAACGGAAGAGAAATTTAGTGAAACAGAGTTATATTAGGTTATTGACAGTTGTTGTACTGAGTAGCGTGACGGCAAGTTGTGCGACCAATAACAATATAAGCATAAAGCAGGATCAAATTACTGTCCCTGAAATGTGGCAAAACCCATCGTCAAATGCGGTTGTCTCAGCTCAAAAAGTGTCAGTGCACGACGTTATTGACAAAAACTTGATTGAGTTTATTCAAGTTGCAGTAACGCAAAATCCTGAGTTAAAACAACTTAGCTTCGAATTAGAAGCGGCAAAACATCGCGTAACGGCAAGTGGAGCGACATTATGGCCTTCACTCGATTTAAATTTGCAGAGCAGTGTACGTCAGGCAAACGAAAATGCTGATGTTGTTGACAATGCAAGTTTAAACCTTGCACTTAAATACGAAGTTGATATTTGGGGCAAATTGTCTGCGGCTGATCAACAAATCAATCTCAACTTCTTGAAGTTGCAAACTCAACATAAAGATAGAATTAATACTTTAGTTGCTGAGGTGATGACAACCTACTTTGCGATTGTAGAAGCAAAGCAACAGTTGGAGCTTAATAAGCTTCGATTGGAGAATACCCAAAATAATTTGGCAATAATAGAAACCGGTTATGAACAAGGATTGAATGACGCTCTGGACGTGTACTTAACTCGCAATGATTTGGCAAATGAGCAGGCAAATATTTCAGCCCAAACTCAAACGCTCGAAAATCTAGTTAGGCAATTTAAAACATTGATTGGAACCTACCCTGACAACCAGTTTGATTATCAAGATTTGGCGTTAGATATTTTACCTCTTGACGCGCTTTCCAACACACCTTCAGATGTTGTAAAGAACCACCCTAAATTGCGCGCTGCGTGGCAAGGGCTGTTATCGTCGAATGCGGCGGTTGCATTTGCTCATAAACAACGATTTCCGTCATTTTCGCTGTCGTTAAGTGTGGGTAGTGAAGGTACGGATCTCGGCAAAGCATTAACTGAGTTTGACTTAGGTTGGTCTTTTATAGGCAATATCGCGGCTCCACTTTTTAATGCGGGACGTTTAAAAGCGAACGAAAATGCGGCTATATCGAATTTGCAGGCACTAGAACAAAGCTACATTAGTGTTTTTTTAAGTACCTTTGAAACCATTGAAAGGCTAAAGGCAAATCAAACAAATCTGCAGGCACAACTTAATGCAAATAAAATTGCCGAGCAAAATGCTGTTGCAGCAGAAGAACTTTCTTTTGAGCAGTACTTAAAAGGTCTCGTTAACTACGCCACCGTTTTAACATCACAAACACGGGCATTTAACGCACAGAGTTCGGTTATTAGACTGCAATATCAATTACTACAAAATCAAATTAATTTATTCACTGCGTTAGGCGGCGATTTTCAAGCATTATATGAACAAGGCAATGTCACATTATGAGTAACATAAATTCATTAAACTCGACCTCAAAGCTAAAGAAAAAGCTTACAGCAATCGTAATTATGCTGGCCGCTATCGCGTTGGCCTTTTTTATATTTTCAAACCCACCAGTAGCTAAACGCGAATTTAAAGCGCCGAAAGCCCAAATGACCGTGGATGTAAAAAACATTAAACCAGAATTGTACCAAGTCTATTTAGACAGTTTTGGTACTGTTAAGCCTCGTACTCAAAGTAAGTTAGTGGCTCAGGTATCCGGGCAAATTGATGCCATTTCGCCAAAATTTCGTGAAGGAGGATTTTTTAAGAAGGGTGATTGGTTAGTCACAATTGACGATCGAGATTATAAAGTCGACGTTAAAGTGGCTGAGGCAAGTTTATTAGATGCTCAACAACAATTGGCTGAAGAACAAGCTCGGTCAGATCAAGCACGTGCTGATTGGAAACGCATAGGGAAAGGTGGTGAGCCAAACGATTTAGTTTTGCGACTGCCTCAGCTTAAAGCTGCTGAAGCCAATGTATTGTCTGCAGAAGCTCGATTAGAAAAGGCTCAATTGGCACTTGAGCGAACCAAAGTTCATGCGCCTTATGATGGCCGTATATTAACGAAACAAGTTGATGTGGGCCAAGTTGTGTCCAACAACGCCTATTTAGCGGATATTTTTGCAAGTGATTATGTTGAAGTCAGATTGCCTATTAACAACAACGATATACCACTCATTAATCTACCTGAACAACAGCAAGAAACCGACATAATGGCGCCAGGGCAAGTACACTTTTCGAGTCGTTTTGATAATCAAGACTGGGCAGGAAAACTGGTTAGGACAGAGAGTTCTATTGACAGTAATTCGCAACAGTTATACGTGGTTGCACAAATAGACGATCCATATGTTGTTAAAGCAAATGGCATGACGTCGTTAAAAATTGGACAATATTTGACTGCGAGACTCGCTGGCAAAATATTATCAGATGTCATTGTTATCCCAAATAAAGCCATTTACCAAGGTAGCTATGTTTATGTTGTAGAAGAAGGTGTACTGAAACGTCGCGAAATTCAAATCCTATGGAAAAATTCCTCAGACGCAATTATTAATAGTGGTTTAGAAGAAGGCGATAGACTAGTGTTGACGTCACTTGGCCAAGTCAGTTCTGGAACACCTGTGACGATTAATGGTGAAGCAAAAGTGACCAAAATAAAGCCTGGAAAAAATAACTTTGAGCGCAAGTTTGACCAATTGCCGGCGAAAGCTCAGGAAAGGATCAAGCAACTTGCTGCTGAAAAAGGCGTTTCTGTTGATGAAGCAATGAAAATGCATAGACCTCGCAAAGATAAGCAGGCGACGAGCGGACAGGGAGACAAATAGATGATTGCTTGGTTTACCCGAAATCATGTAGCCGCTAATTTATTGATGATATCGATATTATTAAGTGGACTATTTTCTCTATCGAGCCGGATCCCATTGGAAATATTTCCGTCATTTGAATCCGACATTATCAGCGTTTCACTATCATTAAGAGGCGCGACCCCAGAAGATGTTGAAAAGGGCATCAGTATTCGAATTGAAGAAGCGGTACAAGATCTTGAGGGGATTAAAAAGATCACGAGTACTTCTGGAGAAAGTTCTTCAAGAGTTAATATAGAAGTAGACAATGGATATGACGCACGAGAAATGTTAGCTGACATAAAATCTCGTGTGGATGCCATTAATACATTTCCGGCTGACGCTGAAAAACCAATTATTTCAATCGCACAACGTAAACGAGACGTAATGACTGTTACGGTTGCAAGTGATTATGGTGAAGCGGAAATTCGCCAGTTTGCAGAACGAGTGCGTGACGATATATTACGTATTCCAGGGGTAACTCAATTAGATTTATCCGGGGTTCGTAATTACGAAATCGCGATTGAAATATCGCAGGACAAGTTACAACAGTATGGCTTAACACTAGGTCAAATCTCTAACTCAATCGCAAATAGTAGCCTAGATATCTCTGCGGGTAATCTGAAAACCTTAGGTGGAGACATTTTACTGCGTTCAAAAGGGCAGGCCTACCGTAAAGACGAATTTGTCAAAATAGTCGTAAAACAAAATACGGATGGCAGTATTGTTAGATTGGGTGATATTGCAAATGTTAATGATGGCTTTGAAGAATCGCCTATTAGGACACGTTTTAATGGTAAACGGGCAGCGTTTATTGATGTTTATCGTATCGGCCAACAAAGCGCAATTGAGGTTGCCGATCTTGTAAAAGAATATATAAAAGAAGAACAGTCCAACTTGCCTCAAGGTTATGAGCTAAGTTACTGGGACGACGATTCGATGATTGTTAAAAATCGTTTAACAACTTTGACAACGAGCGCACTGCAAGGTGGATTTTTAGTACTGTTGTTATTAACGTTATTTTTACGGCCTTCAATCGCTTTTTGGGTCTTTATCGGGATCCCAATTTCCTTTATGGGCGCGTTCATCTTTATGCCGTTTTTAGGCGTAACCTTGAATGTTATGAGTTTGTTTGGATTTATTCTCGTTTTGGGGATAGTAGTAGATGATGCCATTGTGACTGGTGAGAATGTCTATACCCATTTACGAAAGTCAGACTCGGGTGAACAAGCGGCAATACGAGGAACACAGGAAGTTGCAACTCCAGTTACCTTCGGTGTTTTAACAACGGTTGCGGCATTTTTACCATTGGCATTTATTGAAGGGCAGCGAGGCGCATTATTTGCACAATTACCGGCAGTTGTTATTCCGGTATTAATCTTTTCTTTAATCGAATCAAAGTTTGTTCTGCCGGCTCATTTAAAATACATTAAAATTCGGAAGAACGAAGACACTAACGGCTTGGCTCGATTTCAACAACGCTTTGCGGATGGTTTTGAAAACGCAATATTGAAGTACTATCAGCCCCTGTTAAACAAAGCTCTTAGAAATAAAGGCACGACCGTATCTTTGTTTGTTGGTGCCTTGCTAGTGGTTATTGCGTTATTAATGAGTGGTTGGACTAAATTTATATTCTTCCCACGAATTCCATCTGAAACCGTCAGAATGAACTTGTCAATGTCGACAGGAACGCCATTTGAGGTGACCGATCGTCATATTCAAAAAATATCTGATGCAGCTTATCAATTACAGCAAAAGTATGTCGAAGAAGATGGACGAAGCGTCATTATGAATATATTGGCATTTACGGGCGGCCGAGGTGGCGCGACACATCAGGGGCAAGTTCGATTTGAAATAATTCCTCCAGAAAAGCGAGAGTCGACCATAAGTTCACGAGAGTTATTAACCGAGTGGCGTAAAGAGATTGGAGAAGTCCCTGGCGCTGAAAGCATGTCATTTAGAGCGGAATTAGGACGAAGTTCTGATCCAATTGATGTGCAGTTGTCATCGACCTCAATGGAGACGTTGCAAGATGCCGCAGAAAAGGTGAAAAAACGACTCGCAACGTACCCTACGGTATTTGATATCAATGACAGTATGTCTAGCGGTAAGCAAGAGCTGCAAATCGAATTAACAGAGCAAGGAAAAGCGTTAGGGTTAACTCGAAACGATATCTCTAGACAAGTTCGTAATGCGTATTTTGGTTCTCAAGTACAACGTATTCAGCGCGGTAGAGACGATGTTCGGGTGATGGTGCGTTTACCATTGGACGAGCGACGTTCAATATCAGAATTGGAACATATCCTTATTAATACGCCAAATGGCGGCAGTGTGCCTTTGGCACACGTTGCTAAGCTCGATCCTGGCGTGAGCCCTTCATCGATTAATCGGATAGACCGTTATCGTGTGATAAATGTGACTGCGGACTTAGATAAAACCAAAGTTAATATGACAGTATTAAACGCAGACTTAAAAGACTACCTTGACGAGTTAGTGGGGCATTATCCAGGTTTGTCACACTCTTTAGAAGGCGAAGCTAAAGAACAAAGGGAGTCATTTGGATCCTTAAAATGGGCGTTAGTATTTGTTTTCTTTATTATTTATTGTCTATTGGCGATTCCGTTTAAATCTTATACGCAACCAATTGTTGTTATGAGTGTTATTCCATTTGGTGCACTTGGTGCCATGTTGGGACACTGGATTATGGGTATGGACTTATCTTTGATGAGTTTGCTTGGCATGTTGGCGCTTGTCGGGGTGGTGGTAAATGATTCATTGGTGTTGGTTGACTATATCAATAAAAAACGAGCGGAAGGCATGGCATTATATGATGCTGTTTCAACTGCGGGGGCCGCAAGGTTTAGACCGGTTATGCTTACGAGTTTAACCACATTTATCGGTTTAATGCCGTTGTTGTTTGAAAAATCAACCCAAGCACAATTTTTGATACCGATGGCGGTATCACTAGGGTTTGGTATCTTATTTGCGACGTTTATTACTTTGATGTTGGTGCCGGTCAATTACATATTACTTGACCGTGTAATCGGGTTTATCAATCCGAGCAAAAAAACAACATAGCGTAAAGCGCTGTGGGGAAAAAAATTAGCTTAAGTACGGCTTATTAGTTTCCTTATTTGTTTTAATCCATATAAATCATGCCGCTGTTGTTGATTTACCAACAACAGCGGTTATGATCGTGTCACTCTTCAACAAAAAGTGACTACCAAAAATGATCACCACCTCTGACTTCCATGATATTGAAACACCAACGGGCACAATGCGCACTTATGTGTATCGACCAAATGAAACTGGTAATTTCCCGGCTATAATTTTCTACTCTGAAATATTTCAACAAACAGCGCCGATTGCACGTACAGCAACAATTTTGGCTGGTCATGGATTTGTGGTTTTAGTGCCAGAGGTCTTTCACGAGTTAAACCCTATTGGAACCGTCTTAGGATATGACGATGAAGGAAAAGATAAAGGTAATAATGATAAATGGACTAAGCCTTTAGAAGCGCATGATAGCGATACAGTAGCGTTAATTGATTTTGCTAAATCACTAGATTATTGCACAGGAAAAGTTGGCGCAATGGGGGTATGTATTGGTGGCCATTTGGCGTTTCGAGCGGCATTAAACCCCAATATTCTGGCGGCCAGTTGTTTGTATGCGACAGATATTCATTCAGATACGCTGCCTAGCGAAAAAGACAACGATTCATTTAGTCGAACAGGCGATATCAAAGGTGAATTGCAAATGGTTTGGGGAAAACAAGACCCTCATGTCCCTGACGCCGGAAGAATGAAGATACACCAGCAACTTCTAAGTTGTGGTAATCATTTTAGTTGGACCGAATTTAATGCGCAACACGCTTTTATGCGTGATGAAGGGGAACGCTACGATCCCGTTTTGGCAATACGTGTTTACACTATGGCTGTGGAATTATTTCAAAGAACACTTAGATGATCTTTTTAAACTTTAATTTAGGCGCATAATAGAAACCCGTCTCTTCTAAAAAGAGCCTCAATAAAAACTAAATTATGATCATTTTGATAAAAATGATTGTTCAGTTGTACAGAAAGGAAATTGAATGGATTACAACATTGGTGTACCTGGCCAACCTTGGGGAAGCACTGAAAAACAACAGTGGTTTGCACAACAGACGATAAAACGTGACTATAAGCAAACGGTCATGCCGCATATAGAAAAGCTTAAAACCCATTTTGAGGTAACCCAATACGGGGCGCTGTCATACAATTCTGACCGTTACCCGTTGTTTGCAGTTAAGACAAAAAACGCTGACTCACAATTACCAACAATATTAGTTACCGGTGGGGTTCATGGGTATGAAACCAGTGGTGTAATGGGCGCGTTGAGGTTTTGTGAAACGACCATGCTGGATTATCAAAAGCATTTTAATTTTATTGTAATTCCCTGCTTAAGCCCCTGGGGATTTGAAACTATTAATCGATGGAATCCCAATGCGGACGATCCTAATCGGTCATTTTTCCCGGCTAATATTAATGACAACATATCAGTTGAAGAGTCTGGTGTATTACAAACCTATTTATCGCAAATTGATGTCAAACCTTTGGCCCATTTTGATTTACATGAAACAACAGATACTGACAATTCAGAATTTAGACCCGCCTTAGCAGCTAGGGATGCAATTGAGCAAAAATCGTGGAATATCCCAGATGGTTTCTACGGTGTTGGCGATACGTTAAAGCCTGAACCTGAGTTTCAAGCGGCTATTATTAAGTCAGTGGAAAAAGTGACGCATATTGCGCCCGCGGATAACGATGGCAAGCTCATAGGCAATGAATTAGTCCAGAAAGGCGTGATTAATTATGCGACTAAAGCGCTAGGTTTATGTGCAGGTATGACGGACGCTAAGTACGTTACAACGACCGAAGTTTATCCAGACAGTGATTTGGTTGATCCAGAAAATTGTACCATCGCACAAGTTGCAGCTATTGTAGGTGGCTTAGATTATTTAATCACCGTAATTTAAATTTGAATGCTGCATTAAACAATACATGTTTAATGGTACAACAAACACAAACGCCGCTTAATTTAGCGGCGTTTGTGTTTTTGCTGCAGTAAAATGAAGTTTCTATTATTTTAATTTGCGGTATTAAAATGTTGCCGGATATTGGCGCAATGTTAGCGCAATTTCTTCTGCCATAGCGTCAGGAATGGTCATTTCAAATGCCTCAATGTTCTCTGTAAGCTGAGCTAACGAGGTTGCACCAATAATTGTTGATGTAACGCCGTCTATTTGATTCGTCCAAGCTAACGCTAACTGAGCCGGCGTAAAGCCATATTTATTCGCTATTTCTACGTATTGCCGAACTGCGGCGTCGGTTTGTTCTGTATCTCTAAATAAGCCGTTACGTTGGGCCATCCGCCAACGGCTTCCCTCTGGCCTTGCACCACCAATATATTTACCTGTTAGGGCACCTGCAGCAAGTGGCGACCAAGGAAGGTATGCGATGTTTTCATGAACACAATTTTCAATCAAATACGGCCAATCTTTGGTATGCAATAAATTAAACTCGTTTTGAATCGATACCATTTTTGGTAAATCGTATTTGTCACTTAACTTAAGGTAGGTATTTATTCCCCAAGTCGTATCATCAGAAAGGCCACAATGACGTATTTTACCCGCGTCTTGACAGGTTTTTAACGCTTTTAAAATTTCCAACATTTGTTCGGTATGAAGTTTACTATCAGCTTGCGAAAACTTAACCTTGTTAACATGGTGTTGTGCAAAGTGTGGAGAAGTGCGATTAGGCCAATGCAATTGATACAAATCGATGTAGTCTGTTTTCAGGCGTCTAAGTGAATCATCAACGGCTTCAATTACACTGGCACCGGTAATTTTTCCACCGTCACGAATGTAAGGTAATCCTGGACCTGCAATTTTAGACGCTAGTATCATTTCTTTTCGACGTTCTGGGTTTCGGCTCAACCAGTTGCCGATAACTCGCTCTGTGTCACCATATTTTTCAGGGACAGGTGGAACGGGATATAGCTCAGCGGTGTCAAAAAAATTAACGCCTTTGCTTAGTGCATATTCTATTTGTTCATCGGCATCTTTTTGCGAGTTTTGGTTGCCCCAGGTCATTGTGCCTAAGCACACTCTAGACACTTCTAAACCACTGGTTCCTAACGTTGAATACTTCATTTTTTAACCTAGATTTTTCTCAATAAACAATAAATTGTGATGAAAGCTCAATATTCAATGCCAATTGTCGTTTAAATAAAATAGTTGAAATTAGAATGGCACTATAAAAACGTGGCGATATCTTCAAATGGCTTTTTATCTCGAGCATGATTGGGCACTGTAGCACCTTCTTCAGGGTAGCCTGCAATAATCAACATATAGGGACGCTCATTATCAGGTCGTTGGCATATTTTTGACAGGAATTGCATTGGCTTTGGCGTGTGTGTCAGCGTGACTAAACCACAGTCGTGCAAGGCATTGATCAAGAAACCCGTGGCGATACCGACAGATTCATGAACATAGTAATTTGTTTTTTGATCTTCGGCTTTGAGGCCACCTTTTTTTTGGGAAAAAACAGCGATAAGCCAAGGTGCATGCGCTAAATAAGGTTTCTGAGCATCGGTGCCAAGGGGTTTTAAAGCATCTAGCCATTCGTCGCCTGCGCGCCCGTCATAAAAACCTTGTTCGTGTAATTCGGCTTGTTCTCTAACCTGTTGTTTGATCTCCGAGCTATGTATCGCAACAAAATGCCATGGCTGATGATTTGCTCCGCTCGGTGCAGTACCAGCGGCTTTTATGCAATTTTCTATGATCTTTTGGTCAACGGGTCTGTCACTAAATTGTCTGATACTGTGGCGACGTTTAATATTATTTAAAAATGTTTCTGAACGTTTCAGCATGACATCAGGGGCGTATTCGATGTAGTCATTTAGCGGTGTGCAATTGTGTTCATTCATTCTTGAATTCTTATAATTATCAGTGAGTAAAAGGATACGAGTTGCGCCTAGCTTACCCATAGAATGTCATAACGCCAAGTCTATGGGTAAAATTTAACTCAATTCAAATTTAAGGTCGAATGTTCACTCGTATTCTTTTAAGTACACTCACATAGCCATCAGTAATAGTAACGGAAACAAACACGTCCGTTTCCTCTGTCACTGCTAATGACGTCACGGTTACTGTGTTAGTGGGAGGACTATTGGGGTCACCAACAATCACTAATAATTCCGGGTCTCCACTTTCTACCGAAACGACAGAGACGACATCACCGTCTGTAGCAGAATCTGGATCACTAGGCGTAATGTTAAAAGTAAACGTTGAGTTTTGCAGCATTAAAACGCTACCGGTATCGTTGGTTATCGGTGGTTCATTTTCCAAAATCACTGAAACGACAAATGGCACTTCGGTATAGGTTTCGTCGTCGTAAACACGTAAAATAAGTTGAGCGTTTTCGATTACCGAACCCTTACTCGCGCCTGAAATGCGAATGCTATTTATATCAGCTCCGTGGACGACGATCTGGCTTGGAATTATCGCAGAGGTTGGTGTACGCACCTCAACACTTAGTGACAAATTATCAATATCTACAACGCTTAGCGGTAAAGACACAATGTCGTCATTAATTAACGTTAGGTTATTCTCTGAAAGAGTGATTACTGGTGGATCATTGACCGGCATAACATTTAACGAAACAGTTTCAGTGGTCACAAACGCATTTGCAGAGTCGTCACGAGCCGTTATGTCAAAATACAATAAAGTGTCGACCAAAACGTTATCTGGCACTGACACTTCAATATACCCGTCCTGTTCGGTAAGAGCTAACTGATTAGGGAACGGGTTTGTAATGGTAATAGCGATATTGTCGCCGTTAATATCAAAAACTCGATAGTTAATAATCAAATCAGCGCCTTCGGAAACGTTACTTAAATAAGCAGACACCGTTAACTCCGGTGGCGTAGGAATAATAGGAACGGTAACTGTGATATTCAAAAACGTCGATAAGAATCCGTCTGATGCCGACGTAGAAAAGATAAACTCCTGTTCATAAGGGCTATCTTCAGAGACGGCGAGGGCCAATATTTGCGTATTAGGATCATAACTATATGTTAAGTTTGAGTTGTTTACCGTGGAAAATAGATTCAACTCGTCGGTATCTGGATCAACATAGGTCAATCGCATTTGCAGTGTTTCACCAGGTAACATAGATACTTCGGTGTATTGTGCCGTGATCACCGGTGCGGTATTTGTAAAGCGTATTTTGGCCGGAATCGATACGAGGGCCTGTTCGCCAAAGTCGTCTACCGCAGTTACGTCGATTACACCGTCGTAGTCTTCCAATACATTGAGTGCTGTTACAAATAGACTGCTACCTTCGACAACAATCGCAAATTTATTTGTGTCGTAACTTAGGGCAAACGGTAATGTACCTTCCTCGGCATCGGTTACGTCAACTTGAATTTCGGCTGTACCGCCTTCCACTAACTCAATACTGTTTGTATAAGTTATTACCGGTGGGGTGTTATTTTTTACGACTACATTAATATCGGCACTCGATTGAGCGCCAAACTCATCTGTAGCGATAAGTGTTATGGTTGTCTCGATATCATCGTCTGTTTCGTTTGGTAGGGCAGTGATTGCTAAATTTTCGTTTTCTAAAATGACCTGTAAAAGACTATCATCAAATTCAAATGTAACTGTAAAATCGTGAAGTTCAAGATCAGCGATGGCATAAGGCAATAACACACCGGTGGTCTCGAGCACGTCAATAGTTTGTGCAACATCAATTAACGGTGAACTATTTGGGTGGCCACCAAGAAACTCGACAAAGTTATTTTTAATGTATAAGTGATAGGTGAGTTTGGAGTTAAAATTACCATCACTAGCAACTATCGTTATTTGTTCATGGTTTAAATCGGTTACGTCGTCGCTGTAAACATAGACATATGGATAATCAATGCGATAACTGAATGCAGGATCAGAGGCGATAACCGAATATTCTAAGTTACTTTCTAAGTCGTCAAACGCGGCAAATGCTAAAGTCGCGATTAGGTCTGTTTCCACGCCCTGCAATTTGATTAATAAACTCAGGTCTACATTACGTTCTAAGTAGATTTGAGGTGGTTCATCGATAGCAACTTCACCAGTTGACGTTAAGGTAAATGTCGTTTGGCTGCTGTTGTGTGCGTCACTTATTTCTACCGTAATTTCGTTATCATCTATGTCAAATGACGCGATTGGATATAGGGTAATTTGGATCCCTGTTTGGGTTAAATTTACGTGGGTCGTCAGCCATTTTGGGCCTTTAATAATGCGATAGGCAATGCGGTCGGAATCGGGGTCATACAAGTCATAATCGAGCGTGGTTGATTGACCTGTTGGAACATTGATCGTGGTATCTTTGACCGCTAAAGTAGGTATGTGAGTGGTTTCTAAGTCTCGGTTTTTATTGTAATAAATCATATACATGGTGGATTCATTTACCACACCGTTTTTTTCAGTTACGGCTACAATTTCACCATAAGTATCTTCTTCTCCGATAAAGGCTTCTATGATCAGGCTGTTCTTATCAGCTGAAAGCTGACCCTTAATCACCGCAGAATTGAAATAAAATTGTTCGGTGACTTCGTCATCATCTGTGTAGTTACGCTGTATTTCAATTTCAACCGTCTCGCCCTCAAAAATGGTTATGTAATTGCTGGGAAAATAAATGAGATTTGGGTTGAGTTCACTAAGGGGGCAGTCATCAACTGAGCCTGTACAGTCAGGGTCTGGATCATCAGTTCCAGGATCAGTTGAAATGGGAGTCGCAACGTAGTTTACGGTCATTTCTGACGTTTGAGTTTGGCTAGAAAACGACAACTTAAATTGTCCAGAACCAGTCTGGTCTCCTAACATAAAGCTGATCTGTTTATTTGTTTGATCAACCGCTAAGGTGCCATGACTTGGTGCGGATGTGATTGCGACATTGATATCAAATTCAGTTTCTTGCACAACAAGATAATTGAGGAGCGCTGTAGAATTAATCTCGACAGTTAACTCCGTTGAGTCGAGTTCAACGGTAAAACTTTCATCAATTGTTGTTGTCTTATTGCTGTCACTGCAGGCCAATACAAGCATGGAGATAAAAATGAGCAATAGATTTCGACCAGCCACTACAAAATGCGTCATCATAAAAACTACAGGTACCAAGGTGAAAAGAGACTTTAATTATAGCGGCAGTTAGCGGATTTTCTTTACTTGAATGTTGAAGATTTGTTGAAATTAATTAGCAAAAAAACAAGGGAAACTGAACGTTTCCCTCGACTGTTACACAAGTCTAATTAATGACAAAAGTAGAACAAAATATTTGGTGATAGCGTATTACTCTTGTCAAAGTTTAACGTGCGTCAATTATTGTGTTAATAGCGCAACGGCAGTTTGGAGTTTGTCATTTAACTCTGCATTGCTGAGTTTGCCTTGCTCTACGTCAAAATTGTCGTAGAAACTAGGTATTGACAATGATGCTTTAACATCGCCATTAAAATACGGTGCTGACGTTACCGCTGTATTTAATACAGAAGCAGCCCCACCAGGACCTGGCGAAGTGGCCAGAAGCAACATAGGTTTATTTTGATAAACTTTTGGATCAATACGCGAAGTCCAATCAAAAAGGTTTTTAAACGCCGCCGAATAGCTGCCATTATATTCTGCAAAACTAATCACAATTGCGTCGGCATCAGCAATTTTTTGGTGAAATTGTTTCGCTTGTTCAGGTTGACCTAATTCGGCTTCGCGTTCCATGCTAAAAATAGGCATTTCATAGTCGTTAATATCAATGATGTCAGCTTCTGCATTCTCAATTAATGATGTAGCATAAATGGCAAGTTGTTTGTTTATTGAATTTGCAGAATTACTTCCTGCAAGTGTTAATACTTTCATAATAGTTCTCCTCTTGGGTAATGCTGAGCAGTCTATTATGTTCGATTAGAAAGATTAACAGGCCAAATGGTGAATGATTGTTTCCAAATGGCCTTTAATTGACGGTAAGACGTTGATTTTCAATTTAACTTTTAAGCTATTTTTTTACTTTTGCATTATCTGGATGAACTTGTTCGTAATAATCTTGCTTGTAGTCCGTTAGCAGCTCGTCTTGTTGTTCGAAGGTAAATCCAGAGCTAAGCAGTAACTGACGGCTTAACTCGATACTTGCTTCTAAATTTTCCGAAACGACTTTGTAAGCGCCTAAATCCATAAGCTTTTTACAAATAGGGGCATTATGGCCACGAGCATAAATCTTAATTGATGGGTAGTGTTGGCTCAAAATTTCCACGAGCGTGGTGGCCACTTCTGAGTCATTAACCGTCACGATAATTGACTCCGCATTTGCAATGCCTGCCGAATGTAATGTTTCAGGCTTTGTGACATCCGCATAAAAGACTGGCATTCCCAATGCTTGGTATTTTTTCACTAAAGATACTTCACTCTCAAGCGCCACATAGGGCACTCCAGCAAGCGATAATATGTCGCCAACGCGGCGTCCAACACGACCAAAACCGGCAATAACAATGGGTTGGAATTCAATTTCTTTTTGTTCAAGCGGTTTGTCAGATGGCTTTAAATGTAATTTGTAAGCAATTGCAGCCAAAATAGGTGTGACAAGCATACTAATGAGGACAATTAATAACAAAGTATCAAATGTAGATTGAGTTAAAATGTGACTATTAAATGCGATGGAAAACAATACAAGTGCAAATTCGCCACCTTGAGCCAATATCAAAGCCACAGCCAAGCCGTTGTGCTTATTTAAGCCAAATAAGCGACTTATAGGCCACAGAATCAACGCTTTAATAGCGACGAGTGCAAATACCATTGCAATGATAAATAGGGGCGACTGACTTAATACATCTAGGTTTAGCGACATACCCATCGACATAAAAAATAGCCCGAGTAACAAACCACGGAACGGTTGGACTTCGGCTCGGATTTGGTGACGGAACGCGCTGTCTGAAATAAGCAATCCCGCTAAAAATGCTCCCATTGCCATTGATAGACCAGCATGTTCGGTTAAATAGGCGGTACCTAAAACAATGAGAAGGGCAGAGGCAGTAAATACTTCTGAATTAGCAGCATGTGCGACTCGATAAAGTATTGGGTTAAGCAAGTAACGACCAGCCAAAATAACAAGCGCTAAGATCCCAATGGATTTTAAAAATGCATAGCCTAAATGAATATCGCTTGACTGATCGGCGGATAACAGAGGGATCATGGCTAGTAAAGGAACGACGGCTAAATCTTGAAACAGTAAAACCGCCATAGAGCTTCGCCCGTATTCAGAACTTAAAGACTTTTGCTCATTTAAAAGTTGAAGGACAAATGCTGTAGAAGATAATGCGAGCGCTGGACCAATGATAATTGACGCTGCAAAATCTAAATTAAACCCGTAATAACAAATGGAAGTAACAACCGTGCCGGTAAGCACTAACTGCAATGAGCCCTGACCAAAAACCAGTCGTCTAATTTTCCATAGAAATGCAGGTTTCATCTCCATTCCGATCAAAAATAGCAGTAAGACAACACCAAATTCAGAGATATGACTAACATCTTCTACCTGTGCAATAAGCCCGAGACCAAATGGACCTATGGCTAACCCAGCAAGTAAAAATCCTGGAACAGCGCCAAGTTTAATAGCTTGGCAAATTGGTACCATGATTACAGCGGCGATGAGTAAATAAATGAATTCGAGCAAGTATTGAGAAGGCACTATTTTTCCTAGTTGTTAATGGCTACGGTTACAATAAGTTTATCTTATTATTTACGGATAAAAGTTGTGTTAAATCAAAGTGTTTTTCGATAATTATCAGAGTTACTCTTAATTATTAGAGCCACTTTTAAATTATAGTCTAGTAACAATCCAGCAAAATTTGATAAAAATATTACATTAGAGCCAAAAAAAAGGAACGCACTAATTAAAATACGTTCCATTATTTATAAGCATTTAATGAGTTTACTTATCGCCTCGCTAAGAGGCTAAGTAATGCTTGGCTAAAATCTGTGAAGAACGAATATAAGCCAAGCGTTTCGTGTTCTACTTTTGCGACTTGATATGTGAAGCTAGAATTAACACTAAACCCTTACAAACAAACCGAATTTAATTAATAGCACCTAGCCACGGAAACAAATAACAGCAAATAAAACGGTTGTTTATACTCAGCCGTTATTTGAGCGACGTGGCGCTCCACTGGAACCACGGTTACTTGTATTTGCTTTACGAGGCCCATTGCTGCGACGAGCACCAGAATTATTATTTGCCCGGCCACTACCAGAACGATTGTTTGGTTTATTAGACCCTTTGCCCATCGAGCCTTTTTTCTCAGCGTCGTCAGAATTTAAGTCTAAAGATTTAACTTTTTTTGGCTTTTTCTTTTGCGGTGCACGGATAGGGCGAGACGCTGGCACCTTTAAGCTAGGTTTAAACTCTTCATCAACAGAACGGTCGATATGTTTTTGAATTAATTGCTCAATTTTACTTAAGCTATCAAATTCCTCTTCACATACAAAAGAAACTGCGATGCCTTCGCTACCCGCACGACCTGTACGACCAATACGGTGAACATAGTCCTCCGCAATATTCGGCATATCGAAGTTAATTACCTGTGGTAACTCATTAATATCGATACCACGTGCAGCGATGTCGGTTGCTACCAAGACTCGTATAGAACCATCTTTAAAGTTTGCTAACGCGCGGGTGCGAGCACCTTGGCTTTTGTCGCCATGAATCGCAGCGGCTGTGATGTTTTTAGAGTCTAGGTTACGTGCTAATCGGTTTGCGCCGTGTTTTGTGCGACTGAAAACCAACACTTGTTGCCAGTTATTTTGTTTGATTAGCTTGATAAGAAGCTTAGATTTATTACTTCGGTCAATTTCGTACAGCATTTGATTTACCGTATTCGCCGTCGCGTTTGCCGGAGATACAGACACTTCTACAGGGTCA
Organism: Psychrosphaera sp. 1_MG-2023; assembly: GCF_030548245.1. Classification (NCBI taxonomy): domain Bacteria; kingdom Pseudomonadati; phylum Pseudomonadota; class Gammaproteobacteria; order Alteromonadales; family Pseudoalteromonadaceae; genus Psychrosphaera; species Psychrosphaera sp. 1_MG-2023. The sequence goes on from NZ_JAUORW010000001.1 coordinate 109,659, forward strand.
TTCATTAGCCCTTTGGCTAGAGTTTTTATATCGTCCGAAAACGTTGCAGAAAACATCAAATTTTGTCGTTTTGTTGGCAGTAATTTTAGAATACGTTTTATGTCGTGAATAAAGCCCATGTCTAACATGCGGTCAGCTTCATCAAGGACTAAGGTTTCAAGTTCGTCAAAACGCACTGCTCTTTGATTAAATAAGTCCATCAATCGACCAGGGGTAGCAACCAAAACGTCAGCACCTTTTCTCAACGCCATCATTTGTGGGTTGATTTTTACGCCGCCAAAGACACAGACATAATTTAAATTTAAGTGCTTGCCATACATTTCAACGTTTTCTGCAATCTGGGCTGCAAGTTCGCGTGTTGGCGTTAGGATCAGGGCTCTTACTTGATTTGAGCTGGCTTTTTTGCCGTCCGCTAAGCGGTGCAATAGCGGCAGAGTAAAGCCTGCCGTTTTACCTGTCCCGGTTTGGGCTGCTGCCATTAAGTCCTTTCCGGATAGTACAGCTGGGATAGCCTGAGCTTGAATTGGCGTTGGTGTTTCATAATTTTTTTCAGATAACGCTTTAAGGATAGACTCGGACAAACCTAATGAAGAAAAGGACATTAATACTCTCAAATTGGTGAATTGGTGGATGGTACAAACGCGCTGGAGGCTACAGTAAACAGTGTACTAAGGCAAGCTCGTCGTGTATTCAGCGATGAATTATAGCCTAAAATTTAACATCCTCCATAGTTTGACGTTAACATTCCTCTTAACTTTAGCATTAAAATTCATTACCTTTAGCGATATTCAGTTTCGGGAGCACTAATTTTGAGTTGGTTTGTTTATATTTTGTCCTGTAAGGATAAATCGCTATACACTGGGATCACGACAGATTGTACTAGAAGATTACTGCAACATAACAAAGGTACTGGTGCGAAATATACGCGGGCACGACTCCCTGTAACTTTGGTTTATCAAGAAATAGCCGATTGTAGAAGCACAGCAACCAAACGTGAAATAGCGATTAAAAAATTATCTCGTCAACAAAAACAAGAGCTTATAAAATCTAAACCTTGTCAGAATTCATAATTTTCGGCGTCTGGCTCTAAAGTACCATTTTCTATTTATACCTGCTGTCTCATTATCAACCTGTACTGTAAAACACGGGATTGAAAATGAAATCGACTTACCTAGCAATATTGACGTTAATTAGCGTTAGTTTTTCAACACTTGCTACAACAAAGTTTACTGCCTTAACCCAGTTTGGTGACAACCCTGGACAGCTTACGGCCACTTATCTATCGAGTGGTCAAAATAATAAAGCACTTGTTGTTTTGCTACATGGCTGTGGTCAGCACGGTGAAACCTTTGCGGATCAAAGTGGGTTAGCGGATGCTGCACAAGCTTTAGGATTCGCATTACTCGTTCCACAGCAAAATAAAAGCAACAATGTGCAACTTTGCTTTAACTGGTTTTCACCTATTGATCAGATTGGCATTGAAGGCGAAAGCCAGTCAATTGTAAATATGATCAACTCGCTAAAAATTAAATTACATTCTTCAGACGTTTATATTGCTGGTCTTTCAGCTGGCGGCGCAATGGCGTCAAATCTGTTGAGTTCACATCCTCAAATTTTTAAAGCCGGTGCTGTTGTTTCGGGCATTGGTTTCCCATGTGCAGATTCGTTAGTGAAGGCGATTTCTTGTATGAAAAATGGCCCCGCGGAACCACCGGCGCAACTCGCAAAAATGTTAACCCCATTGCTAAAAGACAAACTGCTGCCGCAAGTCACGCTTGTTGTTGGCAAAGCGGACAATATTGTTAACCCGCTAAATAGCGATAGTTTGGCGCAAAGCTGGGTAATGTTGAGCAAAGCGCAGCAGGTTTCACAATCGAGCCGTTTGGGCGTGCACCACCAACTTTGGCAGGACAGCAAAAAGGACAGCTCACTCGAGTTAATTAAATTTGATGACTTTGGTCACGGTTGGTCAGTTAATTCAGGTGAAAAATTTGGCGGTCAAGTTGCTCCGTATTTGATCGAACACAAGGTCAGTACCACAGTTTTATTACTTAAGGCTTGGAAACTTATTTAGTTTCATGGTCTTAGTTGGGAAATTCAATGGATAACCGTATACTACTAATGTACAAATTATTTATTTTACAAATTGGTATACAGTTTTTCGAGTCAATGTTTAAAGCTATAAAAATAACTACAACAGGGTAATTACATGAATAAGAAAAGCGTTAGATATACTAGTTTGGCAATAGCCATTAGCGCTGCACTTTCAAGTGCGAATGCGTTTTCAGCTGAACCAACAAAAGAAAAAAAAGAGGCACTGGAAGTCATTGAAGTAACTGCTCGTAAAACAGTAGAAAATATTCAAAAAGTTCCAGTCGCATTAACGTCTGTAAGTGCGTCGGATTTAGCTGAGGCTGGTATTTCTGTTATCACCGAGATTCAGCGCTATTCGCCAAATACAACACTACAAACAAGCCGTGGTACGAACTCAACATTAACGGCTTTCATTCGTGGTGTCGGACAACAGGATCCGCTTTGGGGATATGAACCTGGGGTCGGCATTTACATCGATGACGTTTACATGGCGCGTCCACAAGGTGCCGTTCTTGATCTGCTTGATGTGAGCAGAATTGAAGTATTGCGCGGACCGCAAGGAACCTTATATGGTAAAAATACCATTGGTGGTGCCATTAAATACGTTACGAATGAAATGTCAGGCGATAAAGAATTTAATATTGAAGGCACATTAGGTAGCTATAACCAAACAGACATCAAAGTTACAGGTCAAATGCCTTTAATTGAAGACAAACTTTACGTTGGATTTGGCCATGCAGATCTTAGCCGAGATGGGTTTGGCGAATTTGTTATTGCGCCAACCGGCCAGGACAAAGAAAACTACAATAAAGATCTGTCGGCAACTCGTTTAACCCTTGAGTATCACGCAACGGATGATTTGTTTTTCCGTTTAGCGTGGGATAAAACTGTTGATGATTCAAACGCGAAAGGCGGACATCGTTTATTGCCGAGTCTTATTGACACCAATCCGGCAGCAACCAATATATATGATTCGAATACCAATATGCCAACTTGGAATAGTGTTGAGCTCGAAGGTATAAGTTTCATGGCTCGTTATGATATTAACAATAATACTTCGATTAAATATATCGGCTCTTCTAGAGAAAGTTATTCTGAAACCAATATCGATTTTGACAACACGGCAACAGATATTTTTGATGTTCCAGCCATTTATGACGATGAGAACTCGAGTCATGAATTACAGTTATCTCATACTGGTGATGATTATACGGTAGTGGGTGGTTTGTTTATGTCTGATGCGACGTCGTGTGGACATTATGACGCAATTTTGGGGCATTTGGGCAGAGTATTTGGCGCAAGTTCATTTACGCGAGAAGTTACCGGATGTAACAACAGCGATAGTGTTGCGGCATACGCTCAAGGTAGCTACAACATTTCTGATAAATTATCGTTAACAGTAGGTGCTCGATATACAACTGAAGAGAAGACTGCATTTGTTAATAACACGGTCCACTGGGGAGAACATTACCCAGAATCTGGTTGGACTGACGGCTATGTGAGACCTGCAGACTTACCTGAAACGATGACATTGGGTATGGATACCAATGGTGATGATGTGCTCGACAGTGCAAAATCAGCAGATTGGTCTCGTTTTACTCCACGTATTGGTGTGGAATATCAAGCAGATGCTAAAACTATGTATTTTGCGAGCTACTCACAAGGGTTTAAGTCAGGTACATTTAATCCTCGTGCAGAAGGTAACGAAGAAGCTGCAGATCCAGAAGTTGTTGATTCAATTGAATTTGGTATGAAAAAAGATTGGAACGACGTATTAAGAACCAATATCACGGTATTTTCAATCGACCATAAAGACCGTCAATATATCGTATTAGCTGATACAGATGATGCAACATCAATCCCTCAATATTTAGCCAATGCGGCTGAATCGAAAGTGCAAGGGATTGAAGCGGAAGTGACATTTGCCGCAACTGAAGAATTGACCTTTGACGTTGCATTAGGGTACTTAGACGCTGAGCTAACTCAAGCAGAAAACATAGCAACTGAACTCGTTGGGCTAGCAAGTACGCCAGATTATACGCTTAACTTATCGGCTAATTACTTGATGGATACTGATGTAGGTTACTTTATCTTGTCAGGCAGCTACTACATGCGTGATGAATACGTGTTGTATGAAGAGACAGACTACTTATCTCAAGATGCTTATGGGCTATTAAACCTAAGCTTGAACTGGGAAAGCTTAAATGGCGATTGGTATGGCGCTATTCATCTGAAAAACATTACAGATGAAGAGTATTTAGTTGGTGGCTATACGTTTGTCGGTAAAGACGACGACGGTAACTGGACACCAGGTACTGGGTTTGACCAAACGTTAATCGGTTATTATGGCGATCCGAGCACGGCTCATATCACCATTGGTTACCGTTTCTAAACTAGACAGTTTTATTTATTGTTGTGCTGTAAAAAGAGCTGGCGTCATCCAGCTCTTTTTTTTACCATAAAATTAATTGCCTTACAGAGTACAAATGATGTTAGCTTCCACAATATTAATTGCCGATGACCACCCGTTATTTCGGACCGCACTAAAACAAGCCGTAGGTCAGTGTTTGCCCAACGTAACTATGCTAGAAGCAAATAGTGTAGATGAGTTGTTTAATGTCGTAGAGTCAACTCCAGAGCTGGAAATTATGTTTTTGGATCTGCATATGCCCGGAAATAATGGCTTTACGAGTTTAACTCGTTTACAGAACCATCACCCGGATATCATTATTATTATGGTATCTTCCGATGATGCGCCTGAGATCATGCAAAAAGCCATCGACTTTGGGGCGGCGGCTTTTATTCCTAAATCGGCTGATCTAACGGTAATATCCGATGCAATTACCGCGGTACTAGAAGGGGATACTTGGTTACCAAAAGATGCCAACTTACCGAGTCAAACCAATCATAATGATAAAAAACTTGCTAAACAATTAGCATTGCTAACACCGCAACAGTATGTGGTTTTATCACAAATCGCAGATGGACAATTGAACAAACAAATTGCTTATGACTTAAATATTAAAGAAACGACAGTGAAGAAACATGTGTCTGCTATTTTACTAAAATTAGAAGTCACTAACCGCACTATGGCAGGAATGGCTTTCCAACAGTTAACGTTAAACTAGTCGTTTTACAATATATGGACGAAGGGATTCTCCCGTTATATAGCGCAGCCTGTCCCATCAATTAAACAGTAACTGTTTTAGTTGTTTCTTTAAAGCCAGTGATTTAACTGGCTTTTTGGTAAATTGAAAGCCACCTAAGCTAACTTGTTCCCGTACCTGTTCCGATGTATCTGCAGAGCAAACAATGCAAGGTATAGGGGTGTCCGAATAGGCTAAAATGTGGTTGAAAAAGTCGATGCCGTTGTCGCCGTCATCTAAGTGGTAATCAACGATAGCTGCCGCCAGTTTAGGTTTGTAGTCTGAAAGCGTATCTATCTGCTTTGATTCACAATATTCTTGCCATTGTTGACGATCTTTTATCGCTAAAACGGTAAACCCCCAGCTTTCTAATTGTTGTTTTAACGCCTCTAATAGCAACTCATCATTATCAATAACCAATATTGTATGCCCGTTAAACAATGGGCTATTTGATTCGATTAGCTCTGGGCTTTCTACTTGGCTTTTTATTTCAGGTGCACAAGTGGGCAGTGTAACGCTAAATACCGATCCTTTACCGACAACTGATCGCACAGCCAATTCAATATTGAGCAATTGAGCGATACGTTTAGAAATGGTTAGACCTAAACCTAAGCCCGGCTTGTCGCGGTTTTGTTCTAAACGCTCAAACTCTTGAAAGATTACGTCTTGTTTTTCCTGAGGGATACCTTGCCCGTTATCCCACACCTGAATTTGGACTTTATCGGGATAACGACGAACGCCAATCAATACTCGGGCTTGTTTGCCGTCTTTTTGAGTAGGTGAATAATGAAACGCATTAGACAAATAGTTTTGCACAATGCGGCGCAATAAACGAATATCTGAGTTCACCCATAAACAACTTGATTGAAAATCAAAGCGAATGTTTTGTTGTTTTGCCAACAGACTAAACTCGTGAAATAGTGGATCTAGAACGTCTTGAATAGCAAAAGGTTCTTCAACAATTTTTTGACTGCCACCTTCCAGTTTTGAAATTTCAACGAGATCCGTTAACAAACTTTCCACAACACCTAAAGAGTCTTGGATATGCTCTGCGATGGTTTCGGACTTTGTCCCTTTGACTTGTTGTTTTAACATGTCTGTGAATAACGACAACGCGTTAAATGGTTGCATTAAGTCATGACTTGCCGCGGCTAAAAAGCGGGTCTTACTTCGGTTTGCAAGTTCGGCTTCCGCCTTGGCTTTACTCAGTGCCAATGTTCGTTCATCAACTTTACGTTCTAAATGTTCATTGGCATATTGTAGGGCTTTTTCAGCCTCGATATGGCGGGTGATATCGGAAAAAGTACTCACAAAACCACCGCCTGGCATTGCTTGGCCTCTGATTTCAAGAACAACCCCTGTGGGTAATACACGTTGGAAATAGTGATTGTTCCCGGCCTGCATATGCTCGATACGTCGAGCGACCATAGTTTCTATGTCGTCGCCTTCAAGCATTTTTCGTTCAGCATTAAATTGAATAAGCTCCTGGATAGGCATACCAATCTTGACTAGGTCTTTGGGATAATCAAGGAGTTCAATATAACGTGAGTTCCAGGCAACTAGTCGCATATCGGCGTCAACGATACTTATACCTTGCTCGATGTTTTCAACACCGGCTTGAAGTAATTCTCGATTAAAATGAAATAACTGACTTGCTTCATCGACAATGTTCGCAACATCTTCTAATTGAATGTGCCGATTACTATCCTCTACCGCGGCGTTCATCACTAATTTTGTTGATGCTGAGCCTAAAACAGAGGCGAGTTTTTTACGTGCGAACTCTGTTAATTGTGGTGAGGCAGGTGATTGTTTTGATAGATTTGCATCTACATGCAGCATTAAATCATTTGCAGCTTCTAGACTGACAAACCGATTTAACAAACGGTACAGGTCATCTGCCGTTAACTGGTAAGTAACTCTATTTGTTGGTTTTTTTAAAAATATCTCCGCTTGTATTTTTTCACCAACAGAGCGCCGACTATTTAGCGATAACAACACAAAACACAGAGTATTGATGGCGAGACTGATAAATACGCCGTGACTTGTGACATCTAACATTCCTAGACCAAATAAATTGGTCGGTTGCAACCATGAAATGCCAAACAAACCTTGTTCAACGAGATATGAATTAGGCCATACTGTGGGCAATAACAAGGTATAACACCATAGACAACTACCGACTACGATACCGGTAAGGGCGCCGCTCGAACTGGCACTGCGCCAATACAATGCGCCTATCACAGCTGGGGCAAATTGAGCCAGTAACACAAACGATAAGATACCAATACTTGAAAGATGGCTTTGTTGGTCAACTATCCGTTCAAATAGCAATGACAGCATTAAAATGCCAACAATCGCAAATCGACGAAAATTTAACAATAAAGTAGAAAAGCGCTGGTTTTGATCTACATATTTGGGGTTGAAGCGTAATAGACTCGGGGTAATTAATTCGGTTGAAACCATAGTTGAAAGTACAATTGAGGCAACGATAACCATACTCGTTGCAGCCGCAAGACCACCAATATAAACAAAGATACTTAACCATTCTTGTTGAAAATATAGTGGCAAAGTTAATATATAAGTATCGGCATTGACACTGCCACCTGGGAAGGTGATTTGTCCCGCAATTGCGATTGGAAGTACAAACAAGTTAATTAATATCAGAAACAATGGATAAAGCCATCGGGCGGTTTTTAATTGTTGTTCGTTGTGATTTTCTATCACCATGACATGGAACAGTTGCGGGGTAATAAAAATTGAAATAAAACCAAGGGCAATCTGCGCTATTGGCATATAAAACGAAGTCGTTTTGACTTCGGCTTGAGGAAGTTGCTGTTGTTGAACAAGTAAATCGGAAAACCCGTCAAATACGCCAAACGTAATGTAATAGCCGACTGTCGTGATGGCGAGTAACTTGACTATAGAACTAAAAGCGATAGCTAAAGTCAGGCCATTATTTTGTTTATTTGCAACAACATGCCGTGCACCAAATAAAACACTAAATACGGAAAGTACCATAGCGACGATAATGGTGGTATTCACCCCTGAACGATAACTGCCAGTCACTAAATCAAAACTTTGGCTTATGGCTCTAAGTTGTAGGGCAATATAAGGAATTGTCCCCAAAAGGGCGATTACGGTAACGATTCCCGCAATGTTTAATGATTTGTCGTAGCGGCAGGCAACAAAATCCGCAATTGAGGTTAAATTTTGTTGTTTGCTTATTCTGAGCATTTTTAACAGCATCGGCCACGCTAGAATAAAACAGGCTATCGTACCGTAATAGATATAAGCAAGCCATTGACCGCTTGTTGCAGCTTGACCAATGATCCCGTAAAACGCCCAAGAGGTACAGCTCACGCCCAGACTCAAGCTATAAATCCAAGGGTGATTTGTCCATCTAGAGTTTTTGCCCTGTTGTCCCCAATAGGCAATAAAAAACAGCAGCAATAAATAGCCGAGAGACAACAACCCGATAAACCACGTATCGACAGACAGCCATGTAAACAAAGTATTACCCCAAAATATAAGCGAATCGTTAGCTTAAAGGCAGACTGCGGATAAGCATAGTGTACTAAGGTAGAAGATATTTTTGATAAACCCTGCGTTAATCTTCTACCATCACTTTTCTAAATGAAAAATTAGCATATATGAATATTAGTAACAAATACCTAGTGGAAGCGATTGTTTTTCTTAGTTATGTCTTGTTCGCGATGGCATGGGTGGGGGGAACTGCAAGTATGAGCCAAATAATGGCCAACTTAGAACTGACCAGTTTGGCGTCGGCGAGCTTTATTTCAGGGGCTGTCACGTTTGCAAAGATAGTCGGTACGTTTAGCGCGGCTTACTTTGCTATTCGTTTTGGAATAAAAGGAGCGTTCTTTGTTTCTTGCTTATTGGTCACCCTCGGGTTGATGACTCCTTATGCGCCTAGCTACGACTGGCTATTGGTTAGTCGATTTTTAATGGGACTTGGCGGGGCATTAATGATTGTTTACTTCAATCCAATTGTGATGAATTGGTTTGCAGTAGAGGAACGCGCCACGATTAATGGTCTAAATGCCGTCGCATTTAATGTTGGTACGGCGATTGTTTTGTGGTGTATGAACGACATCAATGCGCTTACCGGAAGCTGGCAAAATACGCTTGTATTGTTTTCTTTTTTAAGTGGATTGCTGGCAATTTTTTGGTTGTTCGTTAAATTTGATGGGACTAGTTCTGCAGCGCAAGAGAAACAAGAAGGCGCAGTTCAATATAGTTATAAGTCTGGTATCACCGATAGCTTTAACTGGGCGTACGCTTTAACGTATTCTGGTTTGCTGGCGTTTTATATTTGCCTGTTTACCTTTTATCCAACAGCCGGAATATCCGCGAGTAAATGGGTTATAGGCGCGGGTATTATAGGCACGATTGCGGGCATGTTATATAGCCGTAAAATCAAACAGCGAGTCCCCGTTATTCGTTGGTCAGGCTTAATCCAAACGGTAATGGTTATAGGGTTGTCGTTTTCAGAAAACGCATTAATTCAAACAGGCTCCGCTATCTTACTGGGGTTCTTTATATTTTTCCCTATAACGGCATTGGTTTCTATCCCACATGAAATGAAAAAAATGAGCGCGGGTAAAATTACCGTAGTCTTCAGTTTGTTCTGGTCAATCAGTTATTCGGTGGCAACCCTTGTCTTGTGGTTGTTTGGCCTCGTTGTCGATTGGCACCAGGGGGATTTTTTCTATGCATTTGTATTAATAAGTTTTGTTAGTTCAAGCTTCTTTCTAGGTAGTTTCTTTTTACCTGAAACCAATCCGAAATCTGATTTATCTGACAAAACTGAACCAACGACAGAATAGGACAATAAGCATGCGTGGCGAATTATCACCAAAGCTAACGGACTTTATTGCAACGGTAAACGTTGCAGCCAAAGCGTTTAAATCATCTGGTCAAACGCTGACGACGGAGCAGGCGAGATTAAATTTACAAAAACTGTCAGCTTTTGTAACTAAGGTTCCGGAAATTTCCTTTATTGCGGATAAAGAAATTCGTCATGAAACCTTATCAGTGCCCGTACGATTGTTTAGTCCCGATACTCAACGACCCTTGCCAGTACTTGTGTACTTTCATGGTGGTGGGCATATGTGTGGCGATATTGAGTTGTATGATCCTATGTGTCGAAAACTTGCCATTCATAGTCATTGCCATGTTGTGGCAGTTGAATATAGACGCTCTCCAGAGCATCCGTACCCTTGTGGTTTGGTAGATGCCGAGATCACAATTAAAAATATTCAACAGGTGTTGGGCGACGTGCAGCACAATGGTCAAATTTTTATTGCTGGTGATAGTGCCGGTGGCGCAATTTGTACCAGTATTTTGATGCGTCAAACCAGTTATGGATCTATTTTATCTGGTGTCACGATAGACAAGCAGATATTAATTTATCCAAGTGTTGATTACACCGGCTCCACGGGGTCCTATATAGAAAATGGCACGGGATACTTGTTGGAAAATACCCGAATTAAATGGTATTTCGATCATTATTTTACTGCCAATGAAGACCGAAAATTAGCGTCGCCTTTGTTTGGCCCGTTACCTGAGAACTACCCTAAGACACTAATTATTACAGCAGGGTGTGACCCTCTTAGAGATGAAGGTCTAGCTTATCTAGAGCGATTGATATCCAAAGGCGTTGAGACTCAACACGTGCAGTTTGAAGGGATGATCCACGCCTTTATGAACATCGAAGACCTTGTCCCAGACGAATGCCAATCTTTGTATAGTGAAATTAGTCGGTTTGTTCAAGCTGAATAATAGAGGTCTGGGTTTTAGATTTGATTCACAATTTATAGTAATAAAAAACGCAGCCAAAGCTGCGTTTTTTATTAAGTAAACGTAAAATAGATTTATTGAGCTGTCCAACCGCCATCAATAGGTAGCGATGCTCCGGTTATTCCAGCTGCCGCATCACTGCATAAAAACTGAATCAATTCACCAATTTGCGATGGTGCTGCCATTTCTGCACGGGGTTGTTTGGCTGTGACGAGTTTTGCTTTAGCAGTCGCAAGGTCAGAGCCGTCTTTATCTGCAATATCTTGAATTTGTTGATTGATTAATGGTGTTTCCACCCAACCTGGGCAAATGGCATTAACCGTAACACCCATATTAGCGTTTTCTATAGCGGTCACTTTCGTTAGTCCAACTAAACCATGTTTAGCGGCGACATAAGCAGACTTGTTAACTGAGCCTACTAATCCGTGTACAGACGCAATATTGACGATACGTCCCCATTTTTTGAGCTGCATTTTTGGTAGTACAGCCTGAGTAGTATGAAATGCTGAGGATAAATTAACGGCTAATATTAGATCCCATTTGTCTTTAGGGAATTCATGAACTGGTGCCGTGTGCTGTATACCTGCGTTATTAACTAAGATGTCGACAGTGCCAAGTTCTTGTTCGATAAAAGAGAACATCTCTAAAATTTGGTTTTGATCGGCCATATTTGCATTTGAGAAATAGCTTAGAACGTTATATTTTTCGGCTAATTCCTGGGCGATTTGCTCACCAATATGATCTTCCACTAATCCATGCACAACAATATGGCAGCCGGCATTTGCCAAAACCTCAACAGTTGCCAAACCAATGCCACTTGTAGACCCAGTGACTAACGCAATTTTGCCTTTTAACATGGTAAACCCTTTTATTTTTATTGATGTTATGACAATACCAAATAATGGGGTGAAAAAAATTACTACTAAAGTGCCACACAGGCCAAATTTAGTGGCCTTGGTGTTCTAAAGTAGCAATGACTTTAGGAGATTAATGCCTACACTGTAATAAAGCGTGTAATGACTTCGAAACAAAATGTGTCAAAAGATGTTTACTTACCTATGGTTCTTGATTGAGACAACCGTGCGCTAAAAAATTGGGTCAGTGACAGAGTTATGTAACTATTGGCAGATAAAAATACTAATAAAATAAGAGGGTTGAAAATGGCAGGGTTTGACAAAGTAGTGACAAGCTATGAACAAGCCATGGCGGGATTGGAAGACAACATGACCGTTATCGCAGGTGGATTTGGTTTATGTGGTATCCCAGAGGGCCTCATTGCTGAAATTAAGAAAAAAGGCACAACGGGCCTGACAGTTGTATCAAACAATTGTGGTGTTGACGGCTTTGGACTCGGTATTTTATTGGAAGACAAGCAGATCAAAAAGATGGTGTCTTCGTATGTGGGTGAAAATGCGTTATTTGAAAAGCAATTACTCAATGGTGAATTGGAAGTTGAATTAACGCCACAGGGGACACTTGCAGAAAAAATGCGAGCCGGCGGTGCGGGTATTCCTGCATTCTTTACTGCAACCGGCTACGGCACGTTAGTTGGTGAAGGCAAAGAAGTACGTGAATATAATGGCCGCAACTACATATTAGAAGAAAGCATTACAGGTGACTTCGCAATAGTCAAAGCGTGGAAAGCTGACCGTTATGGTAATTGTATCTATCGTCACACGGCGCAAAATTTCAATCCTATGGCGGCAACAGCAGGTAAAGTCACTGTTGTTGAAGTTGAAGAGATAGTTGAACCTGGGGAACTAAACCCAAGCGAAATTCATACGCCCGGGATTTATGTAGACCGCATTATTTTAGGTACGTTTGAAAAACGTATCGAAAAAATTACCACAGCAGATTAATAGGAGACACACTGATGGCGTTATCTAGAGAACAAATAGCACAACGTGTTGCTCGCGAATTTAATGATGGTGATTACGTAAACCTTGGCATTGGTATTCCAACTTTGGCTGCTAACTTTGTACCTGACGGCATGCAAGTTATGTTGCAATCAGAAAATGGATTGTTAGGTATGGGCCCATACCCTACAAAAGAAAATGTTGATGCCGATATGATAAATGCGGGCAAAGAAACAGTAACCACAGCCACGGGCGCGGCAATTTTTAGTTCGGCTGAAAGCTTTGCTATGATCCGCGGTGGACATGTTGATATAACAGTTTTAGGTGCTTTTGAAATAGATCAAAATGGTAATATTGCAAGCTATATGATCCCTGGTAAATTAGTTAAAGGCATGGGGGGCGCTATGGATTTAGTGGCCGGAGCTGACAATATTATTGTTACTATGACTCACGCCAATAAACATGGTGAGTCTAAATTACTTGAAGCATGTACCTTGCCACTTACTGGTGTAAATTGCATTACTAAGGTTATAACTGATTTGGCTTATTTAGAAATAATCGAAGGCGAGTTTGTTTTGTTAGAGCGCGCACCTGGCGTGTCCGTAGATGAAATAAAGCAAAAAACAGCGGGTAAATTACGGATTAATGGTGACGTGCCTGAAATGCAGTTTTAGTCGATGTTTTAAGCCTTAACGCTAATAACAGTTTGCTTTTTATAGACAAAAAGCAAACTGTTCTTCATTTAAGATTAACCTTTCTATACCCATTTTAAACCCTCATCCTTTTAAGTCGATTGATTATTAAAACATTCTAAAATTCATGTGTTTAGTTATTTGAATTATTCTAAAATCAGCCTAAAGTTAATTGAGTTAAAAAAATGATATAACAAGTCAGCTTTCATCATTGACGTTATTTTCTTAATTAGGGTATACAAAAGAGGAATTTAAAATGGATTATATAGACGCCTTTGTCGCAGCGGTACCAACTGAAAATAAAGAACTTTATCTAGAACATGCTAAAACGTCCGTTGCACTTTTTAAAGAATACGGTGCTTTACGTGTGGTTGAATGTTGGGGAGATGATGTGCCAGACGGTAAAATAACGTCATTTCCAATGGCTGTTAAATGTGAAGCCAACGAAACCGTAGTATTTAGTTGGGTTACTTGGCCAGATAAAAAAACGCGAGATGCGGGTATGGAAGGGCTAATGCAAGACCCAAGAATGGACATGGAAATGCCTTTTGATATGACTCGCATAATATTTGGTGGGTTTCAAATGATCCTCAATGAATAATTTTTCTGCTTAATTTAAATCGTAAAAGTGATATAGCAAACAGGGAACTCATGACGTACGCCACTCAATCGGAAACAGAACTTAACCAAATACTTACAAATCGAGAAAAAGACTGGCGAATAGGTGCCGTCGTTTACCAAGTTTTGGTAGACCGATTTGCACCGTCTTCTCAACTCGAAAATAAATGTGGTCTTTACCCTGAACCCAAAGTTCTAAAAAGATGGAATGAAACGCCTAAACACGGACACTATTTAGAACAACACAAATTGTGGAGTCACGAAATAGAATTTTGGGGTGGGGATTTTGAGTCACTTACCGACAAACTGGATTACATCGTGCAGCTTGGGGTAGATGTTCTGTATTTAAACCCGGTTCATGAGGCGTATACCAATCATAAATACGACAGTTTGGACTTTAAAAACATATCACCAGAATTTGGCTCTAAATCAGATGTAAAAATGTTAATAGATGCTGTTCATCAAAAAGGCATGAAAATCGTGCTTGATGGAGTATTTAATCATATGGGTCAAAATGCGCCGGTATTTCAAGAAGCGCAAGATAAACCTGACTCTATATATAGAGACTGGTTTTGTTTCAGTGATGAATATGAAGTGGGGTATCGAAGTTGGGATAATGCGACCAATTTACCTGAACTAAACTTAGAAAATGAAGCTGTGCGTTCATATGTATATTTAGATGACGACTCTGTGGTTAAAAGTTATCTCACAGACGGTGTTGATGGATGGCGTTTGGATGTTGCTCATGACATTGGCTTTAATTACTTGGCTGAATTAACGTATGAGGCCCACAAGCATAAACCCGGCTCGCTTATTATTGGTGAAGTATGGAGCTATCCACAGCAATGGTTAGGCAGTGTTGATGGCATTATGAATCTTACAATGCGGCATTTGATAATCCAAAGTGTTCTCGGTGCTATCCCAGCAAATTTAGCGAATAAACAACTTAATCAGATGGTTGTAGACTCAAATTATGAAGGATTATTAAAGTCCTGGGTTCTACTAGACAATCACGATACTGCGCGACTGGCGACGTTAGTACCTGATATTGCACAGCGTAAACTCGCTATGGCGCTGCAGTTTTGCGTTCCGGGCTCACCAAATCTTTATTATGGCAGTGAGTTGGGAATGATTGGGGGAGATGATCCAGAAATGCGAGCGCCGATGTGCTGGGATAAAGTGACGAAAGATAACGAGATGTTGTTGTGGACCTTAAAATTAGTAGCAACTCGCAAACAGAATAGGGCGCTTCGAATTGGCGAATTTAAAACGGTCCATTCATCGGATTTAATTGCGTTTCTACGCTATACGGACAAAGTGGAAGATGCCTGTATTATAGTGGTGAACCCCAAAAACGAGTCAGTGAAAGAACAGTTGATGATCCCTTATTCAAAATTAATGAATATGGGGAACATGGTTGAATTACTCGGCATGTATCCCGCTCAACTTAGAATTTCAGCATCTTATTTGGCAGTCGAAATGGCCCCACTTTCAATTGCAATATTTAAACCCAATACTGCGCCAACTAATGGCTATACGACATATAAACGAGTTGTCTAAATGCGTATATCAGCGCATATTTTATAGATTTACCGATTAAGTTCACTAACTTATTGGTCAATTATTTGATTGGCCAATTTCTCTCCTTTTGTTCGTTAACAGCGTTTTTTGTTTACCTTTGAAATTTCTTAACGAGTCTGCCGGTTTTTATTGTGACCTGGAAACGTTATACTAACCCCCATTGTTTACCAATTAAGATGCCTAATGGAACAGATCCAAGTCGGATATAATGCAGTACACGACCGAATGATAATGTCGATTAAAGCTAAGGGAGACATCCACAAAGTGTGGTTGACACGGCGTTTTGTAATGTTGTTTTTAGCGCAATTAAACCAAACAACACAAAACGATCCGGTGATAAAAGAGCAAACAGCTGGCCCCCATAAATCTGAGATCATGGCATTTCAAAAGCAGCAGGCTGAATTACAAGGCAAGATCAATAAATCGGCGGAACCAATTAAAGTTGATTTAGATGAAGGTGAGCCAATTTTAGCTTGCGGTATAAAAATAGATGAACAAACCCTTCACATAGACTGCACAAATAAGCGACGTTTAACGTTAGGACTATCAACTGGTTTGGCTTATTCACTCATAAATTTGATAGAACAAGCGTTAAAACATACCGGTTGGGGCTTTACAGGTGTTAAACCGGTCGCTAAAAAAACAACTGATGTGACGGTGGCGTCAAGTTGGTCTGCTTCCATAAATTAAACGCGATCAAATAGCTTACGAGTTCCGCTATACAGAACTACTAACGCCGTTCAGAGGTACTATTGATTGCTGAGATTTAGTGAGATTTAAAGCACTTAGCACCTGACGTAGTTGCAATTCAAAAATATCATTTAATGTCGCCATCGTCACGGACGTAAACTCAAAATAGACTTTTGGCTCGACCACAATTATTGATGCATCAATAAACTCATTGGAGATAGTTCCGTTGAGCTGGTTTATTTGTTTTTTTGCTAATTCTACTTTTTGTTTTTGTTCAAAGGTATAGGGATCCACCGAGGATAAATGGTCTAAAACGTGTTCAGTGGTATTGGTTAGTTTTTGTTGTAAATACGCTAGCCTAATCTTATCGACCTGGCTACAGTGTTTCATTGTGGCTATACCAACGCCAATCGCACGGCACTGACCAACAAATTCCGACGTTTGAATTAACTCGCGCCAAGTGAATCCAACGGAAGGTAATGAGGGCAATTGTGTACCATTTAATGCACTATTCTCTGCAATATCCTCTAATAGATACAGTAAATTTTCAATTAATTTGGTGTGTTGACTGAAGTTTTCTAAAACTGTAATCGTTGTTGTATTTTTTTGTAGCCGTGTCCAGTGATCAATATAACTATCCCAACGAACATGGTTAATTTCTAACTCAGGTTTAGCAAGATTAGACTGCACGGATTTGATGTTTTGTTTTATCTTTACCAGATCAGTGCGAGCTTGGGTGTTGCCGTTTAATAAAGCTGAACTCATTCCTCGATGTTTTTGAGTGAGAGAAATGAGATCTTTTAACTGACTTATCTGAGCAACGCCTCGACACTGTGATGTGACCAGCTGTCGCTTTTTTGTGTATCTAAAATAAACAAAGAAACTAAAAATAACAGCTGAATAAATACAAATTTCTATCATAAGCTTCCCTATAGTTTTAGGCGTACTGCTCAGTTAAATGTTCCAAATGTGCTGCGACATGCTCTGTTTGTTTTGCTATTAATGCATTTTCTTTTGCAACAACCACAACTGAATCTACATGCTCTGCAATCTCGTTTGTCGCCACAGCTTGTTGTTCGGCGTTGGTCGCTACAATGGCAATTTGTTCCTGAACATCGTTTGTTGTTTGTTCTATTTGAGTTAGAGCTTGATCTACTATCACTGCGCCATCACAACTTTGCTGAGTCTCTATAACAACGGTGGTCATACTGTCTAATATCTGTTTTGTTTGATTAGATACCTCTAAGACCGCCCGAACAATACTGTCAGCTGCAAGGTGTGAGCGGGTAGCAAGTTCGCGTACTTCTTCGGCGACGACGGCAAACCCAACGCCAAACTGACCAGCACGAGCTGCTTCAATAGATGCATTGAGCGCAAGTAAGTTGGTTTGTTGGGCAATTTTTTGAATGGCATGGGATTCTTTTTCAACGGATGTCGCCATAACGTTCAGTTTTTCCATTCTAGTTTGTGTATCCTGGGCTTCGATAGTAACGTTATGTAACTTTTCAGTTAAATTGATGAGCTCTTTTTTTGCTAGTGATGCGGTACTACTCGCTCCGCACGCGGCACTATGAACCAGTTCTATCTTGTTACTGACTTCCTGTAAAGAATGTGTCATTTCTATTATGGCCGACGCAGTACTTGTGGTGGCGTCAGATTGACGCTGTACGTTTTCACTAACCGAATTGGCTGTACCGATCACTTGTTGGGCGGAGTAGGCCACCTCTCTTAATCTTGCAGTGTTTTGTTCATTGGAGCGGCTTAGTTCGCGGAGAACTTCGACAAATTTAGCAGCAAGTGGATGATTTTGGCTGGCTAAAGATTTTATATTACGGGGATCAAATTGTTCTATGTCTATTTCATCAAGAAAACTAAGGGATGTTTTCAAATAGTGGTAAGTGACATATAAAGTGCCAAATAAAAGGTAGCTAGAGAGTAAACATAAAATATTTATTTGGACAATTCCAATCGACAGCACATTGAAAATATTTAACATATTTAATGTGAGATAAATCGACAGGGACGTAATCGCTAAGACAAAACAGTTTCTTATCCCAATTGATTTTAGTAACAGGGACACAGGATAAAAAATAATATTGCCCATAAATATTCCTTGTTAAGCAATGTTAACATCGCATTGCCTTATAAAAATGTGGTGTGGATTTTAACGGTCGATGCCATAAATTGCTTATGAACAGGAACACACGCTAAAAACTAAGTACTTAGGTAAGAAGTAATGGCAAGTTGTATTCCACAAATTAACATGTTGTTATATAAGTGAAAAAAATTAACTATTCAAAAGGGCTTGGAGGATATGAGGTACAACTGTGCAAGGTTGCATCATTTTAGTGAAAACCGACTTTTCACTATATTCATAATGGCTTGTGTATTTTTTTCTAAAACCAAATAAAACGGCTAGATTACTTTAATCTAGCCGTTTTAAAATAGTTTAAATAACTTTCCCTACAATTTTGTTACTGCGGGCGAACAAACGATGGCTTCGGTCTCTGAGTTTTAACAAAAGCACGTATGCAAGTGGTATAAAATAAAGACTGGTCACAGTTGAAAACATTAACCCGCCCATAATCGCTATGGCCATTGGTGAATATTCAGGACTGCCTGCGCCGCCAATGTTGGCATTGCCGACAGCAAGTGGCAATAAACCTAAAACGGTAGTCGCCACAGTCATTAAAATTGGACGAATACGATTACGACTGCCTTCTAAAACGGCTTCTTTAATTGCATAACCTTGTTCCCGTAATTGATTAATCCTATCGACCAATACAATTCCGTTGTTTACGACGATACCCATCAAAATTAAGATCCCAATCATTACCATGATTGACATACTGGTGCCGGTTAGCATGAGTGCCCAGAACAAGCCTGAAATCGAAAACAATAACGAGGTGATAACCGCAGTAGGCAAGATCAAACTTTCAAATAATGCAGCCATTACGATGTAAATCATGGCTAAGGCCAACAACATATTAACTTCCATGACGCTTTCAGCTTCACGTTGTCTTTCGAAACTGCCATTGAGGCTCCAGCTATAACCAGTAGGGAGTTGTATTTGGTTTAAGGTTTCTTCTATTCGTAGTTTTGCCTGTTCTAAGGTTGTGCCTTCCGCCATGTTTGCACCAATATTTAAACTGGTTTGGCGTTCAAATCGACTGATTTGGCTCAATCTAGGTACTATTTTGAGCTCAGCAAGTTGATCAAGACGATAGTCAATACCGTCTTCGGAATGGATAACGATAGAACGAAAACGTTCAAGTGATTTTTCAACGTCCTGTGCAAACATTAACCGTACTTGGATCTCACCAGAATTACGGTCACGATACGTACGCAAGTTTAAACCGCGAAGTGCCGTCCCCGCTGCTTGAGCAACATCTCGGCTACTAAGGCCAATACGTTGCACACGTTCTCGGTCAATAATTATTTGGATTTCTTTTTGATCACCAGTGACCTCAGAATTTACATCTTCCAAGCCTTCAATGTTCGAGATAACAGGAATTAATTGGTCTGCAATTTCCATCAATACTTCCGTCGCATTGCCTTTTAAGGTCACTTGAATGCCGCCGCCGTTGCCGCCACCCCAGCCAAACTGAGGTCGGGCCCGAACAAAGGTTGGCCAGTCTTTTTCAATATCAGTTTTGATGGCCTTAGCAGAGCGCGTAAGTTGTTTTTTTAGGTTAATTACAGAGTTCGCGTAACCATTAGTGTAATAACTATAGACTGAATCAAATTCAAACTTGTCTTGATTGGCGTATAAATAGTCTTCCATTCGGTTTACTATTTTTTCAACTTCGTCTTTAGAATAGTTTTTTTGCAGTTGGTAGTTGATAAACATGCGGGTGTTATCGACACCGTCGGCTTCATCACTCGTCACGGCGCCCATAGGAATAGCCATAGAAGCAAACAGTAAAAATCCAACTAAAAACGACTTTTTCTGATGGTTCATCACCCAATTTAACGATTTTTGGTAAAACTTCATTAGCTTACCGTCTTCTTTGTTCTTTTTAATCGGGATGTTTTTAATTTTGCTGGTTAGCAATGGGATCAATGTTTGCGCTATAAACAGTGAAGCGAATAAGGAAATACAAATAGCGATAGCCACGTGTTCTAAGAAGATAGTGATATCAATTTTTTTACCTATGATATTTGGTAAAAAAACGATCGCTGTAGTACAAGTCCCTGCAATAACAGCAAGTGATACATTTTGTACGCCTTGGTTTGTCGCTTTTATTTGGTCTTTTTCATTTTGACGTTCGTGAAATATAGATTCGGTAACTACCACCGCATTATCCACTAACATACCGACGGCCAACATTAAGCCCATAAGCGACAATATATTGAGGCTATAGCCCAGCATATACATCGCACCTAACGTGATAAAAATTGCAAAAGGTACGGACAAAACAACGATTATCGTTGTCGCCACATGACGCAGGAACAAATATAAAACGATAACTGACAGAAGGGCACCGATTAAACCGGCTTCCAATAAATTACTAAGGGAGTTGGTAACATCTTCGGCAGTGTTTTGCATTACGAACAAGTTGATGCCGTTAAATTGCGCACTATTAGAAACTTCATTTACGACTTCCATTACATCGGACGCAACTTGTACTAAATTAGCGCCGGACTCTTTCATGACATCCATGCCAATGGCATAAGTTTGATGTAAATGACGACCATCTTGACGTTCAGGCAACTCCAATTGAATATTGGCAATATCGCCAAGTTTGATGTTTTGTTCGATATAAAGATTATATACGTCTTCTACGGATTCAAATTTACCATTTGGGTTTATCATTATCTTACCGTCGGAGGTATTAAGATAACCGGCTGACTGACTGAAGTTCATGCGTCGAAGTTTTTCTACGACCGTGGGTAAATTTAAACGATAAGACGCAATTTTATTTTCATCTAAACGAATGCTAATTTGGCGTTTATCAACACCATATAGGGTCACTTGAGAAACGCCCGCTACACGTTCGATAGGGCGTTTTAAGTTACGTTCAAGTAAGTCATAAGCTAATGACAGATCTCGATCCGAAGATATACGCAAGTTAAAGACAGGCATATCGTTCGTATTAAACTGAAATACCATAATGCGCTCTAGATCATCTGGCAATTGATCGCGAATTGCATCAATTTTTTCTCTCGCTTCAATAGACTTAGCGTTTATAT
Source organism: Psychrosphaera sp. 1_MG-2023 (assembly GCF_030548245.1). NCBI lineage: Bacteria > Pseudomonadati > Pseudomonadota > Gammaproteobacteria > Alteromonadales > Pseudoalteromonadaceae > Psychrosphaera > Psychrosphaera sp. 1_MG-2023. The sequence goes on from NZ_JAUORW010000001.1 coordinate 131,349, forward strand.
TTTCGTCCCATTTAAACTGGATAGAAATGTCTGCGCCGGTTTCCTTGGACCAAGTTCTAAATTGCTGGATACCGGAAATCGTTGCTAAAGCCTCCTCCACTGGCTTAGTTATTTGGCGTTCTACTTCAGCTGGTGTCGAATTTGGGTAGGGAACACTAATATACAACTCTGGAATATCAATCCCTGGCCACTTTTCTAGCGGCAGTAACCGGCTGGCAAAAATACCCAAAATAAGCAATGACACGAACATTATTATGGTTGTTACGGGTTTTTTAATCGCCCAGTTTGCCAATGATTTACTTGCAGTTTGTGTGTTGTTATTTAAATTATTCATTTCAACCTACTGAGCAATTGAGTCAAGGTGATTAACAGGTTCATCGACAGGAGCCACAAATCGTTTTCGGTCGATCAGTAAATATAACGATGGAATAAAAATTAACGTCAGCAAGGTAGAAAATATCAGTCCAAAAATGACGGTAAGTGCCATTGGAGAACGTAATTCTGCTCCGTCACCCAGCCCTAGCGCTAGGGGAAGCAGTCCGAGAGTTGTTGTCAGTGTTGTCATTATAATAGGACGCAATCGGCTTTGAGCTGATTCCAAAATAGCTTGTCGTTTTTCAATACCGAGTTCTCGCAGCTGATTTATTCTATCAATTAGGACGATGGCATTGTTGACAACAATACCAGCCAACATAATAAAACCAATAAAGACGACAACGCTGATGTTACTGTTTGTTAAGTACAGACCGTAAATCGATCCGGCTCCTGCTAATGGCACAGTAAATAAAATAATGAGCGGGTGTAATAAAGACTCAAACTGTGACGCCATTACGATATACACCATAAATACGGCCAAGATGAGGGCAATGGTTAATGATTCAAAGGAAACTTGCATATCTTCATTTTGCCCTTTCACAGCCCATGTAATTGACAGTGGCATATTTTGTTCCGTAATAATGCCGTTAACGATTGTGACCGCTTTTGCTAAATCAATACCAGTAACATTTAAATCAATAAGGGCAACTCGTTGCTGTTGTAACCGATTTATTTCACTTGGACCTGTGGTTAAACTCACTTCTGCGACATCGGCTAACGAAATTGGCATTGTTGAATTTGAATTGACGATTAACTGTTTTAAATCGTTAATTGAATTGCGGTCATTTTCGTTTGTGCGAACCAAAATATCGACTTTTCTATCGCCAACAGACAACTTGGTTGCGACTTTGCCGCCAATTTGTGCCGCAACAACGTCAGAGACTTGAGCCGCAGTTAAATTAAGTTGGGCTAGTCTACCGTGATTAAACTCGAGTTTTATTTCAGGGTGGCCTTTTTTTAAACTTGGATTGACGTCGGTTAGGTAATTGTTTGACTCAAATAGGGCGACCAGTTTATTGCTTTGTGTTTGCAACATGGAAAGGTCATAGCCAGAAAGAACAACTTGTATTGGTGCTTTAAAGGTCAAGAGTTTAGGGCGGTCAATAGTGCCATTTACGCCAGGAATACGATTTAGTTCCGCACGTAAATTAGACATAACAATACTTTCTTGCTCTGATGATTGGCCTTTTTTAAGGACAACATTGAGACGCCCCCAATTATCACCACTTTGACCTGGTGACGCATTCATCAAACTTCCTGTTCCTACGACGCTATAGGTTCTTTCAACAGCCTCGAGGGTTTTGGCAACATTTGCTAATTGCGTCAAACGTCTTTCTGTTTCTTCTAGTTTAGTGCCAGTTGGCATTAATACGTCTACAAAAAATTCACCTTGAGCCATCGGAGGTAATAATTCTGAACCAAGCTTTTTAACTAACGGCACGCTACCTAGTGCTAATAATGAGATAGCAGTTATCGTTAACGCAGGCCGCTTTAAAGAGACAATTAGGGTATTTTGATACACCTCACTCAAACGGTTGTAAACAAAATTAAAACCTTTAGCTGATGGCACCATAATAAAGGAAATAATTTTAACAAATAGGCGTATAACGGCTTTTAATACAATAGTGACAATTAACGGAATGTAATAAACCACGACTAAAATTAGCTTTTTAAAAGGCCAGGTTAAATACCAAAACGCCAATGCGATCTTATTGGTTGGTTTTTCTTTAATTGTAGGTTGGATAAATGGGTCTTGCTCTTCTTCAAACTTTCTAGTTTCTCTTGCTGCTAACATTGGAATTAATGTGATGGCAACAATTAGCGATGCAAATAACGCAAACGTTACGGCAAGTGCTTGGTCTGAAAATAGTTGTCCTGCGATGCCTTCTACAAATGCAAGTGGAAAAAATACTGCCATAGTGGTCAGTGTTGATGCAGTTACGGCAGTCGCCACTTCTTTGGTACCAATCGCTGATGCTTGTTTTGGCTCTAAACCCTGTTCTTTGTAACGGGCGATATTTTCGAGTACAACTATAGCAGAATCGACAAGTAAACCGATGGCTAATGCAATACCACCAAGACTCATAATATTAAGAGAAATGCTATTAGCGTGCATAAAATTAAAAGTGGCGATGACAGAAACTGGAATTGAAAGCGAAACAATAAATGTGGTCCAACTGTTTTGCAGAAACAAATACAGGATCAACATAGCCAATAAGCCGCCAATCACGGCTGCAATTTGTACTTCATCTACGGCTGAGTCGATAAACGTCGCTTGGTTATATATAGGCTCTAAAGTTAGTCCTTTTGGAAGTATATCATTAACTACTTCGAGTTGACTTAGCACTAGTTCGGCGACTTTAACCACATTTGCATCACCTTCTTTGTAGATAGCAACTTCGATGGCTTCTTCGCCGTTGACCTGAGTAATGCTATCTCGTTCTTTATGAGCGTCGGTCACTTTGGCAATTTCACTTAATCTAATGATCCTGCTGCCGTCATGTTTGACGATAAGTTCGCGGATGTCGGTTAAATCTTTAAATTGGTTTATTGTTCGAACTAAATAATCCTGACTTTGGTCTTTGACTCGACCACCAGATAAATTGACGTTTTCGTCACGCAAACGTTGAATAATTTGACTGATATCTAAATTGTGATGAGCGAGTTTACGTTGATCGATTGAGACATGAATTTCCTGCTCTAAGCCGCCACCTAGTTTTACGGATGCGACACCATTAACAGCTTCTAATTTACGTTTTACTTCTTCTTCAGCAAATGTACGTATTGATTTTAAATCGGCATCTAAGTTGTCTGATTTAAGAGCGAATCGCAAAATTGGATCTAAGCTAGGGTTAAATCGCAGCAATACTGGCTTTTTAACATCTAGAGGCAGTTGCAGAATATCGAGTTTTTCTCGAACATTAAGACTGGCCAAATCCATATCGGCCCCCCATTCGAATTCTAAAACAATGTCTGACTGACCTGCTTTAGAAACAGAGTTTACCAGGCGAACATTTTTGACCGTACCTATGGCTTCTTCAATCGGCTTACTTACCAATTGTTCTACTTCTGCAGGGGCTGCACCTTCATAATCGGTTCGAATTGTTAATGTAGGATAAGATAATTCTGGCAGTAAATTTATTGCTAACCGATTTAAAGACACAATACCGAACAACATTACTGCAAAGACAAACATCCAAATTGTGACCGGACGTTTTATGGCAACATCGACTATTTTCATTTTATTGCCCTTAAATATTATTAATTACGTTAACGTCAGCTTGGTCTTTTAGATTATTGTGACCTGCTGTGATCAAAAACGCGTTGTCGTCTAGGCCAGATAAAATTTCAACAAAGCCATTTTCCCGATAACCAATAACCACTTCTGTCTTAATAGCTTTATTTTCACTCACAATATAAGCAATCGATTGATTGTCCATCGTCAAAATACTGTTTGAAGGTGCGAGTAATGCATTGCGATGAACGCCATATTCGAGTTTAACTTCAGCGAACATTCCTGAATTTAAGAGTAATTTTTGATTGTCCATAGTGATTACTACCTTAAATGTGCCGCTTTTTGCATCAATTACAGGACTAATTCTTTCTACCTTAGCAACAAATTGTTGGTTATTTACTGCTGGAACAGACAAATTAACATTTTGGCCCTTCTTAACATTAGAAAATTGACCTTCTGGTAAATGTAAAACGCCCTGAAGTTCACGTTGAGATACGATATGGAATAAGTTTTCATGCTGATATTGTTGGACTAGATTTCCTTTTTTAACGTAGCGAGCCGATATAAAACCAGAAATTGGCGCAACTACGTTAGCTTCTGCCACATCTAACTCAGCGATACTTGTTGCGGCTTCAAGCGATTTGTATTGCCATTGCAGTTTTTCGAGTTGATCTGCAGAAACCAAACCTTTGTTTTTAGTTGAATTGAGTCGGTCATATTCGCTTTTAACTTGTTTAAGCTCTGCTCTACGTTGGTCTAATACTAATTGGTAACGTGTTGCATCTATAGTGGCGAGTACTTGTCCTTGTTCGACATAGTCACCTTCTTCTACTAGGACCTGCTCAATAAGACCCTGTACCTTAGCGATTACATCAGCTTCATTGATGGATTCTAGGATGGCGTTGGCTGCATAATAATTTGCGATTTGGCCCCGAGTAATCTTAGTTGCTTCAACAGGGACTTTTACAATTTCTTTTTTTTCTTCTTCTTCTTTGTCCATTGACGCTGTCGCTTCGCCACATCCGCTAATCGCGAATACGCTCGAAAAAGCAAATAAAATAGCGATGAGAGGGGAATGATTTGTTGTTTTTAAGTTTTTCATTTTTTTGCAAATCCATAATCTAAGGTTTGACTGGTATTGCACATAGCGCACCAATTATATTTGTTATATTTATCAACAACTTAGAACGGTATTGTGTTTTAGGTTTGGCGTATAGATAAATAATTTAACGAATATCGTTAAATGTTAGTCGAATTAACCAATATAGATGGATTTTTGTTAAATCATAGGCAAAAAAAATAGCAGCCTAAGCTGCTATTTTCTAATAGGTACGTAATAATTAGCGTTTATCTGCTGTAACGTAATCACGTTGAGGCGCACCAGTATATAACTGACGAGGACGACCAATTTTTTGTCCTTCTTCACCTAACATTTCGTCCCAGTGGCTGATCCAGCCAATAGTACGAGACATAGCGAAGATTACAGTGAACATGCTAGTAGGAATTCCCATTGCTTTTAAGATAATGCCTGAGTAGAAATCAACATTTGGGTATAATTTCTTCTCAACAAAATACGGGTCTTCTAATGCAATGCGTTCAAGTTCCATTGCAACATCCAATAATGGATCTTCGATGTGTAATGCCTTAAGAACATCGTGACATGTTTGACGCATAACTTTGGCGCGAGGGTCAAAGTTTTTGTAAACACGGTGACCAAAGCCCATAAGACGGAACGGATCCGCTTTATCTTTTGCTTTTGCTACGAATTCAGGAATACGATCTACAGAGCCAATTTTTTCTAGCATAGTTAAACATGCTTCATTTGCTCCACCATGTGCAGGTCCCCAAAGTGACGCAATACCAGCTGCGATACATGCGTAGGGATTCGCACCTGAAGAACCAGCAAGTCTTACAGTTGAAGTAGATGCGTTTTGTTCGTGGTCAGCATGAAGCATGAATATCTTATCCATTGCGTCCGCCAAAACAGGATTAACTACATAATCTTCAGCTGGTACTGAGAACATCATATTAAGGAAGTTTTCAGAGTAAGAAAGGTCGTTGCGAGGGTAAACAAAAGGTTGACCGATACTATATTTATAAGCCATTGCAGCGATAGTAGGTAACTTAGCGACTAAACGATAAGCGCTACGTTTGCGTTGCTCTGGATCAGTAATATCAAGGTCGTCATGGTAGAAACTAGACATAGCACCAACAACACCACATAGCATCGCCATTGGGTGTGCTTCAATTACAAATCCTTGGAAGAATGTTGCAATTTTTTCATGTACCAATGTGTGGTTCGTAATGGTGTTTTCAAACACAGCCAGTTCTTCTGCAGAAGGTAATTCACCGTGCAATAACAGAAAACATAATTCTAAATAGTTAGAGTTTTCAGCTAGTTGTTCGATTGGATAACCTCTATGCAACAGAATTCCTTTACCACCATCAATGAAAGTGATTTTAGACTGGCATGATGCGGTAGCCAAAAAGCCTGGGTCGTAGGTGAAAACACCCTTAGAACCCAAAGTTCTTACGTCAATGACATCGTTACCTGCAGTACCAGACATAATAGGAAGTTCGAAAGCTTCTTGTCCAGTGACTTGAACTGTGGCCTTTTTATCCGCCATTCATGTTCTCCTCATAATTGTCGTTTTTTAATTGTGCGACGTTTCTTAACTTGCACATTCAAAAATTAGTATTTTTGTAAGACAAGTAAAGTCGGTCATTTTTAAAAGTGCAACATTGTAACTACAAAATAGAGTAAAAAGTCAATTTAATTGCACTTATGACTAATAATTATTCAATATTAGCTAATAATTGTTCAATCGTTTGGATTAAAGCGCTTAATTTTAAACAGAAATTGATAAATCGAGAATCGATATATATACTCCACTTGGCTGCACACGTATGCAGTCTGTAATTTCTACCAAATTTTAATAGTTGTAAATATTAAACTTTAGTCGTATTGCAAAAACACAAGTGTACTGGTTTAGTACGCACACACAAAAATAAAAACAGCTCGGATAGGCATGTAACCGTGAAAAAACAAAGACCTGTAAATCTAGATCTGACAACCATTTCAATGCCAGCGTCGGCTAAAGCATCCATATTGCATCGTGTCACAGGTGTCGCATTATTTTTTGCGCTCATTTTTGTGATTGTAGTATGGGCGATATCCTTACAATCAGCTCAAGGATTTGAAACAGCTCAAGAATTAATTAATGGTGTGATAGGCAAAATCATCACTATTGGTACTCTTGCTGTTCTTTCCTATCATGTTATCGGTGGCATTCGTCATTTGATAATGGATATGGGCTATTGGGAAGAATTGGAATCAGGGAACATAAGCGCCAAGGTGTCAATTGCACTTTGGATTGTAACTGTAGTGTTAGCGGGAGTATGGATATGTTGATTAATCAAGCATCCTTAAAGCGTGACGGAATCCAAGATTACGTTTCACTTCGCGCTACGGCGTTATTCATGACAGCGTATGTCATATTTATTTTAGGTTATTTCCTAACAACACCTACTGTGACCTATGAAGGTTGGTCAGGTTTATTCTCTAACATTGCGGTTAAAGTATTTACCTTTATCACCTTACTTTGTATTTGGGTTCACACTCGTATAGGTCTTTGGCAAGTATTAACGGATTACGTTAAAAGCCCAAAAATGCGCTCAATACTAAGCTTTATTCTAAACACGATCGGTTTGGCTTACGTCATAACTGGTTTATTTGTTTTGTGGGGTGTTTAAGTGAGTATTAAAGTTCTTGAATTTGATGCCGTCGTAATCGGCGCAGGTGGCGCAGGTATGCGCGCCGCATTGCAAATTGCAGAGTCAGGCCAATCATGTGCCTTGATTTCAAAAGTTTTCCCAACTCGTTCGCACACAGTATCTGCTCAAGGTGGTATTACCGTAGCACTAGGTAATGCCCATGAAGATCACTGGGAACAGCATATGTACGATACCGTTAAAGGTTCTGATTTTATCGGCGACCAAGACGCGATTGAATACATGTGTAAAGAAGGGCCAGAGGCAATCTTAGAAATGGAAAATAAAGGTTTACCTTTTTCTCGTTTCGAAGATGGTCGAATTTACCAACGTCCGTTTGGTGGCCAATCTAAAAACTTTGGTGGCGAACAAGCTGCTCGTACTGCAGCGGCAGCTGACCGTACTGGCCACGCCTTGTTACATTTGTTGTATCAACAAAATGTTAAAAACAAAACTACAGTTTATAGCGAATGGTATGCACTTGATTTAGTTAAAAATGCCGATGGTGCAATTGTCGGTTGTACAGCAATTGACATTGAATCTGGTGATGTTGTTTTCTTTAAAGCTCGAGCGACTGTTTTAGCAACAGGTGGTGCAGGCCGTATTTATGCTTCTACTACTAACGCGCATATTAATACTGGTGACGGTGTTGGCATGGCGGTTCGCGCTGGCGTTTCATTGCAAGACATGGAAATGTGGCAATTCCACCCAACAGGCATAGCCGGTGCAGGTGTACTTGTGACAGAAGGTTGTCGTGGAGAAGGTGGTTACCTTCTTAATAAAGACGGCGAACGTTTCATGGAACGTTATGCACCAAATGCGAAAGACCTAGCGTCTCGAGATGTTGTTGCACGTTCAATGATGACTGAAATTCGTGAAGGTCGCGGTTGTGACGGTCCTTTAGGTCCTCACCTGAAGTTAAAACTAGACCACTTAGGTCGTGAAACGTTAGAAGCACGTTTACCTGGTGTATGTGAATTGTCTAAGACATTTGCTCACGTTCATCCAGCTGACGAACCAATTCCAGTTCTTCCTACTTGTCACTATATGATGGGTGGTGTTCCAACTAACGTAAACGGTCAAGCGTTAACAAAACTCGACGATGGCTCGTTTGCTGAAGTTGAAGGTTTGTTTGCCGTAGGTGAGATTGCATGTGTATCTGTACACGGCGCAAATCGCTTAGGTGGTAACTCATTGCTTGATTTAGTTGTGTTTGGTCGCGCTGCAGGTCTATATCTAGAAAAATATTTAGGTGAAGGGCGCGGTGCCACTGAAGTAACTGATGCTGATGTTGAGAAAGCGATGGAACGTTTCAATCGTTGGGAATCGACTTCTCAAGGTGAAGATCCAATTCAAATCAAAAAAGATCTACAACGCTGTATGCAACTTAACTTCTCGGTTTTCCGTGAAGGTCAAGCAATGGCGGAAGGTCTGGCAGAATTAAAAGAAATTCGTGAACGTTTAAAACATGCGAAATTATCTGATAATTCGAAAGAATTTAATACCCAGCGTATTGAGTGTTTGGAATTAGACAATCTTATGGAAACTGCACTTGCTACCGCTGCCGCTGCTAATTTCCGTACAGAAAGCCGTGGTGCCCATAGTCGAGAAGATTTCTTAGACCGTGATGATGTAAATTGGTTATGCCACAGTATTTATGACCCAAAAACTCAAGAAATGAGCAAGCGTGAAGTGAACATGAGCCCTGTGCATCGTGAAGCATTTCCGCCTAAAGCTCGTACATACTAATAGGGGAGTAACGAAATATGAAAACTTTGAATTTCTCGATTTACCGTTATAACCCTGATGTAGATGATGTTCCATACATGAAAGACTATCAACTTGAAGTTGAAGACGGTCAAGACATGATGGTACTAGACGCATTAATGTTATTAAAAGAACAAGATCCAACATTGTCGTTCCGTCGTTCTTGTCGTGAAGGCGTATGTGGTTCTGATGGTCTTAACATGAATGGCACAAATGGCTTAGCGTGTATCACGCCGCTATCTGCACTTGGTACAGGGACGACTATATTACGTCCATTACCTGGTTTGCCGGTTGTACGTGACTTAGTTATCGATATGACTCAGTTCTACACGCAATATGAAAAAGTTAAGCCATTCTTAATTAACGACGACAAAATGCCACCGGCTCGCGAATATATTCAATCTGTTGAAGATCGCGAAAAGCTTGATGGTTTGTACGAATGTATTCTTTGTGCATGTTGTTCTACGTCATGCCCATCGTTCTGGTGGAACCCAGACAAGTTTATCGGACCTGCTGGTTTGTTACATGCTTATCGATTCTTAATTGATAGCCGTGACACCGCAACTGATGAGCGACTGGCTGACTTAGACGATGCATTTAGTGTGTTCCGTTGCCACGGTATCATGAACTGTGTCAACGTTTGTCCTAAAGGGTTAAACCCGACAAAGGCGATTGGACACATCAAGTCTATGTTGTTGCAGAGGTCAGTTTAGAAAGTGAAAACTGAGGCTGTAATGACCTAACAAGAGAAAGAGTCGTTTCATTTATTTGGAAGGGCTCTTTTTTATTTTTAAACAAGAAAAAGCTAGTCACAAATCGACTAACAAGGATATATATCTAATGCACGAAGGTGTTATGCAATCTTGGCTGAATAGTTCACATTTATCAGCTAACAGCATGGTATATGTTGAACAGATGTATGAGTTGTATTTAGACGACCCGACTTCTGTTTCTGATGAGTGGCGTGAAATTTTTGATACTCTGCCAAAAGTAGAGGGGGTTTCCGTTGAAACCAAGCATTCAGAAATTCGCGACTTATTCGCTCAACTTGCCAAAACAAAAGACCGTACTGTCGTATCAGTTGCTGACCAAGCAGATGAAAAACAAGTTAAAGTGCTTCAGCTCATTAACGCGTTTAGATTCCGTGGTCACCAGAACGCCAACCTTGATCCTTTGGGATTGTGGCAACGTGAAAAAGTACGTGAATTGAGCTTAGCTCACCACGAACTTGATGACGTTGATAAAACGCGTGAATTTAATCTGGGTTCATTTGCAATCGGCAAAGATAAAATGCCGCTTGGTGAATTGTATGAAGCGCTAAAAGACACATATTGTGGTCCGATTGGCGCAGAATACATGCACATTACTGATACAGACGAAAAGCGTTGGATCCAACAACGTTTAGAATCAATTCAAAGCAAACCTTCATTTTCTTTAGATGTTAAAAAACGCATCTTAAAAGGTTTAATTGCTGTCGACGGATTAGAAAAGTACTTAGGTGCTAAGTTCCCAGGCGCGAAACGTTTCTCATTGGAAGGTGGCGATTCACTTGTTCCAATGATCAAAGAAATTATTCATCGTGCCGGCGAGCAAGGTCAAAAAGAAGTTGTAGTTGGTATGGCCCACCGTGGTCGACTAAACGTCTTAGTTAACGTACTTGGTAAAAAAGCAGGCGAATTATTTGAAGAATTTGGCGGCAAAGTTGATGAATCACTGGCCGCAGGTGACGTTAAATATCACCAAGGTTTTTCATCAGATTTTGCAACAGCCGGTGGTAATGTCCACTTAGCGTTAGCGTTTAACCCGTCTCACCTTGAAATTGTAAACCCGGTTGTAATGGGCTCTGTTCGTGCTCGATTAGACCGTCGTGATTGTGAAAATGGTTCTAAAGCGTTAGCAATTACCGTTCATGGTGATTCTGCAATCGCAGGACAAGGTGTTGTTCAAGAAACATTTAATATGTCCCAAACACGTGCTTATAAAGTAGGTGGTACGGTACGTATTGTTGTAAATAACCAAGTTGGATTTACAACGTCACTGCAAGAAGACGCACGTTCTACTGAATATTGTACGGACATAGCGAAAATGGTTCAGGCACCAATATTTCATGTAAATAGTGATGACCCTGAAGCTGTGGCGCTGGTTGCTCAACTTGCCGTTGATTACCGAAATACATTCCGTCGTGATGTTGTTATCGATCTAGTGTGTTATCGCCGCCATGGGCACAACGAAGCTGATGAGCCAAATGCCACTCAGCCTTTGATGTACCAAAAAATCAAAAAACACCCGGTTCCAAGAAACCTTTATATCAAACGTTTAGTTGCTGAAGGTTCGATCCAAGAATCAGACGTTACGCAATTGGCTGACGATTATCGTGGAATTTTAGATAAAGGCGAATGTACAGTTGAAGAATGGCGTCCGATGACAGAACATTCTGTAGATTGGCGACCTTTCCTAAATCACGATTGGGACATTGAATACAATAAAGCGATTTCAGTTGAAAAATTGAATGAGCTAGGTGAGAAAATCACTCAGTACCCAGCAGAGCACACATTGCACTCTCGGGTTAAAAAACAATATGACGAGCGTCGTAAAATGTTAGCGGGTGAAAAACCTCTCGATTGGGGTTTTGCAGAAACATTAGCCTATGCTGCATTATGTGATGATGGTCACGATATCCGTATTACGGGTCAAGACTCTGGTCGTGGTACGTTTTTCCACCGTCATGCTGTATTGCATAATCAAGTTGATGCATCTACGTATATCCCACTTCAACATTTACATAAAGAACAAGGTAAATTCGAAATATTCGATGCCGTGTTATCTGAAGTCGGTGTACTCGCATTTGAATACGGTTACGCAACTGCTGAACCAGAATCTTTGGTTATATGGGAAGCACAATTTGGTGACTTTGCCAACGTAGCACAGGTAGTAATTGACCAATTTATAAGCTCTGGTGAACAAAAGTGGGGCCGCCTATGTGGACTTACAATGTTATTGCCACACGGTTATGAAGGTCAAGGTCCTGAGCATAGTTCGGCAAGAATGGAACGATTCTTACAATTGTGTGCTGACCACAACATGCAGGTGTGTGTACCTTCGACTCCGGCTCAAGTATTTAACATGATCCGTCGTCAACAGATACGCCCAATGCGTAGACCACTTATCGTAATGACACCTAAGTCATTGCTTCGTCATCCTTTAGCCGTTTCAACTATGGAAGAATTGGCCGAAGGTACTTACCACAATGTAATTGATGAGATTGATGAGATTAATCCAGCAAACGTCAAACGCGTGGTATTTTGTTCAGGAAAAGTATATTACGACTTATTAGATCAACGTCGTAAAGCTGAACAAGACGATGTTGCCATTGTTCGTGTGGAGCAGTTATATCCGTTCCCACATGCAGAAATGGATGCGGTAGTAGAAAAATATAAACACGTGACAGATTTTGTTTGGTGTCAAGAAGAGCCACAGAACCAAGGCGCTTGGTACTGTAGCCAACACCATTTCTGGAATTCAATTCCAGCAAAAGCAAACCTAACATATGCCGGTCGTAAAGCATCAGCTTCACCAGCAGTTGGTTATGCCTCTGTCCATGCTAAAGAACAACAAGCGTTAGTTAATGACGCATTAACGATTAAATAATCTCAAGGATTAATCATGACTACTGAAATTAAAGTTCCAGTATTACCAGAATCAGTTGCTGACGCCTCAGTTGCGACTTGGCACGTAAAAGTTGGCGACACAGTCTCTCGTGACCAGAATTTGGTAGACATTGAAACTGATAAAGTTGTGTTGGAAGTTGTATCACCAGAAGATGGTGTTGTTACTGAAATTCTTCAAGAAGAAGGTGCCGTAGTTTTAGGCGAACAATTAATTGCAACTATTGGTGCAGCAGGAGCCGCGGCGGCACCAGCAGCACCTAAAGCCGAAGCAGCGTCGGCTCCAGCAGCAGATGCAGCACCGTCAAAAACAATTCAAATCAAAGTTCCTGTATTACCTGAATCGGTTGCAGATGCTTCAATAGCTACTTGGCACGTTCAAGAAGGTCAAGCGGTTAGCCGTGACGAAAACTTAGTTGATGTTGAAACAGATAAAGTAGTACTTGAAGTTGTGTCTCCTGAAGACGGAGTTGTCACTAAAATCATTAGCCCTGAAGGCGAAACGGTTCTTGGCGAACAACTTATTGCAGAAATTACCGTAGGTGGTGCTTCTGCAGCGTCTGCACCAGCGGCTGAAGCTGAGGAAACAACGTCTTCTGATGATGCGTTATCACCTTCAGTTCGTCGTTTAATTTCTGAAAAAGGGTTAGATGCATCTAAAATTACAGGTACTGGCAAAAGTGGGCGAGTTACTAAAGAAGATGTTGAAAACTTTGTGAAAGCGCAATCTGCGGCACCTAAAGCGGCACCTAAAGCTTCTGCGACTCCTTCGGCACAAGTTCTGGGTGAACGCACACAAAAACGCGTTCCGATGACTCGTTTACGTAAAACAATTGCGAATCGTTTATTAGAAGCTAAAAACTCTACTGCAATGTTAACCACGTTTAACGAAGTTAACATGAAGCCAATTATGGACTTACGTAAGCAATATAAAGACGTATTTGAAGAACGCCACGGCGCTCGCTTAGGCTTTATGTCGTTTTATGTAAAAGCAGTTGTTGAAGCATTAAAACGTTTCCCAGCTGTAAATGCGTCAATTGATGGTGACGATATCGTTTATCATAATTACTTTGACGTAAGTATTGCTGTTTCTACTCCTCGTGGTTTAGTTACACCAGTACTACGCGATTGCGACAAAATGAACTTTGCTGAAATCGAAAATGGTATTCGAGCACTGGCAATTAAAGGTCGTGACGGCAAATTAACTGTTGATGAGATGCAAGGTGGCAACTTCACAGTAACCAATGGCGGTGTATTTGGCTCGTTGTTATCAACGCCAATTATTAACCTTCCACAATCTGCGATTTTGGGTATGCACAAAATTCAAGATAGACCAATGGCGGTTGAAGGTAAGGTAGAAATCTTACCTATGATGTATTTGGCATTGTCTTACGATCACAGATTGGTTGACGGTAAGGAATCAGTTGGATTCTTAGTAACAATTAAAGAGTTGCTAGAAGATCCGACACGCTTGTTACTTGATGTTTAATTTATAAACAAAAGTAAAATAAAGCTAACAAAATTAGTGCAATTATTCCAATTTATACTTTAGTTGTATTGCACTAATTTAGGGGTGAACTATAATATCCCCGCATGTAATTTGGGCTGTAGATGTTCTGCAGCCTTTAACTTATAAAAGAGATGGATTGAACCTCATGAATTTGCATGAATATCAGGGTAAACAGTTGTTTGCTCAATACGGGCTTCCTGTATCTAAAGGTTTCGCAGCTGAAACTCCAGCCGAAGCGGCAGCAGCTGCTGATCTAATTCCTGGTGATGCTTATGTTGTTAAAGCACAAGTACACGCCGGTGGCCGTGGTAAAGCAGGTGGTGTTAAACTTGTTAATACTAAAGACGAAATTAAAGCATTTGCAGAAAAATGGTTAGGCGAGCGTTTAGTTACTTATCAAACTGATGAGAATGGCCAGCCTGTAAGTCGTATTTTGGTTGAACCATGTACTGACATTGCTCAAGAATTATACCTAGGTGCGGTTGTTGACCGTTCTAGCCGTCGTATCGTTTTCATGGCATCTACAGAAGGTGGTGTTGAAATCGAGAAAGTAGCAGAAGAAACGCCTGAGAAAATTCTTAAAGCGACTATCTGTCCTTTAGCGGGTGCACAACCTTACCAAGGTCGCGATTTAGCGTTCAAACTTGGTCTTGAAGGTAAGCAAGTAGGTCAATTTGTTAAGATCTTCTTAGGTCTTGCGAAAATGTTTAAAGAAAAAGACGTTGAGTTAATTGAAGTTAATCCTTTAGTTATTACACCAGCTGGTGACTTACATTGTCTTGACGCAAAAGTTGCAATCGACAGCAATGCTGTTGGTCGTCACGCAGACATCAGAGAAATGCACGATCCTTCACAAGAAGACGCGCGTGAAGCTGATGCGGCAAAATGGGAACTTAACTATGTCGCACTCGACGGAAACGTTGGTTGTATGGTTAATGGTGCTGGTCTAGCTATGGGTACGATGGATATCGTAAACCTTAATGGCGGTCGTCCTGCAAACTTCCTAGATGTTGGTGGTGGCGCAACTAAAGAACGTGTTGCTGAAGCATTTAAAATCATTTTATCTGATGACAATGTTAAAGCTGTTTTAGTTAACATCTTCGGCGGTATTGTTCGTTGTGACATGATTGCAGAAGGCATCATCGGTGCAGTTAAAGAAGTTGGTGTTTCAGTTCCAGTTGTTGTGCGTTTAGAAGGTACAAATGCTGAGAAAGGTCGTGAAGTATTAGCGAACTCAGACGTAGATATCATTGCAGCAGAAAGCTTACAAAGTGCTGCTGAGTTAGTAGTTAAAGCTGCAGAGGGCAAATAATGAGCGTTTTAATTAATAAAGACACTAAAGTAATCTGCCAAGGTTTTACTGGCTCACAAGGTACTTTTCACTCTGAACAAGCAATTGCATACGGCACTAACATGGTTGGTGGTGTAACGCCTGGTAAAGGTGGTCAAACGCATCTTGGTCTTCCAGTATTTAATACTGTTGCTGAAGCGGTTGCAGAAACTGGTGCGGACGCGTCAGTAATTTATGTACCTGCTGCATTTTGTAAAGATTCAGTTCTAGAAGCCGCAAACTCTGGTATCAAGCTAATCGTTTGTATCACTGAAGGTGTTCCAACTCTTGATATGCTTGACTGTAAAGTTAAGTGTGACGAGCTAGGTGTGCGTTTAATCGGTCCTAACTGCCCAGGCGTAATCACTCCTGGTGAATGTAAGATTGGTATTATGCCTGGTCACATTCATTTACCAGGTAAAGTAGGTATTGTTTCTCGCTCTGGTACATTAACGTACGAAGCGGTTAAACAAACTACAGACGCTGGTTTTGGTCAGTCTACTTGTGTTGGTATCGGTGGTGATCCAATCCCAGGTACTAACTTCATCGACGTATTGGAAATGTTCCAAAATGATCCGCAGACTGAAGCAATCGTTATGATCGGCGAAATCGGCGGAACAGCTGAAGAAGAAGCTGCTGCTTACATTAAAGAAAATGTAACTAAGCCTGTTGTTTCTTACATTGCCGGTGTTACTGCACCTGAAGGTAAGCGTATGGGTCATGCCGGCGCTATCATCTCTGGTGGTAAAGGTACAGCTGACGACAAGTTTGCTGCGTTAGAAGCAGCTGGTGTTAAAACTGTACGTTCTCTTGCTGAAATCGGCAAAGCACTTGCAGAAAAAACTGGTTGGTAATCTACCACTTAGTTTAATAAAAAAGGCACCTTAGGGTGCCTTTTTTGTATCTAATTTTTGGATTTTAAAAAAATGGGTATTAGTTTTTAATATTTGCTCTAGCAATCCGAGTGACTTCGTAAAGAATGTCCATCGCCTTATCAATTTCCATAATGGCATTTACATAATAAACGTCGTCGATAAAAATACCCGATACTACATATTCACCACCAAGCTCTTGTGGCCAATAATCAATATCTTGTGCTGGACTGATACCGCATAGTGGAGCAATTTCTACATCCATATAATTTGATGTTTTACCTGCTATCTTTTCAGTTACTTCAAATACAATAGCGTTATAACCGTCTAGGTTTGTTTTTGTTATAGGTGACTTATAAAGTCGAGAAACTGAGCCAATATAAACAAAGTCAGCCGTTTTTACGGCGTTAATAAATTTATCATTGTCTGATAGATCATTTTCTTCGCAGGCAAATACATTAACGCAAACCAATAACATCAAACTGATTACTATTTTCATAATTTAACCTTGTAAATTTAATACAGTTAATGACTAGCCTTCAGGCGACTCACAAGGCTCACCTGAAGCTTCTTCATTTTCGTTAGCCTTACACTCAGCTTTTACTTTATTAAGGCCTAAACTGGCAACCATGCCGTCTACTTCTATTTCTTCTAACCCTTCTTCATTAAACGAAAATGTAATTTGAGCGATGTTTTTTGAAAAAAAGTAGTCCTTGTCGTCTATCGATAGAATGTAATCACCCATGACCGGTTTTGCTAGTATTTCTTTGTATAACCGAATGTGTTTTTCGCCAATCTTCCAATCAAAAGATTCAATTAAACTTTTTGAAAATTCCTGAACCCATACGTAGTTGTTTTTTTGTAAAACTAATACGAAGGAATATTTGTCTGGGCGTCCAGAAACAGCATATTCGGCTTTACCTATTTTAAACGTATGATCGTATTCTTTGGCGACATAACCAATCGACATTTTTGACGATTCTTTAGCACCTGTTGGGTAAACCATTTTAACTTCGCCTTTAATGTCAAAGTCGGCAAGGGCAGACAATGATATTAGAGAGAATGCCGAAACAAATAGGACTTTATAAACAACACTCATTGTTTTATTCATGTGGAAACAACCCTATGGTTTTACAAAATTAACTGCGTTAGTCGCTTTAAGTTCTAGTCACATCGACATAGAGCTTTAAAGCTTGTCCTACGCGTAGATATTTGTCTGTGTCTAATTGGTTCCATTTTGCAATATCGACAATTTTAACTTTAAACTTTTTAGCGATACGGGCTAAAGAATCACCGTTTCTAACTCTGTATGTAATTGCGCGCATGACCGCATTTTCAGATTGATGTTTCGTTACGGTATCTTTCCAAATAACGAGTTTTTGACCCGGTTTTATTGGATCTTTTGGCGCCATACCATTCCACTTTGCAAGCGACCTAATACTGACATCGTATTCGCGACTAATATCCCAAAATGTGTCACCAGATTGCACAATGTAAGTCAGTTTGTTTGACGCTTGTTTGGTATTTTGTTTTTTAACAAGGCGATTTTCAGCGGTTAACGTATAGTCTGTTAAGGCGATTGATGATGTCGGGATCAATAACGCTTGGTTCACCCTTATTAATCGGCCTTTGATTTTGTTGACATCTCGAAGTACATCTAACGAGGTATTAAATTTTTGTGCTATCCCGCCAAGTGTATCTCCTGATTTGACAATATATCGCGACCAAGACATGCGTTTATTGTTAGGTAAATTTGCCAGGGCAACTTCAAACGCATTCGCCTTCTCAATTGGCAGTATGAATTTATGTGGGCCATTTGGATCTGTGGCCCATTGGTTATAACCAGGGTTTAGATGGTGTAAATCTTCTAGATCCATTTCCGCTAATTCTGCTGCTTTTGCCAAATCTATTTGACTTTTAGCATCAACAACGGCGATTGCTGGTTGATTACTGATCTTTGTCCAGGCCAAATTAAATTCATCGTTTCTTTTAAGTAGATCTGCAAGGGCCAACAGTTTAGGAACATATGCAGAAGTCTCTTTCGGCAAATCTAACGACCAAAAATCAGTAGGGAGATGCTTTTGACGGTTGCGTTTAATTGCTCTAAGAACACGACCTTCGCCAGAGTTATAAGCGGCAATTGCATTCAACCAGTCGCCGTCTAGCGTCTTGTGTAAAAACGACAAGTAATCTAAAGCTGCACGAGTTGCAGCGATTACATCACGGCGTCCGTCATACCACCAAGATTGTTTTAATTTAAAACGGTTACCAGTCCCGGGAATAAATTGCCATAACCCTGATGCTCGGCCATGTGAATAAGCAAATGGGTCAAATGCACTTTCTACAATTGGTAACAGCGCAAGTTCTATTGGCATTTCACGTTTTTCAATTTCCTCTACAATAAAGTGAAGAAATGGTGATGCTCTAGCTGAAACACGTTTTATATAGCTCGGGTGTTTTGCGTACCAATTACGTTCAGTAACAACTTGTCTGTTTTGAGGTACGTTTATGCTGAGTTGGTAAGAAATGCGATCCCAAACATCCTCAAATTCTGGAGTTTTGAGTTCTTTGGCAAGCTCACCAACTTCCAGTTGTAGTGCAGCTATTGTTAAAGCGTCGACAACTTCTTCTGGCGATGCTATTACTTCAGGTGTTTGATTTTTAGCTTGGTACTGGTTTTTCTCTTTGTCAGTGTTAAAAGTAGGTGTCAAATTACAGCCAGACAAAACACTCAGTGATAATAGTCCAGAGAAACAGTATAAATAAGTTTTGTTCATAAATAGTCTTTAATTTGGTTAGTAGTGAACTCAGCTAAATAGGCGTTGGGCTAAGCGACATAAAATTCAGTTACAGGAAAAAAATAATATTAACCCATTTATTCTGCCTACGCTAATACCGAATAACTCTGTTTATCAATTAAAAACTATCTTTCCAGCGTCTTAAATTTGCAAAACAGTTTTTCTCATCAAGGTCTTTTGTAGAAAATTGTTTTTCGACAGCGTGTTTTACTGGAAGACTATCACACCGCAAAAATGGATTTATTTTATTTTGAACTTCTACGGTTGTAGGGATAGTTGCGAAATCATTTTTTCGCAAGTCCTTAACAATTGATTCATAAGCAATAAGATCTTGATTTGATGGGTCTACGGTTTTCGCAAATTGAATATTTGACGCAGTGTACTCGTGTGCACAATAAATATTGGTTGATGGAGCTAAACGACTGATTTTTTTTAAACTGACAAGCATTTGTTCTGCAGATCCCTCGAAGAGGCGACCACAACCGGCAGAAAAAAGCGTATCACCAACAAATACATTGGCCGAGTCGAAATAGGCAATGTGGTCTATGGTATGTCCAGGAACTTCGATAACTTCAATGCAAGTATCCGATGCCTCTAAATTTATAACGTCACCTTGTTTAACTCCCTGGGCAAAGGAGTTAAAACGACTAGTGTCAGGACCATATATTTTACAATTGGGAAAGTGACTTTGTAATAGCTTAACACCGCCAATATGATCAGAGTGGTGGTGCGTAATCAAAATTTCAGTTAACTCAAACTGTTGGATCTGTAAAAATGACATGACGACATCGCCGTCGCCAGGGTCGACAATCGCACATTTGCCTTCATTATTGTGTATAGCCCAAATATAATTGTCTGAAAAGGCTGGAATCTTTACTACTTGATACATATGCTTACTTCTTTCATTGTTGATAGTTTAAGTGTAACTAATAATTTAGTTGTCGAGAAGGTCACAAATATATATGAAACCCGCACTCGGTTATCGTTGGATCCAGCCAGTGGAACATTGGCAAGAATTTCCAAATGGAGAGCTGTTAAAACAACAAGAAAACACCTCTATAAGTCATAGACTAAATCTTTGTTTTGGTAATCATTTGCTTAAAATTGGTTCACTTGCCAGTGCAATAGATACCACAACATGCCGTATTAACCATCAAATTAGTTTAGCTAATTTGGCCAGCAGAACTGAAAGTACTGGGGTCGTTGGCGAAATTGATGAATTGCCGTTTGTTCAACATGCAATTGACACTGCGGTGGTTTCTCATGTTCTTGAGTTTAGCGCAGATCCCCATCAAACGTTACGCGAAGTTCATAGAGTGTTAATGCCTAACGGAAACTTAATATTAACCGTGTTTAACCCTTTATCACTTCTTCTAGTTGGCAAGCTTTGGCCATTTAAGTCCAACAAGTCTTTTTGGCATTGCCGACTTTTTTCAATTCCACGGATAAAAGACTGGCTGAACCTGTTAGGTTTTGAGGTTATTGATGAACATTATTTATGTCATTCGACCTTATTAGGTGAAATTAAGGAGCAAAAGAAAGGTCGCATTACCAATATGTTCGCCAATATTGCGCCCAAAATGGGTTCTGTTTGTGTATTGACCGCTAAAAAACGAGAGTGGCCTTTAACACCCATTCGACCAAGAGTTCGATATAGAACGGTTTTTCAACCAGCTGTGCGGACGGCGTCCATGTTAGACCATGACAAAAATTAAGTGTGTACATTTTGAGTATTTGTGTCACAATTTGGGGTATAAGATATAACTTTTAGGAATATGTATTTTGTTGGTCGTTGTTGCTCTAATAATTGGATTGGCGATGGGATTGTTTGGATCAGGTGGTGCAATCCTAACTTTGCCGAGTTTAATTTATTTTCTAGGCATTGAAGATAAAGTCGCTATTATTGGTTCGTTAGTCGTTGTTGGTTTTATTTCAGCGGTTACGGCAATACCGCATTTATTTTCAAAAACGACAAATTTTAGTGCTCTAGTGTATTTTGCGCCTAGTGGTATTGCCATGAGTTTCCTTGGTGCAAAAATTGGCTCATTTACCTCAAGTGAAATACAGATAAGCGTATTTGCATTATTGGCCTTTTTAGCCGCAATCAAACTATTAATGCAGCCAAATTTACCTTCGACAAACTCGTCAGAAGTAAAAAAACTTTCTCTTGTTATCACCGGCGGTATAGTCGGTTTTTTTACTGGTTTTATCGGAGTTGGGGGAGGGTTCTTAATTGTTCCAAGTCTTATTCTGCTCGCCAATTTAAGTATAAGAGCTGCGGCGGCAACTAGTGTTGTAATCATATTGCTGCAATCTATAGTAGGTACCGCAGCATATGCATTATATTCACCAGACTATTTTGATCAGTTACCTTGGAAAACCTTAATGGTTATAGGTGTAATTGCGTCTGTTGGCTCTTTGTCAGGTGTCGTTCTTTCACGTTACTTGAGTCAAACCCTATTATCGAGAATACTTGGGGTGTTACTGATCCTTGTATCAACCACTTTGTTATATACCAAATTATTTTAATTAAAAATTAGGAGAAAGCGATGTTAACGTCAATTGGAGACATTGTTGCCAATGTTAAGCAAGAAATTCGTGAAATAAGTGTTGCTGATTTTAAAGAAATACTTAATAAAAATACCGTAGTTATAGATGTTCGTGAGCCATCAGAGTACTCATTGGGACATATAGAAAGTGCCGTAAACTATCCTCGTGGTGTGTTGGAAATGCAAATTACTCAACATCCATCGGTTAAAGATTTAGCCGATCCGATGTTAGGGTTAGCCGATCAAGATATTTATTTAATTTGTCGCTCTGGCGCTCGTTCAGCATTAGCTGCTGAGTCACTTAACCGTATGGGACTAGACGCTGTATATTCTGTTGCTGGAGGCATGGTCGCCTGGGAACAGCAAGCGTCTTAATTTAATGTCGTTTAACTCTCTAATGGTGTTTATGGAATAGATCTAAATATTGTTTTTATTTCTTAAACACCCTGCAACTTATCTAAAACAACCTACATTTGTATAAGTTAACTTTACAATTCTATGATTTTTTTAGAGTGTTCACAGATTGACGTTTACGTTAACTGCGATTACATTGTTCTACATTATAACGAGACCGTAAACAAAACCCATATCAGATTGATTTAGGTTTAGGAGATGATATGAAAGTTCTAGTACCGATAAAACGAGTTATTGACTATAACGTTAAAGCGCGCGTTAAAGCTGACAACAGTGATGTCGATTTAGCTAATGTGAAAATGGCAATGAACCCATTTTGTGAAATCGCGGTTGAAGAAGCCGTTCGATTAAAAGAGAAGGGCATTGCGACTGAAGTAGTTGTTGTTTCTATTGGCACAAAAGCATGTCAAGAACAACTGCGTACCGCATTAGCTCTTGGTGCTGATAGTGCGATACAAATTGAGACTGACCTCAATCTTGGCTCTTTGCAAGTTGCCAAATTATTGCAAAAAGTGGTTGAAGAAATTCAACCTGAGTTGGTCATATTGGGTAAACAGTCAATAGACTCGGATAATAATCAAACAGGGCAAATGCTAGCTGCGTTAACAAATATGCCGCAGGGCACCTTTGCTAGTGAAGTAAATGTAGCAGATGGAAAGGTTGCGGTAACTCGTGAAATTGACGGCGGATTACAAACTGTATCATTGTCTTTACCGGCCATTGTCACTACAGACTTAAGACTAAATGAGCCTCGTTATGCCTCTTTACCGAACATTATGAAAGCAAAACGTAAGCCATTGGAAGTCAAAGTAGCAGCGGATATGGGCGTTGATACGACCACCAAACTAAATGTACTAAAAGTAGAAGAGCCTGCTAAGCGTGTGGCTGGAGTTATGGTCGAATCGGTAATAGACCTAGTCGAAAAATTAAAAAATGAAGCGAAGGTGATCGCATGAGTATTTTATTAATTGCGGAACATGATAATTCTGAATTGAAAGCCGATACATTAAAAGCGGCAGATGCTGCTAGTCAAATTGGTGGTGACATTCATATTTTGGTCGCAGGTAGTGACTGTATGTCGGTTGCACAGAGCGCGCAAAAAGTTGCCGGTGTGACTAAAGTACTGGTGGTTGATAACGCTTGTTATGAACATGCTTTGGCGGAAAATATGTCAGCGTTAGTTGTTTCTTTGGCGGCAGATTATTCTCACATTATGGCGCCAGCAACGACCACAGGTAAAAATTATATGCCTCGTGTTGCGGCATTACTCGATGTTGAACAGGTGTCGGATATTATCGCTGTTGAAAGCTCTGATACATTCAAGCGACCCATTTATGCAGGTAATGCGATAGCAACAGTACAGTCTGAGTACGCTAAAAAGGTTATAACAGTGCGTACCGCTGCATTTGATAAAGCTGACTTATCTGGTAACGCTGAATTAGTAAACATAGAAGCAGCGACATCGACAGATCTTTCGACATTTGTAAGTCATGAATTAACCAAGTCAGAACGTCCAGAACTAACAGCGGCCAATGTCGTTATTTCGGGTGGTCGCGGTATGCAAAATGGTGATAACTTTAAACTGTTAGATGGTATTGCTGATAAACTTGGCGCTGCTATTGGTGCTTCTCGAGCTGCTGTTGATGCGGGTTTTGTACCGAATGATATGCAGGTTGGTCAAACTGGTAAGATAGTCGCGCCGGATCTATATATTGCAGTGGGGATTTCAGGGGCGATTCAACACCTTGCCGGAATGAAAGATTCAAAAGTTATTGTTGCTATCAATAAAGATCCTGAAGCACCAATCTTTCAAGTGGCTGATTATGGTTTAGAAGCAGATTTGTTTGAAGTTTTGCCGCAACTAGAAGCTGCATTATAAATTAACTTGCCTAGTCGCAGTGTCATTTACTCTGCTAAGTTGGTTTATCAAGGCCTGCACATAAGTGTCAGGCCTTTTTTATGCTCTTTTATTAGTACGTTAGGGGTTTTATTATCGGGAGCACTTTGCACCCTAAAGCCAAACGGTTGGTAAAGTGATGTTAGTTCATTTGGGCAACTAAGCAGTAACCTAGCGTCACTTTTATTACACAATAAAGTTAATATCTGTTTGGCGATTCCGTAATGTCGATGCTCTGGGTCCACAAAAAGGCTTCTTAATACAAATTGACCTAGTTCGGGGTGGTCATAACTTTGGCAAGACTGCGCTTCAGACCTAGGTTTAATGTTAATACTTTTGTTGGTTGGTAAATAACAGCGTATTAATCCAGCTCCTATGATTTTGTCTCCATTATAACTGACAGCAACAAGGTCAGATTGATGGCAACTAACATTTAATTTGAAGGAACGGTAAAAGCGATTTACGGGTTTGAATGTTGTTCCCATCAATAAGTTGCTTTTGATATTTGTATTAGGCATAAAAAAAGCAGGCTAGACCTGCTCCTCTGAGGTGTGTTATTTACAAACCCACAATCTATAGATTACGGTATTACCACTTTTTCTTAGGGGCGAATAACTCGTCTAAATCATCTTTTTCGTCTTCAATTTTTTTCTTCACCGCTTTTGCGTTAGCCGACTTCAAATCAGAAGCAATCAGCTCTAAGCGTTCAGTTACATTTTTCTTACGAGCAACAATATAGTCGTCTGAGTAGGGTTGAGCTTCCAATGTGGCAAGTGCTTTTTCAAAATATTGTCTAGCAGAACCTGTCAAGCCATTAGTAATTGCAAGTTTTCCTCGCTTAATCTGAGATTCGACATTTATTTTGAGCTGTAATTTTTCAATTTTTTTGTCTTCTTGCATGAACAAATTGCTAGGTATACGCCCTTTACCATGTTCAGACCGAAGGATCGTGCGGTATTTTTTAATACCTTGGATCAACGCAATCAGAAGTTTTTCATTGTCAGGTAATTCCGTATTTGAAACCTCCGCACTCGGAAAATCCCCAGCTGTGATTTTTTCTTTGATACTTTTAATCCGTGCTACAACATCCTTTTGACCGGGGTTAGTTTCATTCATCCCTGTTAAAGCATGATGCACTCGGCGATAAAGTATAGAATAACCTTCATTGGAAATTGGTACACCAACCTCATTCATTATCGTTTCGTCGGTTTCTTCTATGATTGCTCTATATTTAGCCATCTCTTGTCGCTTCTCAGCTTCAAGTTTGTCTTTTTGTTGTTGCATTGTATTCGCTACAACCGCAATAATGACAAGCCCTATAATTAGCGCGACTATGATCGCAAATAGCATACCGCTTCCTCTGTTTCTATAATTATTAATCGAAGATATATAGATTACTATCTAATTTCATTGTTCATAGTAAACAATAATTGGGCATTAAGGTAGTGTTAATGTGAATACACTGCCGTCTAATTCCCCACCGTTTTCCAGTTGTATTTTGCCTACATTTCCATCTTGAATATGTTTAGAAGCAATAAGTTGGGCAAAATAAAGGCCCAATCCTGTCCGGCTCATAGTCATATTGAATGTACTCGGTGTCGGCACAAGTTTATCTAGCATATTTTCAGGATAACCAGCACCATCATCTAATATTTTTACAATTAATGTTTCACCTTGCTGAAAAGCTTTTACTTTAATTGAGGTTTTACAGTAACGCATCGCATTTACAAAAACGTCATTAAGTAAATTGGCAACTAGTTCATTGTCAAAATACCAAGCTAGCTCATCTTCTATTTCAAACTCGATGTTTAGTTTTCGGTTATCGATATACAATTCATTTTTTGCGACAAGTTCTTCGAGTATCTCATCAAGGTAATATTCGTCTATATTCAGCGGTAATGTGTCACAATCTTCACGGTATAAAGCTAGGATTTGTAGTAAATTTGAATTTAATCTAGAGGCTTCGTAGTGGATCCCAGCGAGTTCTTGCGCTTCTTCTGCGCCTTTCTGCTCTAACTTATTACTTAAGTTTTCTATTGATTGAATGAGCAAACAAAGACTGTTTTTCATATCGTGAACCGATGATGCTAATACCGTTGAAAATTCAATTGTACGAGTTTGTTGAAGAGGTGCATTTGGATCCGCGATAGTCATTTATCGTAATTCTCTTTTAGTTGTTTAAACAAACGTTACCTTAATTATTGCACTTTGATGATAGGTCTTTGGTAATTTTATTCCATCAATTTTTCTATCGTTATGTGATTTTTGTTGCAAATATTGCGTTCTTATTCCTAAAAAGTGCATAAAAATGAAGTTTTTTATAAAAAAATGCAATTCTTTATGGAATAAATTAACGAATATGTATATATTTTTCGAATAACGAAGGCCAAATAAGCAACAATTCAAATGAAATTACAGCAATTACGTTACATCGTCGAAGTAGAAAACCATAATTTAAATGTTTCAGCAACGGCAGAAAGCCTCTATACCTCTCAGCCAGGGATCAGCAAACAAGTTCGTATGTTAGAAGATGAGCTTGGTATTCAAATATTTGGTCGCAGTGGTAAGCATTTAACTCATGTGACACCAGCCGGTAAAGAAATAATTGATATTGCGCATGATATCTTGAGTAAAGTGGACAGTATAAAGTCAGTTGCGCGTGAGCACACCTTACCTGATCAAGGTAAGTTGAATGTTGCAACAACCCATACTCAAGCGCGTTACGCTTTGCCTGAAGTTATCAAAGGGTTTATGGCGAGGTTCCCAAAAGTGTCTTTGCATATGCATCAAGGTACGCCGTCACAAATTAGTGATGCTGCTGCAAAAGGAGAGGCCGATTTTGCAATTGCAACAGAAGCACTGCATTTATATAACGATTTGGTTATGTTGCCTTGTTATCACTGGAATCGTTCGATTGTCGTGAAAAAAGATCACCCTCTGGCGTTAAAAACTGAGCGTGTGACAATTGAAGATATCGCTCAATTTTCACTAGTGACTTATGTATTTGGTTTTACTGGCCGTTCTGAATTGGATAAAGCGTTTGCTAATAAAGGGCTTGAACCTAAAATCGTATTCACCGCAACCGATGCAGATGTCATTAAGACTTATGTGAGAATGGGGCTAGGAGTAGGTGTTGTCGCGACCATGGCAATCGATGACGATGATAGTGATTTAGTCGCAATTGATGCTGGACACATATTTGAAGCGTCAACAACTAAGATTGGGTTCCGCAAGGGCAGTTTCTTACGTACTTATATGTATGAATTTATCGAACGATTTGCGCCACACTTAACACGTGATGTTGTAGAAAGAGCCTGTTTATTAAGAAACCAAGAAGAAGTTGATAAGATGTTCGCAGATATGGATTTGCCACTTAGGTAAGCCAATTTGTAAACAATAAAATACGGGATGCCAAAAACATCCCGTATTTTTTTTGCCTAAAATTTAGTGCAAACTCAATTTTACTCGCTATAACGTCACAAATAGTCCTGCAATAGCCGCACTTAATAGATTTGCTAATGTTGCTGCCATTACCGCTTTTAAGCCAAGTTCTGCGAGGTCGTGTCGTCTTTCTGGCGCCATACTGCCAATTCCACCAATTAATATTGCGATTGAAGATAAATTAGCAAATCCGCAGAGGCCAAACGTGATTATAACTTGAGTAATTTCACTTAATTGTTCTTTATGTTTAATAAAATCTAAGTAAGCAACAAACTCGTTTAATACAAGTTTTTGACCCAAGAAGCTTCCAGCAATGTGTGCTTCAGACCAAGGAATACCTAAAATAAAAGCAATAGGTGCAAACAAGTAACCAAGTATGAGTTGCAACGTAAGTTCATCAAAATCAAATAGTCCGCCAACCGCGCCTAAAATTCCATTTAATAAGCTTATCAACGCGATAAAAGCCATTAACATTGCGCCAATACTTAGCGCAAACTTCATACCTTCAGCGGCGCCATCGGCTGCTGCGTCAATAACATTAACATGGTTACTCGACGTTAAATTAAGCTCTTCTATATCGTTTTTAGGCACTTCCGTTTCTGGCATCATGATCTTAGCCATAAGTAAACCACCGGGAGCGGCCATAAAGCTTGCGGCAATGAGATATTTAAGTTCGATACCAATACCGGATAAACCAGCGATTATTGCACCAGCGACTGTCGCCATACCGCCTACCATTACGGCAAACAATTCTGATCGAGTCATTGTTTTTAAAAATGGTTTTACAACCAGTGGAGCTTCGGCTTGTCCAACGACAATATTTGCGGCGGCACACATGGACTCAGGTTTACTGGTTCGAGTGACATAACGTAACCCCCCACCAATAATACTGACTGCTTTACCCATCACACCTAAATAATAAAGCACCGCTATTAACGAGCTAAAAAAGACAATGACCGGAAGAATATGAACAGCAAAGATAAAGCCAAGACTCTTGCCACCAATTTGTTCACCGAACAAAAAGAGAATGCCGTCTTCTGCATAACTAAACACATTGTTTAATGTGCTCGAAACTGCCATAAGAATGTCTTTTCCAGGCTCCCAATAAAGAACCATTGCACCCAAACCAAACTGCAGTAAAAACGCACAAATGGTGGTTCGCTTACTAATAACCTTGCGGTTTGCTGAAAACAGAACTGCAATCGCTAATAATGTGGCGATCCCGAAAACACTTCGTAACCAATCGAATTCCACCAAAATACTCCAAATATTATGTTTTATTTTTCTAGTGGAGGATAATAAGTGGAAAAATCAGAGTTGCAATAGTTGAACCTAGATTCGACCAAATAAAGACTAAAATTAGTCATTTTATAAAAAGTATCGAAATATTATTCAAATTCTAGGACAATGCACTTGTTAACATAACTTTTATGTATTACTAATTTATTAAAATCTAAAATCAAGACACACTTCAACAATAACTACGGAATAGACATGAAACTATTTAAGAAAGCAACAATAGCTAATATTGTGCAAATAGCACTTTTAAGTACAGCTTCAAATATTGCTTTAGCTGCGGATAAAAAGGCTGAAGACGACGGCAAACTAGAGCGCATTACAGTTACAGCGCTAAAACGCACTCAATCTATTCAAGATGTGCCGGTGTCAATAGCGACCTTGTCAGGCGAAAAATTTGAAAATATGTTTTCTTCAGGCGATGACGTTTTAGCACTTGCTACAAAAGTACCAGGGTTATACGCTGAGTCATCAAACGGCCGTGTAGCGCCACGTTTTTATATGCGTGGACTTGGTAACACCGATTTTGATTTAGCTGCCTCTCAGCCAGTTTCTATTATTATGGATGACGTAGTAATGGAAAATGTAGTATTAAAAAGTTTCCCATTATTTGACGTCGACCAAGTTGAAGTGATCCGTGGCCCGCAGGGGACGTTATTTGGACGTAATACGACGGCCGGTATCATTAAATTTACAAGCCGTAAGCCAACAGACGATTTTGAAGCTTATGTAAGAGCCGGCGTGGGTAGCTATGGACTACAAAATTTTGAGGGCGCAGTTGGCGGTGGCTTAACTGAAGACCTAACAGCGCGCTTATCTGTGTTAAATCAATCTAAAGATGATTGGATCGAAAACGGTTTCACTGGCGAAAAAGACGCTATGGGTGGTCACTCTGACCAAGCGGTCCGTCTCCAAGTTGGATACAACCCAACAGATGCATTAGATATTTTGTTTAACTACCACACACGAACTCTAGAAGGGACTTCTTCTATATTTAGAGCCAACGTACTGACTCAAGGTAAGTCGGGCTTAAACAGCAATTACGACCGTGACAAAGTGTATTACGATAAAGGTGATAACAATCCACAGGAATATGATAATTCTGGCTGGAGCGTTAACGTAACCTATGATTTAGGAGCGATTACGCTTACTTCGATAACCGCTATGGAAATGGCGGATGGTCGAAGCTTAGGAGATATCGATGGTGGTGTCTTACGTAATGCCGATGGTTCGACACCTAGTGACGTTGATTACGTTGAATACCAAGATGATTTTAACAATGACCTAATTTCGTATCCT
This sequence comes from Psychrosphaera sp. 1_MG-2023, assembly GCF_030548245.1. Lineage (NCBI taxonomy): Bacteria > Pseudomonadati > Pseudomonadota > Gammaproteobacteria > Alteromonadales > Pseudoalteromonadaceae > Psychrosphaera > Psychrosphaera sp. 1_MG-2023. The sequence continues at coordinate 161,568 of NZ_JAUORW010000001.1, forward strand.
GGATTTATTCCTTTTGATGCGATTACTGAAGATCAATTGAAAGACTTAGAGCAATTTACTCAAGAAATTCGTTTTAGCAGTAATACAACGAACCCGTTGTCTTGGCAAACTGGTGTGTACTTTTTTGATTCTTCATTTAGCGTAACGAGTATTGATGGCTTTTTTGGCGCAACTGAAGTCTTCCACGAAAATACAACTTGGGCGGTATTTGGCCAAACCACGTATCAATTATCTGATGAATTATCAGTAATTGGTGGCTTGCGTTATACCAAAGATAAAAAATCCCTTTCTGTTGGTAAACAAAACGAAGATGGTTTTGCCGTAATTATTGGTGCAGCGTCTATACAGGACTATGACGACGTTTCAGTATCGGATGGTCAATGGAGTTGGGAAGGCATGGCAAACTATAGAGTAAGCGAAGACGTGAGCCTATATGCCAGAATTTCTAACGGTTTCAGAGCACAGTCTATCCAAGGCCGCGACATCGCATTTGAAGGTATGCCGTCTACCGCTAAAGCTGAGACAATTATGTCTTATGAAGCGGGTTTTAAATCAGATTTAATCGACAATACCTTGCGTTTAAACGGTGCTGTTTTTCAATATACTATTGACGATATTCAGTTAACGGCAGTGGGTGGCAATGGAAATAACATTGGTTTAACAAATGCTGGTCAAGGCACGGGACAAGGGTTTGAAGTCGATGCGGAATATCGCGTAACGGAAAATTTAGTTGTTACTGCGGGTTATTCATTAAATAAGACAGAACTCAAAGATAAGTCGTTAAGAATTGCAACATGTGGTTCAGGTGCGTGTACACCTACAGACGAAATTGATCCTGAAAACGGTGGTGCCATTGTTCATGGTAATCCATTCCCTAATGCACCAGAGTCTATATTTACAGCAACTGGTCGTTATACAGTTCCTATGGGGAATGAGGGCGAGGTGTTTTTCTATGGTGACTATGCGTACCAAGGTAAAACCAATCTCTTCATTTATGAAACCAAAGAGCATGTTACTGACGGTCAGTTTGAATTAGGCTTACGTGCTGGTTATATCAATTATGACATGGATTTCGAAATTGCTGTATTTGGTCGTAACATTACAGATGAAGATAATTTAAAAGCGGGTATCGACTTTAACAACAATACAGGTGTTGTTAACGAACCTGCTGTTTGGGGCATCGAGTTTAAGAAAAACTTCTATTAGTTCCGATAGCTAAGAACGAACGTCGTTTTTTGTTCTTAGCTTTAGACATTAAAAAACCCGGTTAGCTAACCGGGTTTTTTATTTGCGTTGAACAATCTTGAGGGCAATAAATATTATTTGTATTTATTCGCTTTTTTCAAAATTAAACAATCATTAACTTCATTGTATTTGTTGCGCCAATTGTTTCCATTTTGTCGCCATGAGTAACCATAACCAAGTCACCGTCATTTAACTTGCCTGCAGCTTTTAGCGAGTTTAATGCTTCACGTCCGTCTTCAACGGCATACTGTGTGGTATCAAACGAAAACGGATATACACCACGGTATAGTGCACAAAGGTTTAACGTTTTTTGATGACGAGATAATGCATAGATTGGAAGGCCAGATGAAATACGTGATAACAAACGAGCCATACCGCCAGATTCAGTCAATGCTATAATCGCCTTTATGCCAGTCATGTGGTTAGCTGCATACATCGTTGCCATCGCAATTGTTTCAGAGATATTGTCAAACTGAATATCAAGGCGGTGTTTTGAACTAAGTACGCTTGGGTGTTTTTCAGCTCCAACACAAACGTTTGCCATTGCTTGAACCGTTTCTAACGGGAAATCACCAGCGGCTGTTTCAGCAGATAACATTACGGCATCGGTACCATCTAAAACGGCGTTTGATACGTCCATAACTTCAGCACGTGTCGGCATTGGGCTCGAAATCATGCTTTCCATCATTTGAGTTGCTGTGATTACGGCTTTATTTAATTGACGTGAACGAGCGATAAGTTTTTTCTGAACACCGACTAATTCTGCGTCGCCAATTTCTACACCTAAGTCACCACGGGCAACCATGATTACGTCAGACGCTAAAATGATGTCATCAATTGCTTCATCAGTTGCTACCGTTTCTGCACGCTCAACTTTAGCGACGATACGTGGTTTAAAACCAGCTTCGTGAGCTAGTTTACGAGCGTAGTGTAAATCTTCGCCATTACGTGGAAATGAAACAGCAAGATATTCAACGTCAATCTTAGCCGCAGTCAAAATATCTTCTTTATCTTTTTCAGTTAGAGCAGGGGCCGTTAGACCACCACCTTTTCTGTTTATGCCTTTATTATTAGATAATGGCCCGGCAACCGTAACTTCAGTAAGAACCTTAGTACCTTCGATGCTTTCAACGACGAGTTGAACTCGACCGTCATCTAATAATAATAAATCACCTGGTTTAACGTCGTTTGGAAGCTCTTTGTAGTCAATACCAACTTGATGTTGGTCGCCTTCATCACGGCCAAGAGCAGCGTCAAGGATAAATTTGTCGCCTACTGCTAAGTGGATTTTAGTATCTTTAAATCGAGCTACTCGGATTTTTGGACCTTGAAGGTCACCCAAAATTGCAACATACGTATTTAATTTAGCAGCGATTGCACGAACTTTATTTGCGCGTTCAATATGGTCTTCTGCAGACCCATGTGAGAAGTTCATACGTACGGTATTTACGCCGGCCGCAATTATTTTTTCTAGTACGCCTTCTTTATCGGTTGCTGGACCAAGTGTTGAGACAATTTTGGTTCTTCGCAGTGCGTTAGCCATTCGGGGAAACTCCAATATGATTGAGTAGGAAAACTGTAATTAAATTACATTTTGAAAGATTTTAAAAAAATTACAAGGGGATAATGGTCGGATATGAATAAAAGTAACTAAATAAATGCAAAAAAGGCGATATTCATCGCCTTTTATTCATATTTTCAAAAAATTAATTGAAAGTTTCTTTCTTTTCGAAGCGTGATGACCGAAGTGAATCTTTAACTTTCTTTAAGTTGTCTCTAAACTTTGGTCCTCTGCGAAGGGTAAATCCCGTTGCCAATATATCGACAATAACCAAATGGGCTATTCGAGACGCCATCGGCATATATAGGTCTGTATCTTCAGGAACATCTGGACTTAAACAAATATTACACTCTTGAGCCAAAGGGCTGTCTTTAGCAGTAACTCCAATAACGGTTGCATCATTTTGGCGCGCTATTTCTGCAATTTCGACGAGCGGTTTTGTTCGACCGGTATGAGAGAATAAAACGACAACATCTCCCTCTGTGCAGTTCATGCAACTCATGCGCTGCATAACAATGTCTTCAAAACAATTTATTGGTACATTAAAACGGAAAAATTTATTTAATGCATCCTGTGCCACAGAAGCGGATGCACCTAAGCCAAAAAAGCTTATTTTTTTCGCCTGAGTTAAAATATCTACAGAGCGATTAATTTGAGAAATATCAATGCTCTTTCTGGCTGTATTTAATGAAGCCATAGTCGATTCGAATATTTTCGACGTATATTCTTCAGGGCCATCACCTTCATCAACATGACGATTAACATACGGTGTACCGTTTGCTAGGCCTTGCGCCAAATGCAATTTAAAATCTGGGAAACCTTTGGTGTCTAATCGACGACAAAAGCGGTTAACAGTAGGTTCACTCACATCGGCAATTTTCGCTAATGTTGCAATTGACGAATGAATTGCCTGCTCAGGATTATCGATAATGACTTCAGCCACTTTTCTTTCCGATTTACTGAACGTAGTTATCTGTAAGTTTATTTTCTCAAGAATATTCATTAAAAGCCCTCGTACTCACAACGTTGCAAAGGTAATATATTGTCTCAAAACAAATAGCTTTGACTAATATAAGCTTTATCAATTGTCAGTAGTAACTGTTGTTGATTACCTAATCTTATGTATCGCATTAGAAAGTAATTACTAATTAAAAACAACATTATTCGTCAAAAGTTTACTGGAAATGTAAAAAAATTACAAAATTACGGTTTACATGGGCTATATTAGTTAGTTAGCATTGCGAACATGTAGTTTAATTACAAATTGACCTAAAATTACAATAAACGGAGAATCTAATGGCACAAAAATTGAGCCACAAGCCATGTGATTTAGTACTTTTTGGTACCAAGGGTGACCTTGCACGCCGAAAATTAATACCATCATTATACCAATTAGAGGTTGCCGGACTGTTAGCTGCTGATACTCGTATTACGGGTGTTGCGCGCAACGAAATGACAACAGAAGAATATATCGAGCTGGTGACAACTAGTTTAGAGCGATTTGTTAAAGAAGGTGTAGATGAGGAAGCGAAAACTCGATTTGTCGCCCGTCTAAATTATTGTCAAATTGATATGAAATCACCAGAGCAATATAAAGCACTGTGTGAAGTTGTCGATTTAGAAAACCGCACTATGGTGAATTACTTCTCTACACCACCGTCAATTTTTGGTGACATTTGTAGTGGTCTTAATGCTGCTGGATTGGTCGTAGACGATACTCGTGTGGTTGTAGAAAAACCGATTGGTCACTGTTTAGAATCGTCTAAAGTAATTAATGATAAAATTGCTGAATATTTTAAAGAGTCACAAATCTATCGTATTGACCACTATTTAGGTAAAGAAACGGTTCTTAACCTTTTAGTATTGCGATTCGCGAATGCGATTTTTACCAACAATTGGGATCATGAATGTATTGATCATGTTCAAATCACCGTTGCAGAAGTTGTTGGTGTAGAAGGTCGTTGGGGCTATTACGATGACGCCGGCCAAATGCGAGACATGGTTCAAAACCATTTATTGCAAATTTTGTCATTGTTAGCGATGGAACCGCCAGTAGATATTAGTGCTGACAGTATTCGTGATGAGAAATTAAAAGTATTACGCGCACTTCGTCCAATTGACTCAAACAATTACCAAGAAAAAACCGTTCGCGGACAATACACTTCTGGTTTTGTTGAAGGTAAATCAGCACCGGGTTACTTGGAAGAAGAAGGGGCGAATACCCAAAGTACTACAGAAACGTTTGCGTCAATTCGTGTCGACATCGACAACTGGCGTTGGGCGGGCGTGCCATTTTACCTCAGAACAGGTAAACGTATGGCCAGCAAAGGTACCGAAATTGTTGTTCACTTTAAAGACTTGCCTCACAACATCTTTAAAGATACGTATAAGTCGTTGCCTGCAAACAAGTTGCTTATTCGTCTGCAACCAGATGAAGGTGTTGAAATACACTTGCTTAATAAAGTCCCTGGTCTGGGCGAAACAATGGAACTTCAAAATACCAAACTTGATTTAAGTTTCTCTGATACGTTTAAAAATGAACGTATTGCAGATGCCTATGAACGTTTAATTTTAGAAGCCATGTTAGGTAATCAATCACTCTTTGTGCGTCGCGACGAAGTTGAAGCTGCATGGAGTTGGGTTGACGGAATTTTAGATGCATGGAAAGGCTCAAATGAACCACCTCGCCCTTATGCGGCCGGTTCTTGGGGTCCTGTTGCATCTATTGCAATGTTGGCTCGTGACGAAAGAGAATGGGACGAATAATGAAAGCAGAACTTAGAAAATTTCAAACGTCTGCTGAATTAAATGACGTTTTTGCACCAGAAATAGCGGCCAAGCTACAGGCGGGAATCGACCAAGATGGTCGCGCAAGTTTATTGGTATCGGGTGGCAGTACACCGCGACCTATGTTTGCCAAACTTAGCGAAATTGACATTGATTGGTCCAAAGTGGATATAGCTTTAGTTGATGACCGTTGGGTTAATACTGATGACAGTGCGTCAAATGAAAAAATGGCGTATGAAGCACTGTTAATTAATAAAGCCGCTTCGGCTAAGTTTTACGGTATGAAAACCGAACATGAAGATGCGTTTGCAGCAGTCTCGACCGTAACTACTAATCTAGCATCGTTAAAAAAACCGTTTGATGTTGTTATTTTAGGCATGGGTGAAGACGGACATACAGCGTCTATCTTTCCATGTTGTGAACAATTAGATGAAGCGCTAACAACACAACAAATGATCATGGCGACTCAGCCAACAACAGCACCTCACCAACGTATGACATTTACTTTGTCTGCGTTGCTAAACTCAAAGCAGATTTATCTGCATTTAGTCGGTGAGAGTAAAGAAACGGTGCTTAATGAAGTTATAGGAATTAACGACATTAAAAAAGCACCAATAAAAGCATTCTTAAATCAATCTGATGTACCAATGTCGGTGATGTTAGCGACAACTAAATAGATTGATTTAACAAGGGAGAAAAAACATGAATCCAGTTATTCAAGAAGTAACAGACAGAATTATCGAACGCAGTCGAGATAGCCGTAAAGCTTATCTTGCTAAAATAGAAAAAGCCCGCTTGAAAGGTCCACATCGTGGCATCTTGTCATGCGGCAACTTAGCTCACGGCTTTGCAGCGTGCAGCACTGAAGAGAAAAAGGACCTAACGGCACTTACAAAAGCCAATATCGGTATTATTTCGTCGTACAACGACATGTTATCGGCCCACCAACCTTATGAAGTTTACCCAGACAAAATTAGAGCTGCGGTACAAAAAGTTGGTTCTGTAGCACAATTTGCAGGTGGTGTACCAGCCATGTGTGACGGTGTTACTCAGGGTCAACCTGGTATGGATTTAAGCTTAATGAGTCGTGATGTTATCGCGATGAGTGCCGCAATCGGTTTGTCTCACAATATGTTTGATGGTGCTGTGATGATGGGGATTTGTGACAAGATTGTCCCAGGTCTCGTTATGTCAGCATTAACATTTGGCCACCTGCCATTTATCTTTATCCCAGCAGGGCCAATGGAATCTGGTATTCCAAATAAAGAAAAAGCACGTGTACGCCAACTTTACGCTGAAGGTAAAGTAGGTCGTGACGAGTTATTAGAATCAGAATCAAAATCTTATCACTCTGCGGGTACTTGTACGTTCTACGGAACTGCTAACTCAAACCAATTGGTTGTCGAAGTGATGGGACTGCATTTACCAGGTTCATCATTTGTAAATCCAGGTACTGAACTTCGTGAAAAATTAACAGAAGCTGCGGCAATTCAAGCAACACGTATAACTGACCTTGGCACTGAATATCGTCCAATTGGTCACATCGTTGATGAAAAGTCAGTGGTTAACGGCATTGTGGCGTTATTGGCAACGGGTGGTTCAACGAACCACACTATGCATTTAGTAGCGATGGCGAAAGCGGCTGGCATTATCGTTAATTGGGACGATTTTGACGCGTTATCTTCAGCCACGCCACTTCTTACAAAAATCTATCCAAACGGCCAAGCTGATATCAATCACTTCCAAGCTGCTGGCGGTATGGCTTTGTTATTTAGAGAACTTCTAAACGGTGGATTAATTCATAACGATGTTAAGACTATTTGTGGTGAAGGCTTAGAAATTTACACTAAAGAGCCAGTTGTTCGTAACGGCGAACTTGAATGGATTGACGGCCCTACGAAGTCACTTGATGACGACGTAATTGCAACAGTTGAAAAACCATTTAAAGCTGACGGCGGTTTATGTGTACTAGAAGGTAACTTAGGTCGTGCGGTTATTAAAACATCGTCATTACGTGCCGGTAAAACGAAAGTGAAAGCACCTGCAGTTGTATTTGAAAGCCAGCACGATTTAGACGGCGCATTTAAAGCAGGCGAACTCGACAAAGATTGTGTTGTTGTTGTTCGTTATCAAGGCCCAAGAGCGGTTGGTATGCCTGAATTACATAAACTAACGCCACCTTTAGGTGTGTTACAGGACAAAGGCTTTAATGTTGCGCTAGTAACCGACGGTCGTATGTCTGGTGCATCAGGTAAAGTACCTGCGGCGATTCATTTGTACCCAGAAGCGTTAGATGGTGGATTAATTGCCAAAATCCAAGATGGTGACATTATTGAATTAAACGCCGATGAGAACATTATCCGCGTACATGTATCTGATGAAGAATTGGCTCAACGTCAACCATTCATAAAAGATCTTAAAGAAGAACGTGAAGCTATGGGTCGTGAGTTATTTAATGGTTTACGTCAAGTAATGACGACGCCAGAAGAAGGCGCTAGCTGCGTATTTCACGAAGCTTAAAAAGGAATAGTAATGACAATTCAAGCTTTAGTTGCTGATGTCGGTGGTACTAATATTCGATTAGCTGTGGCGAATTTAGAAGATTATTCACTGTCATTAATTAAAACGTATCAATGTGCCGATTTTGACAATATTGATGCCGCGATTAGCCAATATTTTGCTGAAACTGACTGCAAAATTGAGTTTGCCTGTATTGATGTCGCCACTGCTGTGGTGGGCGATCAGGTTAGTCTTACAAATAACCACTGGTCGTTTTCACAAAAAGCGATTAAAGCGCAATTTGGATTCAAAAAACTCATTATTATTAATGACTTTACTGCGATAGCGATGTCGGTTCCACATATCAGTGCTGATAAAAAAGTTCAGATAGGCGGCGGTGAAGCACAGCCCAATAAGCCGATTGCAATTTATGGCGCAGGTACGGGACTGGGTGTAGCAAACTTAGTCCATAGCGGCGAAAAATGGATACCTTTGCCTGGTGAAGGTGGACATGTCGATTTTGCACCAATAGATGCGGACGAAATCACTATCTTGAAAGAATTGCAGAAAAAGTACGCACGCGTATCGGCCGAGCAGTTGTTATCTGGTTTGGGATTAGTTCAGATTTATCAGTCGTTGCAATCTGCACAGGGTCTTGCTGTTTCAAACGTTGATCCAGCTTATGTCAGTACAAGCGCATTAGAAGAAACCGATGAATTGGCAATAAAATCATTGCAGATATTTTGTCGTATATTGGGCAGTTTCGGCGGTAATTTAGCATTAACACTCGTAACGTTTGGTGGTGTTTATATCGCGGGCGGTATTGTTCCACGATTTATTGAATATGTGAAAAATAGTGATTTTAGAAGCCGTTTTGATACAAAAGGGCGCTTTAGTAAGCTAGTTGAAACTATTCCTGTTTATATTGTTACAGAAGATCAACCTGGTTTGATTGGCTGTGCAGCGTATTTGAAACAAGAACTTTAATTGAGTTCTTAACGTATTTGCCACCTTATTAGAGTGGCTCGAATTGAAAGTGAAAAGGATAAAATATGGCAGAACGTAATTGGTTAATGGATTCTTCTGAAGTATTTGCTGCTGGGCCAGTTGTTCCAGTTTTAGTAATAGAAAATGTAGAAGATGCAGTACCGATCGCTGAAGCGTTAATCGCCGGCGGGATCCGTGTTCTCGAAGTTACGCTTCGTACACCGGCTGCCCTAGACGTGATTAAAGCAATTGCAGACAATGTGCCAGAAGCCATTATTGGCGCGGGTACAGTAACTAATGCAGCACAACTTAAGCAAGTGACAGACGCTGGTGCAAAATTTGCTATTAGCCCAGGATTAACGCCTGAGTTGTTAGATGCTGGTAATGCGGGTTCTATTGCATTAATCCCAGGTATCGCCTCAATTTCTGAATTAATGGTTGGTCTAGATAAAGGCTATTCACACTTTAAATTCTTCCCAGCGGAAGCGTCTGGTGGTGTGCAATCATTAAAATCAATTGGCGGGCCTTTCCCTGCGGTACGTTTTTGCCCAACTGGTGGCATCAACCCTGGTAATTACCAGGACTACTTAGCACTTAGCAATGTAATGTGTTGTGGTGGTTCATGGTTGTGTCCAGACAATATCGTTAAAGAAAAACGTTGGGGTGAGATCACTAAATTAGCGGCGACGGCAGTTGCTGGTAAATAGTAATCGGTAAAGACAACTTAGTCTTAGAATTTAAAAAGCCTACTTTATGTAGGCTTTTTTCGTTTTAATTTTTAGTGTTTGCAAGTTTTTAAATTACCCGTACTAAGCTTAATCTACCGAATGTTTTGTTTTAACTTATGGGTTTTTCCTGGTGCTAATATAAACCCTTGAGTGTTGGCCATTTCAATACACACCATATTTAAATACCCGTTGTCGTCAAAGTCAGGTATATCTTTGGCCAATTCTTTCCAAGGGTTCCAGACAACGATTGAGTCGTGACCCGCGCCACTGATTAATCTAGTCGTCGTATTCGTCTTACAGGACAAATCAGGCTGATCCGTGACGTATACTCTGTCTACTGACTGATCTATTTTAATATCTGAGACTTGTTGCTTTGACTCTTTAGTCAGTTTGTCTGCAAATTGGCAGTTATCTAACCCTATGATCTCAGTGTTATGGATATCGTCCACTCTAAAATAAGTATGAATTGCTTGAGAAAGGGGACGTGGCGTTTCACTGACGTTTGTCGTAACTAAGCTTATTTTTAATTTATTGGAAAATTTATATTCAACAAATACGTCTAAACCTAGTCTTTCTTTAAGTTCACTCGGCATAATAGGGGATAATCTAACGGTTAACGCTTTATCGTCACCTTCAACGAGAATCAATTCCCAATCAAGACTTCTGATATAACCATGTTGCGGTTCGCCTTCAAATTCGCCCGTTGCCGGACCAAACCAAGGCCAACAAAGCGGTACACCACCTCTTATAGGCTTTGAACCATCTAGTTTAGCACTGGTAGATAACCACAGCCATTGTTCTTGATTGGTTGGTTTAAACGCTAATAAGTGCCCTCCAAATTTACTGATCTGGGCAGTAAATCGCGGGTGTACCAAATCAAATATATCCGAAGCGTCTTTATTTTTTACCAACTTAATATACGGGTTATTCATTTATTCACCAAAATTGAAAACAAAAAAAGGTGGCTAAGGCCACCTTTTACAATCTTATACAATAATGTTTCTTAATTCAGAAAAATTATTTTGCAGTCATTAACTGAACTGCATTATCTAACATGCGGTTTGAGAAACCCCATTCGTTGTCGTACCAGCTCATAACTTTAACCAATCGACCAATTACTCGGGTTTCAGTCGCGTCAAAGTTTGAAGAGTATGCAATGTGATTGAAGTCAACAGAAACGAGAGGTTCGTCGTTCACTGCTAATACTTCCGCTAATGAACCGCCTTTTGCAACAGCGTTTCGGATAGCGTCGTTAACTTGTTCTGCTGTTACGTCTGTTTTAGAGATGAATGTTAAATCAACTAACGAAACATTAATTGTTGGAACACGAACCGCTAAACCGTCAACTTTACCAGCTAGTTCTGGAACCACTAGACCAACAGCCGCTGCCGCGCCTGTTTTAGTTGGGATCATAGACATTGCCGCTGCACGAGCACGACGCAAATCAGTGTGATATACATCGCTCAAACGTTGGTCATTGGTATAAGCATGAATTGTATTCATAAGCCCAGACTCGATACCAAATTCGTCATTTAAGATCTTAGCAAATGGTGCGAGACAGTTCGTTGTACAAGACGCATTTGAAATAACAGTCATGTCACTCGTAATCGTGTCTTCGTTTACGCCGTAAACGATAGTCGCGTCAACATTTTTAGCCGGAGCTGAAATGATAACTTTTTTAGCACCGGCATCTAAATGCGCACTTGCTGCTTCTTTAGACTGGAAAATACCCGTACATTCAAAAACAACATCAATTTCTTGCTCTGCCCAAGGCAAGTCAGCAGGGTTGCGTTCAGACGTCACGCTTATCACGTCACCGTTTACAACAATAGAGTCATCTGCCACTTCAACTTGAGCATTAAAACGGCCGTGTGCCGTGTCATATTTCAAAAGGTGAGCATTGATGCTGGCATCGCCAAGATCGTTTATTGCAACGATTTTAAGGTCATAATTTTTTTCTGATTCATATAACGCACGAAGAACGTTACGTCCGATACGGCCAAATCCGTTAATAGCTACGCGAATAGTCATAAAGCACCTATAGATAGTGTATTCAATTTACAAAGTTGTAATAAAATTACATTTATTTCTCCGTCATGTAAAGCTATTTGCTGTTATCAACGAATATTTTTTACGACATTACCCTATATCGTAAAAAAATAACCAAATCATCGTGTTTTAGTTGTTTATTAATACAGGTGTCATATTATTTACGTACTTAGTCGATAGCCTACTAACGAAATTTAGCAAGTTTTCTATATAAAAATGCCGCACTTATCTTATGCAAACGTATGTAGTGGTAATAGAAGCCAAAACGCTTTTATAGTTACAACCTGACTGGGTGGGAGTGAACATTTTTTTTGGGTCAAACTCCACAAACTCTCTTTAATTTCCATAGCATAGGAATGAGCATGAATGCATCATTAGTCGAACAACTTGTTCAGGCACGCGGTATAGAATCGGAATACACTGACGCATGGGGGACACGCGCAGTAATTAAACAAGAATCTAAAGAAAAAATTCTTGCAGCCATGGGATATCCAGTCCATGACGAAGCGGCATTAATTGAAAAAGTGAATGATGAGGCAGAACAAAGTTGGCTTTGCGTTGTCGAACCTGTAACTGTGGTTCGAACAGGTTCAGTGACCAGATTACTATTTAAATTACCAATCGATTTTGCCAATGATCCTTTGGTGTTAAAGATATCTCAGGGTAATCGCGTTATTCAAGAATTTGAATTTGTGGCTGTAGAGCAAGAACTTATCGCCGCTGTTGAGATCCGTGATGTCGAAATACAACAATATGCATTTGAATTTAACGAAGAACTTGATATGGGTTATTACAAAATCGAGTTATTTGAAAAAGGCGTAGAAGAGGCATTAGGCGAAGGAAAGTTAATTGTAGCGCCACAAGAATGTTATAAACAGCAAGCCTTAATTCAGGGTAAAAAAATGTGGGGCCCTAGTATTCAGCTTTACTGTGTACGTAGTGCTCGTAACTGGGGGGTAGGCGACTTCAATGACCTCAAAGTATTAATTGATAAAGTGGCAGACCGTGGAGCTGACTTTGTTGGTCTAAACCCAATTCATGCTTTGTACCCAAACAATGCTGACGCCTGTAGCCCTTATAGCCCGTCTTCTCGACGTTGGCTTAATGTTATTTATATCGATGTCCAGAGTGTTGTTGGCTTTAACGAGAGCAAAGACGTTCAAAAGCTAGTTGCATCTGACGATTTTATCGCGCAATTAAACTTAGCCAAGCAAACAAACGACGTTGATTATGGGTCTGTAATGGATCTTAAATTAAAAGCGTTAAAGCCGTTATATTCGTTTTTTGTAGCAAATGAAGTTTCTAAAAATACCAAAACGGCCAAAGCATTTGCGGACTTTAAACTGCTTGGTGGCGATAGCTTAAAGCAAATGGCAACCTTTGACGCCATTCAAGACTCTTTTAAAGCCGAAGGTAAATTTATCGGCGACAATTGGGGATGGCCTGTGTGGCCGGAAGGTTTCCGTGATTATGATTCTGAAGATGTAAAATCATTTGCAAAAGCACATAGTGATTTAGTCGATTTTTATATGTATCTGCAATTTGTAGCAGCGCAACAATTAGAAGATGTCGATCAACTCGCCAAAGCCAAAGGTATGGCGATTGGCACTTATCGAGATTTAGCCGTAGGGGTTAGCGAAGGTTCGACAGAAATTTGGGCAAATAAAGATTTGTATCGTACAGACGCGTCGGTTGGTGCTCCACCAGATGTATTAGGCCCGCTCGGCCAAAACTGGGGTTTACCACCAATGGATCCCGTTCGACTTTATCAACAAGCTTACCAGCCAATTATTGATTTATTTAGAGCCAATATGCATGCTTGTGGTGCGCTTAGAATCGACCACGTAATGGCATTATTGAGATTGTGGTGGGTTCCGGCGGGTGAGTCAGCGAAAGAGGGCACTTATGTTTATTACCCGGTTGATGATTTATTAGCAATATTGGCGTTAGAAAGCCATTTAAATAAATGTTCAATCATTGGTGAAGACCTAGGTACTGTGCCAGACAATATCGTAGGCAAGTTAAAAGAAAATGGTATTCACTCTTATAAAGTGTTTTTCTTTGAGCAGGCCGAGGATGGCGGTTTCTACTCGCCAAAACATTATGTTGAACAAGCAATGGCAACGTTGACGACACATGATATGCCAACCCTCATTGGCTATTGGCACTGTAAAGATTTAGAACTTGGTCAACAACTTGGACTATACGAAGGTGAAGAACTCATCAAAAATTTATATGCTGACCGTATACATGCCAAACAATGTATTTTAGATAGTTTACATGGACATAATTCTTTGCCAGAAGAAATTGGGAAAGATGCGAATGAAGTGCCGATGACACAAGCATTGAACTACGGCATGCAAATTCATATGGCTAAAGGGGCCTCTGCTCTGTTAAGTTTACAGTTAGAAGACTGGTTACAGATGGACATGCCGGTGAATATTCCAGGTACAAGTTCAGAATATCCAAATTGGCGACGTAAGCTCAGTACTAACTTAGAAGACATATTTTCTATCAATGAAATAAATCATCTAACAAATGAACTGACAAAAGCTCGACAATCAGCGTCTTAGGATGGTAAAAAATAAGAAGTGAAATTAATATTTTAGGTATTTATTTTAGTCAATGGATAAAAAGTTTTTAATTGACTCGAATAGGGACTAACGAATACTGTAATTTAAAGCATCGTCTAAGGTGGTAAATGCCTTAGACGATGTTTCGCATTTAGAATTTTGTTAAGGAATAAATATGCAACAACCGAATGCCTTGGTAAATCGACTTAATCAAGCTAACGTAACCTTTCCCTTTGAACATCTTGGTATGCAACCAGGCGACAACAATAAAGGCATTATGCTTCGAGTATGGCAACCTAAGGCAAGTAAGGTAGTGGTATTAGATGTAAAAACTGGCAAAAATTTAGGCGAATTAGTCGAAGTTAAAAACGGCTTGTTTGAAAAACAGTTTCCTCGAAGAAAAAATTACTTTAATTACAAGCTAGTTGCGACTGTTGATAACGTAGAAAAAGAAATTAACGACCCTTATTTTTATAAGGATGAGGCGTATCATGCTGTTCATTATTTGGCGACAGCCGCCGAAAACATATATCAACAACTCGGTGCACAATTAATCACATTAGAAAACGGCGTATCTGCGACACGTTTTGCCGTATTCGCTCCAAATGCCATGAGTTGTAGCTTAATAGGCGATTTCAATGAATGGGATGGTCGTATTTTACCAATGCAAAAAACCGATTGTGGACATTTTGTATTAGTCGTACCGGGTGTTGTTGCAGGCGATAAGTATAAGTTTGAATTAAAAGATGCGCATGGGCATAGTCTTCCACATAAAGCCGATCCTGTTGGCTTTAGCCATGATCAATACCCATCATTTGCCTCTGTAGTTTATGACCATAATCAATACCAATGGCAAGACAGCTCTTGGATGTCTAAACCGAAACAAAATGTTTACCGTCAACCTATGTCAATATATGAGGTTCATTTAGGCTCGTGGCGGACTAAAATTATTGACGGTGAACAGGTTTCGCTTTCTTATCAAGAAATGGCACAGGAACTTATTCCCTACTTAAAAGATATGGGATACACCCATTTAGAAGTGTTGCCAGTAACTGAGTTTCCATTTAATGGTTCTTGGGGCTATCAACCAACCGGTCTATTTGCACCAACTTCACGATTTGGTGACCCAGACGATTTCAAAGCGTTTGTAGACGAGTGTCACAAAAATGATATCGGGGTCATCGTTGATTGGGTTCCGGCTCATTTTCCAGAAGACGCCCATGGATTAGCTCGATTTGACGGCTCTAATGTCTACGAATACGAAGACCCACGTCGCGGTTGGCACCCTGATTGGAACTCATGTATTTATGACTATGGTAAAGACACAGTCAGACAGTTTTTAGTTGCAAGCGCTTTGTATTGGGTTGACAAGTTTCATATTGATGGGCTGCGTGTTGATGCGGTTGCGTCTATGTTGTATTGGGATTATTCACGTAATGAAGGTGAATGGATACCAAATGTTGACGGCGGGAATCATAATTACGAAGCAATAAGTTTATTGCGTTGGATGAATGACGATGTTCATGCCAAATTCCCACATGCTATGACCATTGCAGAAGAGTCAACATCGTTTGCTGGCGTGTCTAAACCGTCAGAACATGGTGGGTTAGGCTTTGACTTTAAGTGGAATATGGGGTGGATGCACGACTCGCTAAATTACATATCTAAAGATCCGTCGTACCGTCGTTACCACCACAATGATATTACGTTTGCAATGGTGTATAACTACGACGAACACTTTGTCTTGCCGATTTCCCATGATGAAGTGGTTCATGGCAAAGGTTCACTAGTGGGTAAAATGCCTGGGGATGAATGGCAACAGTCGGCGAATCTTCGTTGTTACGCTTCGTTTATGTATGCTCACCCAGGTAAAAAACTAAACTTTATGGGGAATGAAATTGGTCAATGCGAAGAATGGAACCACAATCAAAGTTTAAGTTGGCATGTTTTAGAGTTTGATAAACATTCGGGTATGCAAAACTTATATCGTGATTTGAACAAATTGTATCGTAGCGAGACCGCGCTTCATGAATTAGATCATGAACATGGCGGTTTCCAATGGCTTGATCATTCTGACGCTGAACACAGTGTCGTGTCATTTATGCGTACAGATAGCAAAGGCGAGAACATAATTGTAATCTCCAACTTTACGCCTATTCCTAGAAACAACTATCGCGTTGGTGTCGCTCAAGCTGGCGAATATAAAGTGATATTTAACTCTGACAGTGAGTATTACTGGGGTAGTAACTATTCAGCGGGTGAACCGCTAAATTCTGAACCACAGTTATGGCACGATAAGGCAAATAGTCTACTTGTTAATTTGCCACCTTTGAGCACCATCTTTTTAAAATTAAAGTAAATGATTTGCCGTTTTAACGGCAAGTCTGAATGACTACCACAACAACTAAATGGTTACTATGGCTCAAACTAAACAATTTTCACCTCAAACGGGCAGCCCTTGCCCGCTTGGAGTGAGCTGGCAAGCAGAGAAACTAAACATCGCAGTCTTCGCATCTGATGCGACGCAATTATTTATTCATTTTTTCTTACCTGATACTGAAGAGGAAGTGGCTGTAGTTGAATTGGCCCACCGCACCGGCAAAGTATTTCATGCCGAATTTTTGGGGGTAAATAGTGACTGGTTATATGCAGTACAAGCGATACAAAAAGACGAGAATAAGGGCAAGCAAGTTAATGACAAATTGCTTATCGACCCATATTCAAAGGGGATAAATCGTCCTGTTATTTGGAATAAAAGTCTGTATGAAGAAAATAGTCCATTTTTCATTCCTAAATCTACTCTCAAATCGCCTGATTTTGATTGGCAAGGGGTGACAAAGCCAAAAAAACCTCGCGAAGAAACCATATTATATGAGACACACGTAAAAGGATTTACACAACTCAATGAGTTAGTCCCTGAAGAAAATAGAGGTACATATCTAGGGCTATGCGATCCTAATGTAATCAAACATATTAAATCGTTAGGGGTTACCAGTGTGCAGTTAATGCCAGTGTTTTCCTATATGTCGGAGCCCCGACTTGAAGACTTGGAACTAACTAACTATTGGGGATACAACCCAATAAATTTCTTTGCTCCAGATCCAAGATACGCCAAACATAACGCGGTTGTCGAGTTTAAAACCTTAGTTAGAACTTTCCACGAAAATGGTTTGGAAGTCATTTTAGATGTGGTCTATAACCATACTGCCGAAGCGGGTAAAGATGGCGCTGTTCTGAGTTTTAGAGGGTTAGCTGAATTCGACTTTTACCTTATGACTTACGATGATTATTGCTTAGACTACGCCAATTATACCGGTTGTGGCAACACAGTTAATTGTGACAGCGACTTCAGTTTACGTATGATCATGGACTCACTTCGTTATTGGTTAACTGAAATGCAGGTAGACGGATTTCGATTTGATCTTGCGGCAACTATGGGCCGAAATGGTGAGCGATTTAATCGTAAATCGGCATTGTTCAAAGCCATCGCTCAAGATCCTATTGTTGGTCAATGTAAATTAATTGCTGAACCTTGGGATATTGGGCCAGAAGGCTATCAATTAGGTAACTTCCCCGCTTATTGGAATGAATGTAACGATAAATATCGCGACGGTATTCGCAAGTTTTGGAACGGTGAGAAAGGCCTAGTACCTGAAGTTGCGAGTCGAATATTAGGATCGCGAGATGTATTTCGTAAAGGAAAACGAAGTCAACTTTCGTCAGTAAACTACATTTGCTACCACGATGGATTTACGTTACAAGATTTAGTGAGTTACGACCATCGCCACAATTTAGCTAATTTAGAAAATAATCGTGATGGACATGGCGCTAATTTTTCTAAAAATTATGGCGTAGAAGGGCCAACATCTGAATTTGCAATTGTTGATAAACGCGAATTACATAAACGCAATTTAGTTGCGACCTTACTCTTCTCACAAGGGATCCCGCACCTTTTAGCTGGTGATGAGTTAAGTCGTACACAAAACGGCAACAACAACGCTTATTGTCAAGACAACGAAATTAGTTGGGTGAATTGGTCAATTGACAGTCGTCAATCGGCATTTTTACAATTTATGAAACGTTGTATCGAAATTAGAAAGCGCTTCTCAGTGTTAAAACATTGTTTTCTGCCGGATGATAATTTTGAACACAGCACTTATCATCATAAAGTCAGTTGGATAAGGCCAGATGGCGAAGAGAAACGGATTGAAGATTGGCACAATCATTATAATCAATGCCTGGGTTTACTCGTTGCTGACGAAGATAAATGTTACCAACTGTTATTGATCTTTAATTCGTCAAATAAAGACGTTGGTTATAACGTGCCAGACGGGCTCACTAAAACATTAGTAATAGATACGTCTAAACCTTATGCTGACGAACATGTTTCGGTCGGAACAACGTTATACAAACAAAATGCAAATAGCATGAGTTTGTGGAAAATCGACTATGATAATTGTGTTATTGGTCAAAAGTCTCAAACAGCCTAATTCGTTTTTAAGGTTTAAAGTGAGCTTTAAACCTGTGCCGGATAGTTAACTTTAATATTGGAATTTGTTCCTTTGTATAATTAATTGTTCTTGACGGTATGAATGGAAGGATAGTTTTTGTATAATCCGCGCCAAATTTCAGGCTATGCCGAATTTGGTTCGGATTAAGAGGCGACGTAAAATGTCAGACCAAGAAATATTGTGTGATGTAGGTTTTATTGGCCTAGGTGTGATGGGCAAAAATTTAGCTTTAAACCTAGCAGATAATGGTTACAAAATTGCTGCATTCGACTTAGACACAGACAAAGTTAATGACGCAATAAAACAAGATGAAGTTGAACGAGGTGAAAACCCTCAGCGTATTTTTCCTTGTACCTCTTATACCGAACTATTAGCAAAACTAAAATCCCCTCATTTGATAATGTTATCTGTACCAGCAGGCAAGCCAGTTGATGACGTCTGTCATAAACTTATCGACGCCGGTATACAAGCCGACGATATTGTTGTTGATACTGGCAATAGCTTATGGACTGACACAGTTCAACGCGAAAAAGATTTTGAAGGTAAGCTTTTATTCTTTTCTACTGCGGTTTCGGGTGGAGAAGTTGGCGCGCGCTTTGGTGCTTCATTGATGCCAAGTGGTGACCGATATGCATGGACTCGTATAGCACCTATGTTGAAAGCCATTGCCGCTAAAGTAGACTCTACTACCGGTAAGCCAATTGAACGTTTCGAACCAGGAAATCCAGTGTTAGAAGGCGAACCTTGTGCCACTTATATCGGTGGAACCGGCAGTGGTCACTATGTCAAAATGGTCCACAATGGTATTGAATATGCTGATATGCAGTTAATTTGCGAAGCCTATAATATCATGCGAACAGGGTTGGATATGCAACCTAGTGAAATCGCCAAGATTTTTAGAGATTGGAATAAAGGCGAATTAAATAGTTACCTAATTGAGATCAGTGCAGAAGTTTTAGAGCACATTGACCCTGAAACACAATTGCCTTTGGTTGATATTATTTTGGATCAAGCAGGTCAAAAGGGGACTGGACTATGGACTGCAGTTAGTTCACTGCAAATCGGTGCCCCTTCACCAACCATTACATCAGCTGTCTATGCACGTGCTCTGTCGACATTAAAAGAAGATAGAGTAAAGGCATCAACGATTTTGGCTGGTCCTGATATTTCAGCAATGAATTTAGATAAAGACACGGTTATTAGAGAACTACACGACGCTTTGTACTGTTCTAAAATATGTGCTTATGCTCAAGGTTTCCAACTTATGAGTATGGCCGCTAAAGAATATGAATGGAGTTTAGATTTTGCAGGCATAGCTAAAATTTGGCGTGCTGGTTGTATTATTAGAGCTGTTTTTCTTCAGTCGATCACTGAAGCTTATCAACGTGATGAAGACTTAACCAACTTGTTAATGGACCCGTTTTTTTCTGAACAAATATCTAAGTTTCAATCTAATTGGCGTAGAACTGTAGCAAACTCAACTATGATGGGCATTCCGGTTGGAGGGTTTTCATCCGCTTTAGCTTATTATGATTCTTATCGTAGCGCGGTATTACCAGCTAATTTGTTGCAAGGGCAACGAGACTTTTTTGGGGCGCATACTTTTGCACGCACAGATAAAGCCGCTGGCAAAAAATACCATGTCGAATGGAGTCATAAAGATCGACCCATCGTAAAAATATAATACGAAAAAACCACATCACAGTATGTGGTTTTTTTATGTCTATACTAAACTAACGTTTCGATTAAGCAGGAGTGACAAATGTCAAAAATAGTAAAAACCGATGAACAGTGGCTGGAACAACTTGGTCCAGAAGCATTTAAAGTGACGCGGAAAAAAGGTACGGAGTATCCAGGTACAGGCAAATTTTTAAACCACAGTGAAAAAGGCCTTTATGTTTGTACATGTTGCCAAGCACCTTTGTTTACTTTTGATTCAAAATTTAATGCCCACTGTGGTTGGCCTGCATTTGACCAAAGCATTGACGGGGCTGTCGAATATATTAAGGACCACTCAAATGGCATGACCCGAATTGAAATATTGTGCACTAATTGCGATTCCCATTTAGGGCACATTTTTGATGACGGCCCGACAGAAACTGGTAAGCGGTATTGTGTTAATTCTTTGTCACTTTCTTTTATACCGTCTTAGGGGGCTTACATATTCAGGCGGATGTGCCTATAAAGCATGAAACGACTCCGTTTTTGCCAATTTATAAAAGATATACAATAGTCACGTTGTTCAGTTAATTGTCATTTTTGTTGTTAGGTGTGTAATAGTACAAAATAACTTTCATGTTTTGGTTTGTTCCTTTACAATGTGTTCGTTTTTTAGGTGCTTTACATCTAGTTATCCCGCAACGTTAATTAATTGAAGGTAGAAAGAATGACTTTAACTCCAGAACAGCAATATCAACAAAGTTGGTTAGTGCGACAAGAATTTGCAGAACGTATGCAACCGCTTATTGGTATGTTGTATCGTAATCGTGGTATTGAAATTTGCGTCTATGGTCGTCCACTTGTCTCTGCTTCTACAATTGATGTTATCAAAGCACATAAAACAGTTTCTAAATATGAAGACCACAAGTTAAGACTTAAAGAAAGCTTTGAGTTTTTAGAAATCATTAACAATCTTAATTTGAATCCTGCAAAAGTGGACCTTGGTAAATTAGCCTACGGTTATTTATTTAAAAATGCCGGGGAAGGGCTTACAAAAGAAGCGTATTTAAAACGAGAATTAGCACTTGTATTAGATCAGCCACCGGCTGAAAAACCGCAGGATGTTGTGCTCTATGGTTTTGGTCGTATCGGTCGTTTACTGGCTCGATTGCTTATTGAAAAAAATGGTCCTAACGCTAATTTACGTTTACGTGCAATCGTTGTTCGTGGTGGTAAAGACGGGGATTTAGAAAAACGTGCCAGTTTATTACGCCGAGACTCTGTTCACGGACCATTTAATGGCAGCATTACCGTTGATGCAAAAGCAAATGTAATAAAAGCAAATGGTGCTTATATTCAAGTTATATATGCCAACTCACCAGATGAAGTTGATTATACTAAATATGGAATTAGTAATGCCTTAATCGTAGATAATACGGGTATTTGGAAAGACGAAGATGGACTTGGCCTTCATCTTAAATCCAAAGGCGCAGCAAAAGTATTGTTAACAGCCCCTGCGGGCGGGAAAATTAAAAACATTGTTTATGGTGTAAACCATTTAGATGTTTTAAAAGACGATAAAATTGTTTGTGCCGCAAGTTGTACAACAAATGCAATAACACCGGTGTTAAAAGCGTTAAATGATGAATATGGCATAAACAACGGTCATGTTGAAACGGTCCATTCTTATACAAATGACCAAAACCTAATTGATAACTTCCATAAAGCTGAACGTCGTGGCAGAGCCGCAGCGCTAAATATGGTATTAACGTCTACTGGAGCGGCTAAAGCTGTGTCTAAGGCGTTACCTGAATTAGAAGGTAAATTGACTGGTAATGCGATTCGCGTCCCAACCCCGAACGTATCAATGGCTATAATGAACCTTAATTTAGACCGCGAAACGTCGGTAAAAGAATTAAATGAGCATTTACTCGATGTCGCTTTACATTCTGATTTACGTGACCAAATTGATTTCACGAGCTCAACCGAAATCGTTTCTACCGATTTAGTGGGCAATCGATACGCAGGTGTTATTGATTCAAGAGCGACGATTGTCGATGGAAATCGCGCTGTATTGTATGTTTGGTATGACAATGAATTTGGGTACAGTTGCCAAGTTGTACGTGTCATGCAACAAATGGCAGGTATTCAATACCCATCACTCCCTGTTTAAAAACAAAAACAATTTTAAAAAGGTCACTAAAATCAGTGACCTTTTTTTGTTTTTTGGTTAATCTTCCAAACAAATCTTTTAAGACTTTGAGTTATTTTGAGAAAATATATGATTGATGTCAGATCATCCTTGTTGTTATCGACATTATTGGTTGCCCCCTTTGCTCACGCCAAACAAGACAATAGCGATTTATTCACGTTATCAATAGAAGAATTATTGCAAGTTGAAACGAGTGTCGCAGGATTTAGCTCCGAGTTAATTGCGGGATCTCCTTCTGTGGTTACCGTATTTTCTAGTGGTGATATTCAGGCATATGGTGTCGACAATCTTTATGACTTAATGAACTTTGTACCGGGTTTTCAAACCACAGTAGGGGAGAAAGTTGGGGCTCAATCAAAGTTACAATCTAGAGGCGTCTATCTCGACAACGGCTATGTGTTGGTCATGATAGATGGTGTGCGAATTAACGAAGTTTCATTTGGTAAAGCAAGTGTATATACCCCTTTCATTAATTTGGAAACGGCCGAGAAGGTAGAAATAATACGCGGTCCAGGATCGGCTAAATATGGCAGCAATGCATTCATAGGCGTGATTAATATTGTAACAAAAAAGGATGATCACTTAGCTGCAGGGATCGGTAGCAATGGCCAATCACGTTTTAGCTTTGGATTAACTGAATCTTTATTTAATGGCACGCTTGCCGCAAATTTTTCGTTTTTAGAAGCTGATGGTCAGAAATTCATCATTAGCGACCAACAAACGTTAAACGATGTTGAAACCCGTAATCCATATGAACATCAGCAGATGGCAATCAATTGGTCAAATGCCAATTTTGAACTCGGTTACCGAAAAGATAGTCATAAACAAGATGGGTTTATTAACCTTAATGGTTATCATCCACTTAACTATTATCTTTCTGAAAACCAATATTGGTATGGTAAAACACAGTATTCATTTAATCCTAAAACCCAATTAAGTGCACAATTAGAATATGCCGATCATTTAATCGAGTCCGCTGGCTTTATTGAATCATCGGGAATTGCACCATTTAGCCATGATGTCCTCCAAGGGCCTTACTGGGGAACTGACCGCTATGCGCTACAGGTTAATATCAGTCACCAATATAGTGAAAGTTTAGAATTTAGTGTAGGCGTTGAAGTTCAGCGAGAATCCCAAGTAAAAGCCGGTGTGGTAACCACGCACGTTACAGATGATGGCCAATCAACAAGTCCTGCAATTGACGCGCATTACCAAAATGGTTTGATCAAATTATCTGAACTAGGTGATTTTGAAGGCTTAAAAGATTCAATAACAAGCCGCGCATGGTTTGGTGAATTACAATGGCAAATCGATGACCAGCAAAAAGTATTTATAGGTGGTCGCTATGAAAATTATAATAGTGCCGGTGATGCTTTTTCACCTCGTATTGCTTACATTAGAAAATTAGACCAACAGCATCAAATAAAAGCTATTTATTCGCAGGCATTTAGAGCCCCCGTGACTAATGAATTGTATTCAAACGACGGTGTAACAGTTGGCAATTCGACACTAAAACCAGAATTGGTTGAAACGTCTGAGTTACAATGGCTAATGACAAATGACAAGTTCATGTTAGAAACCACTTTGTTCCATACAAAAATGACTGATTTAATTGTTTATCAAGAGCTTCCAAGTAATCAACGATTTACCTTCTTTAACAGCGGCAGTACTGAATTAAATGGTATTGAATTGTTAAGTAATGTGGATATAGCTCCAAATCTCTCCGCCAGAGCCACCTATACGCATATATTTAGCGATACAGTAAATGCTCAGTACGATCATTTTGCAACGGCAAGTCTCTTTTGGAGCAATGAGAAGTGGCGTTCAAATGTACATGTCATTTATCGCCCTGCAAGTTCTATAAGTCAGGGTTTGACCGATGGTAACGAACAATATTTCTCTGAAACTAGTCAATTTATTGTAAACCTTTCTTTGCATTATCAGATGGGTCGCAACTTGTCTTTCCAATTTGCGGTAGAAAACCTAAATGACAATCAATATAACGGTTATGAACCTCGTCAATCACTTAATGACTTTGGGGTTCCACAGCCTAGAAGACAAATGAGTATAAATGCACGTTACGCATTTTAACTGTAATAATAGTCAGTCTCTAACGGTCTTGTAGAGTGACGTTGTTATGAGGTTGAAAATGTTTAAAAATATACTTACTCAAATTGTAGTTGTGTTCCTTGTATTTAATCTAGTGAGTACGATACGAGAGACATCGTTGCTTAGCTATGATGAAACTGTTCCTGGGTTCATCATGCCAACAGTCAAGGGCACGACGGTTAATTCTGAGCAGTTAAAAGGTAAGCCTACGCTTATTTATTTTTGGGCCCCTTGGTGCAGTGTTTGCAATATTAGCCTACCAAATCTTCAAGACTTTTATCGTGATTATGGAAGCGAAATTAATATTGTTTCTGTGGTATTAAGCTACCAACAAATTGAAGATGTTCACATGAAGATCATTAAGCATAAGTTGGACTTTCCAGTTTTACTCGGAACAAACGAAGTGGCAGATGAGTTTAATATCACTGGATTTCCGACGTATTATTTACTGGATGCGGATCAAAAAGTCGTATCTAAATCGCTTGGCTATTCATCTGAATTGGGAATGCGGCTAAGAGCGTTGATTTTATAAACATTGATCACCTAGATCACCAAGATCCTATGGTTAAAACTAGATAGAATATGATAACCTCATCTAGGTTTAACAAATTGGTGAAATATAATGAAAATAAGCAGTAATTTTGACAGCGGAAATATTGAAGTTGTCCGTTTAGAGTCTGCAACTGATATCCAGTTAAATATAAAGAAAGACAATAATTCTGATTTTTATCAATGGTTTCATTTTAAACTTGAAACTTCAGCTGGTGAAGAACATACAATTAAAATATTGAATGCTCAACAGTCAGCCTACCCAGAAGGTTGGAAAGATTATAATGTTATGGCCTCATATGACCGTAACACTTGGTTTAGAGTCGACACTGATTATGATGATGGGCCACTCGTTATTAACCATATCCCCGAATTTGACCACGTATTTTACGCCTATTTTGTACCATATTCCTACGAACGACATTTAGATCTAATCCACAGCGCACAATTAAATCCCAACACGCAATTAACGACTCTAGGTCAAACCATCGATGGTCGCGATATTTCGGTTATCCAAGTAGGTGAACCCGCAGAACACAAAAAATCAATTTGGATCACCGCACGTCAACATCCTGGCGAATCGATGGCCGAATGGTATGTTGAGGGCCTGTTAGAACGTTTATTTGATTTAGACGATGCAACGTCTCGACTTTTACAGCAAAAAGCTGTGTTTTATATCGTCCCAAATATGAACCCAGATGGCTCGGTAAGAGGGCACTTAAGAACAAATGCCAATGGCGTTAACTTAAACCGAGAATGG
Source organism: Psychrosphaera sp. 1_MG-2023 (assembly GCF_030548245.1). Lineage (NCBI taxonomy): Bacteria > Pseudomonadati > Pseudomonadota > Gammaproteobacteria > Alteromonadales > Pseudoalteromonadaceae > Psychrosphaera > Psychrosphaera sp. 1_MG-2023. The sequence continues at coordinate 187,797 of NZ_JAUORW010000001.1, forward strand.
CTAACACCAAGTAAAGAAAATAGCCCAGAAGTTTATTACGTTCGCGAACACATGTTATCTACAGGTGTTGATATGTTTTTAGATATTCATGGCGATGAAGCAATTCCATACAATTTTGTGGCCGGTTGTGAAGGTATTGAAAGTTACGACCAGAAACACAGTGACCTTGAAACTTTGTTTAAACAATCTTATGCCGCAGTGACACCTGAATTCCAAGATGAATTTGGGTATCCAAAAGATGAACCTGGCCAAGCGCTTAAAACGGTGGGTTCAGCTTGGGTAGGTGAACAATTTAAGTGTTTAGCCTACACGGTTGAGATGCCATTTAAAGATCACAACAATGCACCAGATGTCGACTATGGTTGGAACGATGTTCGTTCAGCTAAATTTGGCGCAGATGTATTAACAGCAATTTTAGCTGTAGTTGATACGTTACGATAATAATTACCCTACACTGCGCGGTAATCAATAAAAATAACGCCGCGCATTAATTAAAACAATAACAACAAAAAGGAACAAACAGTGACGGCTTTTAATGACCTACTTGTTTTTCTAGATAGTATTTTAGGCAGCTCGCCTTGGTTTCCGTATGTGTTACTCGGTACGGGTGTTTTTTTCACGCTATATTTAAAATTCCCGCAAATTCGTTATTTTAAACATGCATGGAAAGTAGTTACCGGTAAGTACGACAAAAAAGGTGCGGAAGGTGATACAAATCATTTCCAAGCATTAGCAACGGCTCTATCGGGTACCGTCGGTACTGGTAATATCGGTGGTGTTGCTTTAGCACTTTCCATCGGTGGGCCTGCGGCTCTATTTTGGATGTGGATGACTGCCTTTTTTGGTATGACAACTAAGTTTGTTGAAGTAACCATGTCTCATAAATATCGTGTGAAAACTGAAGACGGTACTATGTCTGGTGGCCCAATGTATTATATGGACCGCCGTTTAAACATGAAATGGTTAGCTGTGTTATTCGCCGTTGCAACGGTTATCAGCTCATTTGGTACAGGCAGCCTGCCACAAATTAATAACATTGCCGTTTCAATGCACGACTCATTTGGTATTGACCATATGGTTACAGGTGGTGTTCTTGCGATTCTATTAGCGCTAGTTATCTTAGGCGGGATTAAACGTATTGCGTACATTACATCACGCGTTGTCCCTGCGATGTCAATTCTTTATATCATTGGTGCATTAGGCGTTATATTTTATAACATCGAAAATCTTGTTCCTTCATTTGTCTCTGTTTTTGCAGAAGCCTTCACAGGTTCCGCAGCAACGGGTGGTTTTGTCGGGGCCGCATTTGCCTATGCATTTACTAAAGGTGTTAACCGTGGTTTGTTTTCAAACGAAGCTGGTCAAGGTTCAGCGCCAATTGCTCACGCTGCAGCAAAAGCCGATAACCCAGTATCAGAAGGTATGGTGTCTATTTTAGAACCGTTTATTGATACCATTATTATTTGTACACTGACAGGTATGGTGATCTTATCTTCTGGTGCGTGGCATCAAAAATACGAAAATGTATTCCAGCGCTCAGATATGGAAATATTGAAAGGCACTTACAGCCAACAAAATGAACAAGATTTTGCGGAAATATCCAGTTACTTAAATGGACAACCAAGTAAAGTTGAAGATTTTGATGGCGAAATCATTGTCCGTGAAGGTATTGCGGTTACTGGTGACTTCACAATTTTAAATTCACGTTCATTTGCTGAGAACGTTGTATTTTTGTTACCTGGTGACCATGTGTATAACGGTAAGTTAAAAGTTATTGGTGGCCAACTGAAAAACGACGAGATTATTGTTCGAGGTGACTCCTTGATCCACTCTGCGGCCTTAACGACCAAAGCATTCACCCAAGGTTATTTTGGTGAATATGGTAAATATATTGTCACAATCGGGCTATTACTCTTTGCGTTTTCAACAGCAATAGCGTGGTCTTATTATGGTGACCGTGCGATGACCTACTTGTTAGGGGCAAAATCAGTAATGCCATATCGTGTTATATATGTTGCCGGGTTCTTTTGGGCTTCTTATGCCGATACATCTCTAATATGGACATTAGCTGCGGTCGCAATCGTCGTCATGACATTACCGAACTTGTTCGGTATTTTATTACTACGCAAAGAAATGAAAGAAACTGTTGGTGATTATTGGGTTAAGTTCAATAAAGAGAACGATACCAAGTAATTATTGATTCGATAAAACAGCACCCTTTAATAGGGTGCTTTCTGCGTTTACGGTGTTGCCGTAAAATTTTAAAACTCCTTTAGGTAGACCAATATGGCGATTATCAAATGTCCACAATGTGCCAATAACATTTCGGATAAACACAAAGCTTGCCCACACTGCGAACTCGATATGACCGAGTTAACAGAAGAAAAACTTCATAGTTTAAACAAAATACGTTCGTTAAAATCCAACCAAACCCTTATGACACATCAGATAATTGCTATGTTGTTATTTTTGGCAGGTTGTTTCTCGTACTACAAACTTGATGATCCGGAGTCACCACAATTTGTTGCGGCGCAGGCATCCATTGTAATTGGTTTTGTGTGGTATATCGTCAATCGAATTCGGATCATTCTCGCCAAACGACAAAAGTATTAAGGACAAATAATGAGTATTGAACAACTTTTAGCGGGTGTAACCCCCGAAGTTTTCGAAAACCTAAAATACGTTGTCGAAACTGGAAAGTGGCAAAATGGCCGTGTTGCAACACAGGAGCAAAAAGATAATGCTCTGCAACTGGTTATCGCCTATCAGTCGAAAATCGAAAAGTCTACTCAGCACTTCACTATTGGTGAAGATGGTGAAATGGTAGTTAAGTCCAAAAGTGAACTCAAAAAAGAGTTTCTGGCAGCAAACGACATTGCAAGGTTTGACGAAAATGATATTTAAGAATCTTTTTAAAAGAAAAAAATGGCTAAGTGAAAAAGTCAGTGACCGATTAGCGGCAATTGCCGAATTAGAATTGAGTGACCTTTCTAATAAACCCATTATTCATGAACTGGCTTTTAACGACAATAATGACAAAGTTAGACGCGCCGCTTTGGATAAATTAAGTGATTTTGCATTGTGGTGGCAAGCATTTAAACACGATGTTTCAGAACCGATTAAAAAGCACGCTGAAAAAGTTATCGTCGATAGTCTTACAGGAAAGGGCACCGTAAAAATTGATGCGAGCTTAAAATCAAAATTTATTACTGAATGTAATATTAGCCACATACTTGAGAAAGTGGTTTTTAGCTTAGATGATGAATCGTTAGTTTTATCTGTCCTTAACAAACTAGATAAAGAATCTCTTTATTTTAAAGCCATTACAGACTCAGCCTTATCAGCGGAGTTAAAAAAGCAACTCATAGAAAATACCAATGAGCTAGGGCAGTTACGAAAACTCTCTAAAAAATTAACAGCGGCTCAACTTGAATTAGTGAACGCTAAAATTCAAGTGCTTACCGAAGAAGCGGAACGTCCGGTTAAAATCGAAAAGCATGTTCGGTTGTTGTTGGCTCGACTTAATGCATTAAAAGAAAAAAGCGATTTTGATGTGATTCAATCGCAAATGACAAGTTTAAACGCCGAATGGCTTGCCAATGAACGTGATATCAGCTTATTAAGCGAGTCTGTTCAAACAGAACTGGCTACCAAATATAACGCCATAAATGTCAGCTTAGAACGTATTTTAGCGCCGCTTAAAGCGCAATTTGAAAAAGAACAAGCTATACGCCAAACTGCCATCGAACAAGATAAAAATTATACTGCCCTCAATACGCAACTAGACAGTGTGGAAGGTCAAATCACTTCGTCTATCGTGGAAGAAAAAGAAATTGATCAGGTTCAAATCACAGAAACGATCAATTCTATTTCAAAGCAATGTCACGAATTAGCGTTAACTGAACAAAACAAAGCGCAATTAATCAAACGTTGCGAATCAATTTTTAATCGTGCAAATCAAGTCCCACAAATAAAACAAGCGATAATTAATGCTGCGCAAGTGATTACTGAGCTGTCACAGTTAGAGGCGCCAAAAGATCTAGCGTCTTTAAATGTGTTTAATCCTCAGTTTAAAGCCATTAAATTGCGTTGGCAGGAAAATGTGTCGCAGGCAAATATCGCGCTTCCTGAAAACATTGCTAATGAATACAAAATTAAATTAACAGCGCTGCAAGAACCCGTTTGGCAATTAGAGCGCGAACAAAAGCAAATGTTTAATCAAACGCGTCGTAAAATGGCGGAGTTAGAAGGGCTTGTAAAAGAAGGCCGTTACCATAACGCATTTGGTTTGTTTAAGAAATTGACGTTTTGGTTTGCAGAGTTAAATGATTATCAACAAGCTCAGTTGACAAATAAATGGCAAATTCTACAAGAGCAAGTAGATGGCCTGCGTGAATTAGAGCGATCTTTTTCAAATCCTAAAAAACAAGAGTTGCTTGAAGAAATTGGCACACTCGCGACGACGCCTATAGCAGATCCTACAGAACAAGCTCATCGTGTACGTTTGTTACGTTCAAATTGGCAAAGTCTTGGCCATGCTGGTGACGATACGGAAACTGAGTTAAATAAGCAGTTTGACGATTTATGTGAGCAAGCATTTGTACCATGTCGAGAACATTACCAAATGTTAGAAAAAGAGCGCAGTGATAGTTTGGCAGCCAAGCAGCTTATTTTAGAACAACTGCAAAAACTCAACGATAATTTAACAAGTTCACAAGTCGCTGATTGGCGTGAGTTGGAGTCTGTATTTGTTAAGTTAACAAAGCTTTGGCGTGAAACTGGTTTGGTTGACCGTGAAAAAGTGGATGAAGTTAACGGAAAATACCGTACGCTTTGCTCACCAATTCGTAAAGCCATTAACGACCATCACAGCGATAATGAACAAGAAAAACGTGACATCCTTAAAAAAGCAGAGGCGATCATTCAGTCCGATGACAAGTTAGACTCGAAAATTGACAACTTAAAGGGGCTACAAAATAAGTGGCAGAAAGTCGGTTTTGCTGGAAAAAATGTTGACCAAAAATTATGGCGAGAATTTAGGGCGCTAAACAATCCTATTTTTGCGCAGCGAGAAGAAGCTTATAGGCAGCAAAAAGAGCAATCGTTAGCTATCTATGATGACTTTGCCGACAGGCTTAAAGACCTAGCAGAGCGAGCGAACAATGGTAGTGACATTAGTGAATTACGATCAGTTATAGACGACGTTGAGGCTGTTCTAAGTTCGCTCGAAGGATTGTCAAAAGGTCAATATGAAAAGCTTAAACGTACGGGGCAAGAAATTAACGCTGTATGTGACGTTCAGATTGGCAAACAACGAGAGTTACAAGAAAAGCAAGTTTACGTTGATTTGTTTGCTGCGGTTAAAAGCTTAGCCCTTGGCGAAAAGGCCGAAGTTAATCATCTTAAAGCAGCATGGCAAACTGCCTTGAATACAAATGGTAAATCAGACCGCCATCTTGTGACAATAAAACTCGAACTTATTGCCGGTATTAGTTCGCCAGCGGCAGACAAAGCCAAACGTAACGAAATACAAATGATCTTAATGTCGGAAAAACTAGAACAGGGTATCGAATATTCTACTCAAGACTTATTAGAAGAGTGGCTTACAGCCGGAGTATTTGAAGAAACAGATTTAGTTCTGTTAGATCGGATCAAGCCAATCTTTATGAACTAACCCTTAGGCTATTTCAGCCATTAAGCAAAAAGCCAAATACTGTGTATTTGGCTTTTTTATGCGTGTCTCTTTGTTTAATTGGACTATAAGTCGAATGACCGCACATAAACTACAAACTAAGTTCACCTTTTAAGTTTATTTCAAAGCGTCTTCGAACTTCGTCATAACTAAGATCTTGACTCAGCAAGTGATGAATTTTGGTAAGGCAAGCTTCTAGCGTCATGTCTCTCGCGGACAATACACCTGCATCTTTAAGTGCATGACCTGTGGCGTATCCTTCCATGTTAACCATGCCTCTGTGGCATTGCGTTCGATTTACAACCAAAATGCCGCGTTTATGGGCTTGCTCAATTTCGTTCAATAACGCTTCGTTTTCCGGTGCGTTACCAACACCATAACTCTGTATGATTAACGCATTTACAGGTTGAGCAAGAATGTTTGCAATAACCTGATGGGATATTCCAGGGTATAAACTAACGACGCCAATTGGTTGGTCTTTAATTGGAATGACAGTTAACTTACTTTCATTGCGCGGCGGGGTAACAACTAACTGACCTAGGTCGACGTTGATTTGAATTCCAGCGGTAATTAACGGGTCACAATTGGGACTTTCAAAAGCATTAAACCCTGAAGAGTCCGCCTTAGTTGAGCGATTTCCCCGGTATAATTTGTTATTAAAAAATAACCCAACTTCAGCGAGCGGGTAATGAGCTGCTAAATATAACGAATTTAGTAAGTTAAGTTGTCCATCACTGCGTATTTCAGAAAGTGGAATTTGGCTCCCTGTAACGATAACTGGTTTTTGCAAGTTATCTAACATAAAAGACAACGCAGATGCTGTATACGCCATTGTGTCGGTACCGTGCAATACCACAAAGCCATCATATTGGTCGTATTTTGCTTGTATATCATCAGCAATAAACTGCCAGTCATTAGGGGTCATATTGCTAGAATCAATAACAGGGCAGTATTCGTGTATATCAAAATTAGGCATCTCTTCTCGGTGCAGTTCAGTCAACCCTTTTACCACATCAGAAACATATCCTTGTACTGGAATATAACCGTTTTTAGATTTTTTCATTCCTATGGTGCCGCCAGTATAAGCGATATAAATACGTTTTTTGTTTATGTTCATGAAGTGTCACTACCCAAGTAAATTTAAGGCATTGTAATTAAATAAATCGGCGAGGCAAATTGTCTCGCATTATCGTTCATTTGAAACATTCTATTTTGTACTAAAAACTTGACCGGGACTATTGTGCTAAAAAAAACGTACTTCAATCTTGTTAATAGAAGTACGTTAAATTCATCTGTTGTTTGTTGAGGCCAATCTAAGATGATTTTAGTAGCATCAAAGTTTGTTTACAGCTCATTTGGTTTTTACTGCAAGGTGTCGCACTCCAAACAGTAAATGTAAACGCCTGCTGGATCATTCATTTCTGTCCATTTTTCTGCTTGCGTAGCTATGGTGCCAAAGAGCGATTGAATTGATTGACGACGAATATCGAAGTTGTCAGTTAAATTAGGTCCGTACGTTTTAAATAACTCTTGCATGAATTGCTCCATTGGATTGAGTTTTGTTTCTACGACTTTAATATCGTAATCACTTAACTCAGCTAAATTAGCTGCAGAATCAATGGCATCATTGAAGTAACCTAACTTATCTACAAGCCCAATTTCAAAAGCCGTTTTACCAGACCAAACTCGGCCCTGTGCAATTTTGTCTACATCAGATTTACTTATCGAACGTTCTTCTGCGACAAGAGAAATAAACTGGTCATAACCATGTTCAATCGCAAGTTGAATGACTTTTCCCATTTGCGGATCTAAAGCACGAACGGCTGATAGTCCATTAAGTTCCGTTGTAGCAACACCATCGGTTGTTACACCTAGTGCACTTAAGCTATCTTCATAGGTCAGGAACATTCCAAAGATCCCAATTGAACCAGTAATGGTAGAAGGGGCGGCCCAAATTTCATCAGCTGACGCTGAAATCCAATAACCACCAGAGGCGGCCATAGAACTCATCGATACTACGATTGGTTTTCCAGCCTGTTTCATGGCTTCTACTTCATTTCGAATTAATTCAGACGCAAATGCAGAGCCTCCAGGGCTATCTACACGCAGTACAACCGCTTTGACGGACTTATCAAGACGTGCTTGCTTTAATAGCGCAGCAGTTGATTGACCACCAATTTCACCGGGTTTACGCTTGCCATCGTAAATAGTGCCTTTAGCAACGACTATAGCGACCTTATCCATAGGCTCCATCTCTAGTTGTTGACTCATTGACGCTAAGTAATGATTAAAGTTTACGTAATTTACATCTTTACCGTACTTTTCCGCTAAGTAGCTATCTAATTCTTGATGTGATTTAAGACCATCAATCCATTTGTTTTGCAATGCAAATAGCGAAAAACTACCATTGGTTTGAGTTAGCTTTTCTAAAAAATCATCTAAAGATTCATCAAAATTAGAGGTTTCAATATTTCGAGCTTGCGCTACGTCTTCTTTGTAGATTGTCCATAAATCGTTTAACCAATTGATATTTGCTTCTTTGGCGGCAGCTGACATATCGTCACGAATAAAGGGTTCTACTGCAGATTTAAATGTACCCACTCTAAAAATATGGGCATTGATTTTGAGTTTTTCCAAAGCCGCTTTGTAATACATATTAAAACGACCAAATCCGTCTAAACTAATCGACCCCATGGGATGCAGATACAATTCATCGGCGTGGGCCGCAAGGTAATATTGGCTTTGGCTAAAATAGTCGCCATAGGCAATGACAGGTTTACCGGCTTGTTTAAATTCGTCAATAGCAAATGCAATTTCCTGCAGTTTATTTAATCCGGTATTTTTTAAACTGTGTAAATTTAACACTAGTGCTTTAATTTTATTATCGTCTTTAGCTTCTGCGATTACGTCTAATACGTCGATTAATAATATTTCAGGACTTTGATTTCGATTACCCGCAAAATCAGCCATGACCTCATCGTAAGGGTCGACAAACGTTTTTTGTTCGACGATGTCACCAACGAGGTTTAGCGTTAGAATGGAATTGTTTTTTACTACAATAGGAGCCGTTTGACTTGCACTAAAAATGATGAATAAGGCAATTAATACTAATATAAAACCGATATTTAAAAAGACTCGACGACTAAAATTTATGACATTCCAACTTGCTTTAATGAGATCTCTTAACCAATGTTTATTCTGAGATAGATCGCTACGCATAATATTCCTTGCTTTGACTTTAAATGGATTTTGTTGGTTATTGCTTATTACTTTAATTCTAAGACCAAAAGCAAATAATTTCAGTAGGTATTTAGGGAAACCTTGTAACAAAATATACAGTTGAAGTCCGACCAGTTGTTGGGTAGAGTAATACCATAATTATAAAAAGGGTTTTACAACATGTCATTTCCACACATTTTTGAACCATTAGACCTTGGATTTACCACTTTAAAAAATAGAGTATTGATGGGCTCCATGCATATGGGGCTTGAGGAAGAAAAAAATGGATTTGATAAGCTTGCTGCTTTTTATCAAGCGCGAGCTAAAGGTGGTGTAGGTCTCATAGTTACTGGCGGCATTGCGCCTAATTTTGCTGGTCGTGTTGAACCCAAAGGGTCGCAACTCAGTTTCTTCTGGCATGTAAACAAACATAAAAAAATTACAAATGCGGTTCATCAAGAAGGCGGTAAGATCTGTCTTCAAATCTTACATACTGGCCGATACGCCTACCATCCGTTTAATGTAAGTGCGTCTGCAATAAAATCACCAATTTCTCCATTTAAACCTAAGGCATTATCAGAACGTGGTATTAAAAAGACCATTAATGACTTTGTTAATTGCGCCTATCTAGCACAAAAGGCCGGCTATGATGGGGTGGAAATTATGGGTTCGGAAGGGTACTTGATAAATCAATTTATTGCTCCGAAGACCAATAAGCGAACGGATGACTGGGGAGGGAGCTTTGAAAATCGAACGCGTTTGGCATTAGACATTGTTCGTCAAACACGAGAAAAAGTAGGCCCTGACTTTATTATTATCTTCCGATTGTCCATGTTGGACCTAGTTGATGAAGGCTCTACTTTTGACGAAGTGGTCAAATTAGCGAAGCTATTAGAAACCGCCGGAGTAACTATACTTAATACCGGTATTGGATGGCATGAAGCTCGAATACCAACAATTGTAACCTCCGTGCCCCGTAAAGCCTTTACGTGGATAACAGAACGCATTAAGCAACAAGTCAGTATTCCTGTAATCACCACCAACAGAATTAATACGCCTGAAGTTGCGGAACAAATATTATCCTCTGGTCAAGCGGATATGGTTTCGATGGCTCGACCCTTTTTAGCGGATGCCGATTTTGTTAATAAAGCCAAAGAAAATAACAGTGATCAGATAAATACGTGTATCGCCTGTAACCAAGGTTGTTTAGATCATGTTTTTCAACGTCAAAGGGCAACGTGTTTAGTAAATCCAGTTGCTGGCTATGAAACCGAATTACTATTTAAGACGGTTGTCGAACCGAAAAAATTGGCTGTAGTCGGAGCGGGTCCGGCGGGTATGGCGTTTGCGTGTTATGCGGCTGAACGAGGTCACGAGATCCATTTATTTGACGCTGAACAATCTATCGGTGGTCAGTTTAATATCGCCAAGACCATTCCAGGTAAAGAAGAATTTTATGAAACGATTCGTTACTTTGAAAATCGATTAAAGCAACTCGGTGTGCATTTGCATTTAGGTCAAACAAAAGACGCGGAATCGTTAGTTGCTGGTGACTTTGACAAAATCGTAATTGCGACCGGTATAACCCCACGAAAACTGCCAATTCCAGGTTTTGACTCAGACAAGGTTCTTGGTTATTTAGATGTCCTTAAGCATCATAAACCTGTTGGCAAAAACGTTGCGATTATAGGCGCTGGCGGTATCGGTTTTGATGTAGCATGTGCACTTACGCAACCTAAATCACATACATTAGATTTGGAACATTGGTTAGCCTATTGGGGCGTAGATACCGATTATTCGGAACGTGGAGCGATTAAAAAGCAAAAAGAAGACCAGCCAACTCGTAAAATATACTTAATGCAACGTAAAAATACTAAAGTTGGAGCTGGTTTAGGGAAAACGTCTGGTTGGGTACACCGAATGGAACTGAAACGTTCTGGGGTCGATATGATGGCCGGTGTAGAATACAAAGCACTTACCGAAGAAGGTTTAGAAATTATTATCGATGGAGAAACACGTATTCTCGATGTGGATAATGTCATTGTATGTGCGGGTCAATTAAGTAATACGACGCTTGCAGATGAACTAAAAGCACTTGGAGCAGATGTCGAAATAATTGGCGGTGCGAGTTATGCGTCAGAACTAGATGCAAAACGAGCGATACGCCAGGGCGCCGAATTAGCGTCGACGATTTAAATTGTTGGTGTTAGGTGGGTTAGAATTACAATAAGCTCATGGTAAACTGCGCGCAATTTTTTTGTAATTAGAGTTTTTATGACAGATGTAACCATATGTTTGACCAACCCAAAGAGCCCAACCAATGTGGGTGGTGTAATGCGGGCCGTAGGTTGTTTTGGCGCGGATAAGGTACTTTATACTGGGAATCGGTATGATATTGCGAAAAAATTTCATACCGATACACAAAATATATCGGCTGATATTGGACTTGTTCATGTTGACGATTTTTTTGCGGAAAAACCGAAAGAAGTACCACTAATCTGCATTGAATTGGTTGAAGGGGCGATTCCTTTAAACGAATTTAATCACCCGCCAAAAGCATTTTACTTATTAGGTCCAGAAGATAGTTCGGTAAAGCAAGAGTGGGTCGACCAAGCAGACGCTGTTGTTTATATTCCAACTAAAGGCAGTTTGAATTTAGCCGCAACGGTCAATGTGTTGTTGTACGATCGATTTTCTAAATCAACTCAGGATATTGACCATACCTCTTTGATTAAGCAAAGTAGGGATGTCAATAATCGCTTAGCGGTCAAATAGTTCTCTAAAGTACTAGATTAGCGCCGAACTCAATCGACCTTACCTTAGTACCAAAAAGCGATAACTAGTTTTGCTAAAAATGAGTTATCGCTTTTTAAGTTCAGCTCTCAAATGTACCTATTTTGACCGACTCTTTAATCGCATGATTGTGTTAAAGCACATTTTTGTTAGTCATTAAAGAAGTCGTTTTAACAACCTATCAATTTGAGTTAACCGCAGCTTTTTAATTAACTTTTGTGGTTTTTGTGGATAGTCACGCAAAGATTGTAATTCTGTAACCGATTTAACAACCGTTGTATGTTGATAAATTTGGGCAAGTTCGTTTTCGACCTGTTCGGTCAAAACTCCGTTTTTATCGTCAATGAGTAAACCATTTTCAAGGTCTAATGCCCATGCTCTTGGGTTTACATTACTGCCCGTAATTAAGTGGTATCTACTATCAGAAATAATGCCTTTTAGATGATAGCTATTTTTGTCATGTTTCCATAGGCGGATGGTTAATTGCCCAGACAAAATGTATTTCTGCCACTTTTTAACAAATCGAACCAACAAAATTTCATATAAATAGGGTATCGCGCCAATGGTTGAAAACTTGTCAGGATCTTCGATATAAAAGTCATTTGCAGTTTTATCGCCGACGGTAATTTCAACATTAACGCCACGTCGTAACGCTTTTGCAAGATCACGGACTAATACTTTTGGCATATTAAAATAAGGGGTAAATATAACAACCTTATCGACAGAGCGTTGTATTGTCTTTCTTATATGCTTATTTAGTTGATTATTTCTAGCTCCAAACCCAACAAGCGGTTTAACGGTAAGTTCACAATTTAAAGGTCGATATTGTTTTGTTTTATATTGCGTAACTGCCAATAACTTTCTTAACTTTTGAACAATTGTTTTGCGAGTTTGAAGGTCTGGGTAATATTCGATATTAAGCTTTGGGGCTAATGCAGAATCGATAAATACAGTATCTAAGTATTGGCAGAAGCTATCGGCTAATGACTTGGAGTTTAAAATGTAATATCTATCAAGGCGGTATTTGTCATGTTGATGACAATAAACATCATTAATGCTCGCGCCGGTATAAAGTACATGATCATCAAATACCATGCCTTTGAGATGTAACACACCAAATAGTTCTTTATTTTTGACCGCTACGCCATAAATATTAATGGTATCGCCATATTGTTGTGCGAGCTTAAGGTAAAGTGCGCGGTTACCAAGTTGTTGTTTTTCGCCAATTAGTCCTCTCTGAGCTCGGTGAGCGTCTACAAATATATTAATATTAAGCTTAGGACGAAGTTGTTTGGCCTGATATAGCGCATCTAAAATGATTTTACCTGCGTCATCATCTTGCAGATACAACGCGGTAATGTAGATCCGTTTTTCAGCTCTTGAAATGTGCTCTAGTAACGCACTAAGGTATGATTTGGCTGAATCTAAGATGTTAATGTCGCCAACATCTAGTGCAATTGGTTTTGTCTCAAATAACAACAGCTTTACTCTTCAAGTAATAAAATTAGAAAACAAACTTTCACTTTAACAACTCTGAAAGATCTTGTTGCGGTTGAACAATGGTCTTATCGCCAGACTTAAATATAAAAGCGTCTTTATTGCCTTTAAGTGATAGAGAATGTCCATTTAGTTGTAGTGCACTTCCTTCTTGGATGCCGACAATCGTTGCGAGAGGGTTCAATACCATAAATTCTTCAATTCTCATTTGTCGCGTTTCACCGTTGTGGCCTGGAGGCTGAAAATCGGTGTAATGAGGGTTTAGTTGAAAAGGCACTAAATTAAGTGCCGTAAATGACTGAGGTTGCACTATTGGCATGTCATTGGTAGTTTTGATTGATTGTCCGGCAATATTTGAACCTGCGCTCCAGCCAATATAGTAAGTATGTCTTTCAACAGATTGTTGGATGACATCTAGTAAATCATGATTGTATAACTGATTTAACAACTCGAACGTATTTCCACCGCCAACGATGATCACGTCAGCATCTTTTAACGCCTGTTGGTAATCATTAAACTCGTGAATACCCTTAATCGAAAAAGGCAATGAAGCTAACGCTTGTTTAACCTTAGTCGTATATTCACCATAACTAATTGTGACGCCAGCAAACGGAATAAATACAGCATTAACTATTGTACGGTCAGCTAAAAATTCTGAAATTATGGGTAAAGCATGTTCCAAGTATTCAGTATTGCCTTCTTTTGAGGCACTTAATAATAGGGCATTCATATATATTCCATCTTCAACGCCTAAGGACTAAAACATGTCATATGTGTCGCTAAAAGTCGAATAAGTGCGACACATATAGAAGTCATAATCGCTGTAATAATTTGCAATTAAGCAACTTGCACAGTCTCGAGATTAAGTCGTTTGAGTAAATTTTTAAGTTTATGGGGCGAAATCGGTTTCGTTAAAAACCCTTTTGCGCCTTTATCCCAAGTTAATTTAACGTTTTCTACCGAATTATGGGCGGAGCACATGACAACATCTGTATTGCTGTCGCTTGCTTGGATCTGGTCTAGAATGACAGTCCCGCACAAATCAGGTAATTCAATATCCAAAAACGCCAAATCAAATTGTTCATTTTGGATTATTTCTAAAGCTTCTTTCCCGGTGCTTACTAAGGTTATGTCCTGATAGCCTAATTGATTCAGAAGGTGTTTGAAGAGGTGCAAAATGTCTGCTACATCATCAACAACCAAAACCTTTATTTGCATATTATGCTCGTTATTATTATTCGCTCTTATTTAAACTTAAAGCGTAGGTGTACGCAGTGTAAAAAGCTTGTTCTTGAAATTGTCTTAACTCAAGATCCTTCATGGAATATTCCATAGGATTATGTTTTAAGTTATCTTTTATTTCGTTATTTGTAATTAACTCGACATTAGCGCCTTCAATTAATTGAATGGCGGCTTCCATTTTAAAGCTATTTGAACTTCCGGCAAACTTGCCTCGAGTATGTCTTTGTTTAATTACTATTTTATCTATCTTGTAGTCTTCAATTAACTTTTTAAATTGAAACTGAAAGTGCTGCATGCCTTCGCTAGTCTCAGGCGTATTAGTACCGATACCGCGAGTTCGACATTCTTTGACGTTAAACAACCCATGTTCGAAGCTAATAATACAAATAACGGCTTCTTTGTTGTTTAACTCAACGCCAAGTATGTTCATAATATTTCCAGTTTAATAATAAATTTAAGTAACTATTAAAAATGGCCCAACTTAGAAAGCAGGACCATTTTTGTGTTTTTGTTAAAAGTTTGCTGTACCAGGCGCACGTGGAAATGCGATAACATCTCTTACGTTTTGCATGCCAGTAACATAAGCAACTAGGCGCTCAAAGCCAAGACCAAACCCTGAATGCGGTACTGAACCGTAACGGCGTAAATCGCGATACCAGCTGTAGTCTTCTTTATCTAAGCCCATTTCTTCTAATCGAGCATCAAAAACGTCCAAACGTTCTTCACGTTGAGAACCGCCAATTATTTCACCGATACCTGGTGCTAAGACATCCATAGCAGCAACCGTTTTACCGTCGTCATTTTGTCGCATATAAAACGCTTTAATGTCACGAGGGTAGTTTTGCATAATAATAGGAGCACCAATATGCTCTTCAGCTAAGTAGCGCTCATGCTCTGAAGATAAATCAATACCCCATTCAACAGGGAACTCAAATTTCTTGCCACAGTTTTGCAAAATTTCAATAGCGTCTGTGTAGTTCATTCGAACAAAATCACTTGTTACCAACGCTTCTAGGCGGCTAATCGCTGTTTTTTCAACACGCTGTGCAAAAAATTGCATATCGTCTGGCAACTCGGTCAATACCGCGTTTGCAACATATTTAAGTAAATCTTCAGCTAGTTGCGCAATATCACCTAAATCAGCAAATGCCACTTCAGGTTCAATCATCCAAAATTCAGCTAAATGACGACTTGTATTAGAATTTTCCGCTCTGAATGTTGGTCCGAACGTATATATTTTACTTAAAGCACAGGCATACGTTTCGCCATTTAATTGGCCAGAAACGGTTAAATACGCCTCTTTACCAAAAAAGTCTTGGCTGTAATCCACTGTGCCTTCGTCAGTTAATGGTGTGTTAACCATGTCTAATGTTGAAACGCGAAACATTTCCCCAGCACCTTCACAATCAGACGCAGTAATTATTGGTGTGGATATCCAATAATAACCCTGTTCGTGGAAAAATCTGTGTATTGCTTGTGACAAGCAATTACGAACACGCGCAACTGCACCAATAATATTAGTACGTGGACGTAAATGAGCATGTTCACGTAAGTATTCAATAGAATGACGTTTCGCTGACATTGGATATGTGTCTGGGTTTTCTACCCAGCCAATGATCTCTACTGTCTCAGCTTGAATCTCTAGGTTTTGACCCGCACCTTCAGATTGCACCAACGTACCGGTAACTGCAACTGAACAACTTGTTGTTAACTTTGTCACATCGTTATAATTTGGTAATTCGTTTGGAACTACTGCCTGAATTGGATCAAAACACGAACCATCGTGTACAGCCAAAAACGAGATCCCTGCTTTTGAGTCACGTTTCGTTCTTATCCAACCTTTTACGGTTACGGTCTCGCCAGCTTTTGTATCGCCAGCTAATAATGATTTTACAGTTTGATGTGACATATTTTTCGTTTTCAGAAGTTTCAATAATGTTCAAGTGGGGGCCAATTTTACTTTGTTCAAGTTGAGATACAAGACTTAAAACCGATATAAGTTAGCAATTTTTATTTATTTGCCAAACTAATACGGTATTGGCACAGAAATAGCTATCTTACGAATTAGTGTGTTAATTAAATAACGTACTCTTTCTTAAATTAGGTTCTGGTAGTTAAGTTTTTGTTTTGTCAGATTGCCATTAATTTACCTAATTACTAAATAAAGCGCATAATAGAGGCCGTCTACTAATTATGAATAAAGTTGTTACTATGATTAGAGTACACAAGTTAAAGTTGAGTAAAAATGTGGGATGGTAAAAATCGCCGCAAGGGCCCTGATAATTTAAGTATAATGTTGAATGTGCTTAACCTTATATCTTGGATGGTATTTGTCGCTGCATTGGGGCTATTTCACTATGCCCGTCCCGAAGTGTTTTATTTAACAGCGATGTTCCATGATGTGCCAGTTAGAACAGTATGGGTTGCATCACTTAAACATTGGCTGCTTATTACCTTATATTTTAACGTTGCGATAAGTATGTTAACGCTGTTTATCAATCAACGACGATCTAAACGAGCGAGTGACCACAGACGTTACAATTTGGTTTTTTTAGTGCTCATCGTCGCTGCATTTTTATTCGCTACGAATACGTAAACAAAAATACAACAATTAAGTGACGCTCTGTTTGTCCCGTGCGCTGGCCTAAACGGCCAGCGTGTCAATCTAACCTTTAACTTCGAGCCCGCGGATTACGCTATTTAAGCCATCGGTTAGTGCAGTGAGTTGTTCATCTGTGATCACATACTGAGGCATAACGTAAATAAGACGTCCAAATGGTCTAATCCACAAATTATGTTCAATAAATTGTTTTTGTATCGTCGCGACGTCGACATTTTGACACATCTCTATTACCCCAATTGCGCCAAACACCCTGACATCTTCAACGTGATCTAAATCTGCTAAAGTACTTAAGTTTGAACGGAGTAGGGTTTCTATGTTCTTAACATTAGATTGCCAATCATATTGACTTAACAAAGCCAAACTGGCATTTGCAACAGCGCAGGCAAGGGGATTGGCCATAAAAGTAGGGCCATGCATGATAACGCCAGCCTCACACTTTCCAATATCATTTGCGACTTCCGTTGTACAAATTGTTGCCGCTAAGCTCATATAACCGCCGGTTATCGCTTTACCAACACACATGATGTCAGGGGAAATATTGGCATGTTCACAGGCAAACATTTTACCCGTGCGGCCGAAGCCAGTGGCTATTTCATCAGCAATAAGCAATATGCCGTATTTATTACAAATTTGACGGATTAAAGAGAGGTACTCAGGATGATAAAATTTCATCCCCCCAGCACCTTGTACTATTGGTTCTAATATAAATGCAGCAATTTCTAAATGATGTTTTTCTAGTGTGTCAACAAGTTCAGCCATATCTGCATTATCAAATACTTGATGGGGTTTTATAGTCGGTGCTGAAACAAAATAATGTTGCGGTAAAATACCGGTATATAAGCTATGCATCGAATTATCTGGATCACAAACGGACATTGCGCCAAACGTATCACCGTGATATCCGTTTTTAATGGTAATAAATCTATTTCTGTTTTTAAATCCTCTCCCTAACTGTGCTTGAATCGCCATTTTTAAGGCAACTTCAACTGCAACAGAACCACTGTCTGCTAAAAATACTTTATCAAGTCCAGCGGGTGTTAAATGAACAAGCTTCTTGCACAAATCAATGGCGGGTTTATGGGTTAAGCCACCAAACATAACATGGCTCATATCTGCTAATTGTTCGGTTACGGCTTTGTTTAAAATAGGGTGGTTATAGCCATGAATTACTGACCACCATGAGGACATGCCATCAATTAGCTTGGTGCCGTCTTCTAATTCTATATACACACCTTCCGCTCGCTTTACGGGATAACACGGTAACGGATCTTTTAACGAGGTATATGGATGCCATACATGATTTAAATCAAATGTTGAATCGACACTTTGGGTAGGTATATCACTTTTTACAGTCTTTGTGGTCATAAATTGTTCACTTGTAAACTTTTGTGTAAGTCTTAAATTGACTTATTATTTGCGCAGGATAGACTACCGACTTTTAAAATTCATCAATTTTTGATTATTTGGATTAAATTATGTCTGCAGAAATACGCCACGATTGGTCTCACGAAGAAGTAAAACGCTTGTTTGAAATGCCATTTAACGACTTGATGTTTAAAGCACAGCTTGTTCATCGTGAACATTTTGATCCAAATTATGTCCAAGTAAGCACTTTATTGTCAATTAAGACGGGTGCTTGCCCAGAAGATTGTAAATACTGCCCACAAAGTGCGCGTTATTCTACGGGACTTGAAAAAGAACGCTTGATGGAAGTTGAAAAAGTCCTAAAACGAGCTGAAGAAGCAAAAGAGATTGGTTCTACTCGTTTTTGTATGGGCGCTGCGTGGCGTAACCCTAAAGACCGTGACATGCCTTATGTAATTGAAATGGTTAAAGGTGTAAAAAAGCTAGGTTTAGAAACCTGCATGACTCTCGGAATGCTTACAAAAGAACAAGCGTTAGCATTAAAAGAAGCGGGCCTCGATTACTATAACCATAACCTAGATACCTCTCCTGAATATTATGGCGATATCATTACGACTCGTACTTATGAAGACCGTTTAGAAACTCTTGATAATGTTAGAACTGCCGGTATGAATGTCTGTTCTGGCGGTATAGTTGGCTTGGGTGAGTCTGAAAAAGACCGTCATGGCTTATTAATGGCGCTAGCAAACTTGCCTCACCATCCTGAAAGCGTACCAATTAATATGTTGGTTAAAGTGGAAGGTACGCCACTTGATTCAGTGGATGATTTAGACTCTTTTGAATTTGTTCGCACAATTGCAGTTGCGCGCATTATGATGCCTAAATCGTTTGTTCGTTTGTCTGCTGGACGTGAAGGCATGAATGAACAAATGCAAGCGATGTGCTTTATGGCTGGGGCAAACTCGATATTTTATGGTTGTAAATTACTAACAACAGCAAACCCCGATGAACATTTTGACCGCAAATTGTTCCAAAAATTAGGGATTAACTCTGAACAAACTAAAGACTATTCAGACGAAACTAAAGAAGCTGCGTTGTTAGAACAGATCAGTGATCAGACTAAACCAGCTGAAAAAGAAATGTTTTACGAAGCGTAATACGATGTTTCATCAGTATGTGGCGGAGCAGCTGGCTGAACGAGAACGGTCTGGCTTGCTGCGTAAAACGCAACTTGTTAATCCTAAAAGCGCTAGGCTGATAGAAGTCGAAGGTTCGCATTATTTAAACTTTGCGACGAACGATTACTTAGGCCTAGCAGCTGATTCAAATCAGATATTATCGTCAGCTAAGACTAGTCTATTTAGCGGTGCGATGGCGAGTCCTTTAGTTACCGGTTACCATCAAATTCATCGCGATTTAGAGCAACAGTTGTTGCAACTGGTCAAAGCGCCTATTGATTTTGGTTGTTTGTTATTTAGCTCTGGATTTGCCGCCAATATGGGTGTCATTAAAGCGTTATTTAATAGCTCGCGTGGTAACGCGTTACTGATTCAGGATAAGCTGAATCATGCGTCCTTATTAGAATCTGGCAGTAATTCGCAGGGTCAAGGCTATTGCAAACAATGGCGATTCAAACACAATGACAATTCTAGTTTAGAGCAACTTCTTACGGCTAAAAACGCACATGAAACTCGATGTTTGACGGTAACCGAAGGCATTTTTAGTATGGATGGTGATGCGCCAGATTTGTCTGGTTTATCTCAAGTTGCTCGTCGAGCAGGTAGTCTTGTAATGGTCGATGATGCACATGGGATAGGTGTATTAGGACCACATGGGATAGGTAGTTTAGCAGAACAGAATTTATCCTTTAGTGACATTGACATTTTAGTGGTTACCTTTGGTAAAGGCGTCGGTGCACAAGGGGCTGCCGTCATTGCTCCGCAATTATATATTGATTATTTTACTAACTACTCAAAAGAGTTTATTTATTCGACGCATCTATCGCCAATGCAAACCTATTTGGTTAGTGAGAATTTAAAGAAAATGGTAAGTGAAGATTGGCGTAGAGAGAAGTTACACAGCAACATTGCCTATTTTAAAACCAAAATGAAAAACGCAAACAGAACCGTGATGCCAAGTGGCTCTGCAATCCAACCTATTTGGATTGGTGATGAGAAAGTGGCTTTGTCGGTTTCTGAGCAATTAAAACAAAAGGGAATTTGGCTCACCGCGATTCGTTATCCTACTGTTGCTAAAGGCGCTGCTCGATTGCGTTTAACACTGACAACTGATCATACCCATGACGATATCGATTTTCTTGTAAAAAGCTTAGTAGAAAGTACATATGACTAAGCAATTTGAATCGCAACTTATAGCGCAAGATACGTTTCAACAATTGTCTCAGCGAGAAAAGATCCAGATTTGCTTTTCAAATTCAGCGCAAACGTATCGTTGCGGAGCCCAGTTACAACAAAGAGTTGGGCAAACTTGTTTATCTAAGATAGCTAACAAAAAATATAAACGCATTTTGGATTTGGGGTGCGGCCCGGGTTTATTTGCGCCTGAGTTAGAATTGTTAACAACACAACTTATCAGTCTTGATTTATCAAAATCCATGTTAGAAACAAATCCATCGTCGGGCGTTAAGATACAAAGTGATAGTCATAAGTTGCCTTTACAACCAAATTGCTTTGATTTGGTTTTTTCAAGTTTGATGATCCAGTGGTGCAATATCGAAACCGTTTTAAGTGAGATACACCAAATATTAAGACCTGGCGGACAAGCCGTTATTTCTACTTTAGTAAGCGGTACGTTAATTGAATTGGAACAAGCTTGGTCTGCTGTTGATAACGATACCCATATTCATCAATATTCGACTTTTGAAGACATCGAGCGGATCGTTAACTCAAGTGATTGGAAAAAAACTAATGCAGAATTGGCAACTATATCGTTAAAATTTGATTCTGTTTTATCACTTGCAAAAGAATTAAAGTTACTTGGTGCTAATTTTGTAAAAGATCGTAAGAACAAAGGTTTAGTGACCAAAAACAAATGGGTAAAAATGGAACAAGCATATCAACATAATTGTGGTAGCGACAATTCAATCCCCGCAACCTATCAGGTTGTTTATATAACGTTGGAGAAATAGCGTTTATGGATTTTGCTAAATTACCGACACGGTTTTTTGTCACTGGTACAGATACAGAAGTAGGTAAAACCTATTGCAGTGCTTTAATAGTAAAAGCCTTAATCCACAGTGGTCACTCGGTTTTTCCATTTAAGCCTGTCGCAGCTGGTGTTGAGCCATCATTGGTGGTTAACGGCAAAGCGGTAAATGAAGATGCTTATCATCTTTGGTTAGCGTGTAACAAAGTGTACTCGTTAGATCAAATAAATCCCATATTATATCAACAGCCCATAGCACCTCATATTGCAGCAGAGCTTGAGAATAAGGTTTTAGATGCATCGCTGCTTTCGTTGCTTAGTTCAAAAGTTCCTGGAGCGGAGTACACTTTAATAGAAGGAGCAGGGGGCTGGCACCTTCCCCTTAATAATGAAAAGCTGATGTCTGAATGGGTCGTTAATGAAAAATTACCTGTTTTATTGGTGGTAGGTATTAAACTCGGGTGTTTAAATCATGCGCTGTTAACTGCGGAGTCGATAATAAATTCAGGTGGCGCAGTTATTGGGTGGGTTGCTAACTTTATAGATGGTGAAACAGATATCGGGCGAAAAAACGTAGAGTATTTGCAAACTCAACTGACTAAACGCTTTAATATTTCAAAGTTGTTTGAAATCCAAAAAAACCAACGGACGCTTTTGTGACTCAACAAATTGAACTGATTGACGTGGCGCTATCATTTGTTCCTGTTAGCGTTGTTTTGTTTCTCATGTACCGCTCTAAAATGCCGGTGACCGGGCCCACTATCTCTATTGCTCGTATGTTATTGCAACTTATGGTCGTCGGTTATGCGCTGTTATGGGTGTTTCAACAAGCGTCCCCTCTATTTATCACTTTGTTGATATTTTTAATGATGTTGATAGCAAGTTGGCTTGCTCTTAATGTTGTTAAAACTAAAACGGTTGTGTTATTTCGCCACGCTTTAATATCTATATTAATAGGCAGCGGCCTTGTTCTGATTTTTATAACTCAGGGGGTTTTGAGAATTGAACCTTGGTATAACCCACAATATTTGATCCCACTTGGTGGTATGCTATTTAGTAGCAGTATGACCGCGATTAGCCTTGCGTTGGAGCGATTTGTTGCTGAACTTGAATATCACACAGTAGCTTCGGCTAAAAATATTGCGATAAAAGCCGCTATGATCCCAGTAATCAATTCCATGTTGGCAGTCGGCGTTGTATCCTTGCCAGGTATGATGACCGGTCAAATACTTTCCGGCGTAGAACCATACATTGCTGCCCGGTATCAAATTTTGGTAATGACCATGGTTTTTTCAGCAACCGGGTTAACGGTATTTGTATTTATGTATTTGTTGGCTAAAACCAACCTGTCTTATTTGAAGAGTAAAAACTGACTATGGCTTTAAAAGCAACGATTTATAAATTTGATGTGTCTATTACTGACCTAGATCGAAATTATTATAATGACCACCAACTGACGGTTGCAAAACATCCATCAGAAACAAGTGAGCGCATGATGTTACGCTTATTAGCCTTTATTTTAAATGCGTCAGAAACACTCGAGTTTACCAAAGGGTTAAGTGACACAGATGAGCCTGACTTATGGCAAAAAGACATGTCTGATGTTATTGAACTTTGGATTGCGTTAGGCCAACCGTCAGAATCTCGAGTGAAAAAAGGCAGTAACCAATCGAATAAAATGGCTATCTATGCTTACGAGGACGGCTTTTTTAACGAGTTTTGGGCTAAGCAAAAGAATAAAATTAGCGTTAAAGATAACATTTCGGTTGTGACTGTACCTTCTACCATCGGACAACAACTTGTTGCAGCATTGCAGCGTACCATGGCTATTCAAGTCACGATTCAAGATGGTACTGTGTACTTAACGGTTGCGGGTGAAAGCTTGTCTTTTTCCCCTACAACTCATCTGTAGGTTTATCGTTAACCTTTGTATGCTCAGATGATTTCTCATCTGATTTTTTCGAATTTTCAATGGGCTCCTGTTTTAGGTTCTTCATTGAAAATTTTGCGGAATGTTTTAACAGCATAATGTTGCCGACTATCATACCAAGCGCGATTACAATAATTACAATTGCAAATCCTGACATTACTCTACTCGATTTACGTTCAAAATATAATAATCAAGTATATGCTCAAAATTCCTAAGTATCGTGGTTTTGCCAGCTATATCTTCATTTATGATCAAATCGAACAATATCTTTGGTTCCGACTCAAGTAATTCCAAATAGCCTGAAGATAGCGGGTAATAAGACATGTGCCAAGGTTCTTCGGCAATACCGCCATTGTGGTTTAGATAAGGGAAATGGAAGCCAAAGTTTTCAGCATTTTTTAGTAGCCATTGGTGTAAATTAGCAAACGGTCCGTCGCCCTGATATTCAGAACTTACCAATTTAAGCCCCAACGTTTGATCAAAAGTAGATTTATCGTAATAGTCAAAATCAGTGCCCCAATGATGACGACTCGCGCCAGGAAGCGCTGAAAACCTCAAAATAGCTTTTATTCGCTCGAAGGGTTCAAGGGTATCAACGTCAAGTTGTATTTGATTGTCATCAAAAATTGGGATCATACCTAAATATTTGCCGTTCCATATTTTTAACTGTCTTTCAAAGTCTCTAAATCCTGATGCAATCTGCATGTCGAAACCGGCATCAAATGCTGCAGTTTGTAAGGCATTATAAGGCTCTATAACGTCGCTATGTATTGCGACGCCATTTGATTGAAAGATTATATTAGCGGTGTCCTTGCCGGTTAGATCCAATTTTTTCATTAACTAATTATTTTCCTAAATTATGGTAATAGGGCATTTTCTAAAACTTTAAAATACATTTCAGTTAGTTGATCTAAATCTGCGATAGCAACAGATTCGTCTACTTTATGTATCGTCGCATTACATGGGCCTAATTCAACGACTTGCGCGCCAGTAGGGGCAATGAAACGACCATCGGACGTGCCTCCTGTCGTTAGTAGTTGTGGCTTTTTCCCGGTAACTTCTTCAACTGCTATGTTAACAGCATCGACTAACGTACCTTCGTCTGTTAAAAACGGTAGACCGTTATATGTCCATTTTAACTCGTAGTTAAGTTCATTATCGTTAAACAATGTTTCAACTTGATGAACAAGTTGTTCAGCGGTCACTTCAGTTGAATATCTAAAATTGAACATGATTTCAACATCGCCAGGGATAACATTCCCAGCGCCAGTGCCAGAATTGATATTTGATATTTGAAAACTCGTAGGTGGGAAAAAATCATTGCCAAGATCCCATTGTGTTTGCGTCAATTGGAAAATAGATTGCGACACTTTATGAATAGGGTTTTCAGCAAGGTGCGGATAAGCGACATGGCCTTGCACACCTTTAACCGTTAAATCGCCTGTTAAAGACCCCCGACGGCCATTTTTCACGATATCTCCACAATAGTTGGTACTAGAAGGTTCACCAACAATGCACATATCAATCTTTTCATTTCGGGCTTCTAACGTTTCAATGACTTTCATCGTGCCGTTGATGAATGGACCTTCTTCATCACTTGTAATTAAAAAAGCGATAGAGCCTTTATGATCTGGGTGAGCTTTGACAAAATTTTCTGTTGCGACAACCATAGCCGCTAAACTGCCTTTCATGTCTGCTGCACCACGACCAAAAATATGACCGTCCTTGATAACAGGTTCAAAAGGTGGCGTAGACCAGTTTTTAACATCTCCTGTCGGTACAACATCGGTGTGCCCTGCAAAACAGAACACCGGCGCTTCTGTGCCTTTTCGTGCCCACATATTTAATGTGTCGACATAAAACATCGATTCGATATTAAAACCTAATTTTTCAAGACGAGAAGCCATTAACTGTTGGCAGCCTGCATCTTCTGGAGTTACAGACTCGCGACTTATAAGTTGTTGAGTTAATTCAATTGTTGGAGATATTTGCATATTAAGATTTGCCAAAAAGTGTTTCGTAATCAGTTTGTTTAAAACCCAGGTAATAATTACCGTTGGTATATAAAATAGGGCGTTTAATCATCGCTGGAGCGTCTAGCATACATTTAATTGCTAATGATTCGTCCATGGCTTCTTTTGTCGAATCGTCAAGTTGTCGAAAAGTTGTACCACGTTTGTTTAATACATTTTGCCAACCAAGTTCTTTACATACATTAACAAGCCATTGGTGTTCGATGCCGTCTTTGCGGTAGTCGTGAAATGTAAAAGAGATGTCTTGTGTGGTTAGCCATTTTTGCGCTTTTTTTATGGTATCGCAGTTCTTAATACCAAACATAGTTGTTGTATTCATAGTTTATTTATTCTGTCACTAAGGTAAATAAAGGGTCTGCACCATGCTCGACGTGAGTTCTTGGTACGACTATTCGTTTTATCGTTTGAGCATTTAACCAAAAGATATAAAGATGGGTCGGTGTTGAGTTGTGACTCATCTTATAAAGGTTAAGTTCCATTAATGGTTGATCAAGGGTTACCGCTTGACCCAATTTAACTAAAATCTTAATGCCTAGGCCCAAGTTTTGTTTGTATTCAAAAGGCAACTGAATAGCTAGTTTAAGCTTGTTTTTTGCTTGTAAAACGATCTGGCCGATTGAGATATCAATAGCAATCACATGGGCATTAAACGGTGCGGTTACTTGACTTGTCGTCGGAGTAATACTTACGCCACACCCTAATTGGTTGACTAATGGGCATGAAATTCTGGAGACTTTCCCCGATATAGGAGCAGGAATTTGTACCCCAGTTACAGTGGCCCCTTGTTTAAATTCTATTTTACTGGATTGACCAATCATGGTTTTACTAAATCTCAGCCCTTATTTTGTAGCCGGCTTTTTCGAGATGAATAATCGCGGCTTCAACATTTTTACTTTTAACTAAAATGTAGTCAGTATCGAATGTTGAAATTACGAATATGCTGATATCAGCAGCAGAGAGCACGCCGCTAATGTCTGACAAAATCCCTGTCAATGAAAATCCCAATGGCCCTATAACTTCTAAACTCTTCCAGCCATCCTCTTGCTCGTCGCTCTCTAATTTTAAATCAGAAGAGCAAACAATAGATAACTCGTCTGCAGTTTTACCTATAAAAAAGATATCTGATTGCAAAACGACTTGAGGTACCGGCGTTTCTGGTACGAAACTGTGTACTGAAAACTCTCCGTCTAGAAGGTGTAATGTTTGTTTAGGCATGAAGCCGATATCCTTATTCGATCTAGTAACCGATGCCTTTTATATTACTATGCTTTAAACAAAAAAGCAGTCTAAAACCTTTAAAATAGTCTAACGTTATTTTCTACAACGTTGTTAAACTCCTGTTTATTTACACAGTTATCAACTGTGCTTAATACTTTTCCACAGATTGTGTGGATAACTCTGTTGAGTAACTCTGTTGTAGTCTGTAAGTTATTGATAACAATGTGTATTAACAAGTGGTTAAATATTGTCACCGGACAAATAATATACGTACATAGTTGCTTAAGTAATCGGTTTTGGTCCTGGCTTTTAACCTATGAACAAATAGACAACAAAAGCAAGTATAAACTTGATGTAAATAGTGGATAAGTCGGTGTTTTTAAATTCACTTGTGGATAACTTGTAAATAACATTTAGATAAAAATATGGTACTTAGATAGCTGATAAATAGCGCAAAAATTGATTATCCAGTGATAATGTCCATTTTGTATTTTGACGGTGTTGAGAATTAGGTTATCTTTAATGGTAGTGAGTCTATTTAAGAGGTAGTGAAATTTGCTAATAATTAAAACTCTAAAAACCGGATATGATTTTAGCCAACTTTGGCCAAAACGAGAACCCTATTTGGCGATGTTTGACCAAACAAGGGCGGTGAAACTAGCGTTGTTGTCTTTGACATTAATGCCTTCACTTGCAATTGTTACTGCGTTTCTGCATTTACAGTTTTTTGGAACAAGCCAGATAAATCTTACATTTGCGATGACGATTTTGTTTTTAAGTATTCCTGTACAAGCGTTTTATGTACTGGGTCTAAAAGCGAATAGTCAACTACCTGTAAGTTTACGAGTATGGTACAGAGAGTTAGAGTCTAAGATTAAATTGACGCCACTTGTGGAGCCTGGTTTAGAAGGTAAAGCAGATAAACGTCTGGGTAAATCAGATAATAAACTAACATTTTTAGACTTAGCCTGTGTATTACATGACCTGTTTGATCCAAGCAAAAGAACAAACAAGTCATTTAATTAACAATATAATAGACGCTAGTAATCGAGTTATCATTTAAACGTTTTTTATTAAAGTGGTTTTGGACTATAGTCAGCGCCACTTTTTATTTTAACACTGCGATAACCTTAAACTTCAAAATCGATTTCAATAAATATAAATAGATTAGCCAATAGCAACGTAGTGTTCGTTGTTTTCGATACGTTTGAGCCAATTTGAAATATTCGGAAATTGACTGAGGTCAAAACCACCTTCATCTGCAACATGGGTGTAAGCATAGAGCGAAATGTCCGCAGTTGTAATTGTATCACCTGTTAAAAATGCGGAGCTTTGCAAGCATTTTTCCATAACTGTTAGCGCTTTATTGCCGCCGGCTTGTTTATCTTTATATTCTTGTAACCTAGATTCAGGCATTCCCAAATATTTATTAATAAAGCGCGCAACGGCAATAAATGGCTCGTGGCTGTATTGTTCAAAAAATTGCCATTGTTGGATTAGTGCTTGGGCTTTAGGATCAGAAGGGTAAAACTTACTGCTATTTGCAATATAGTTAATAATAGAATTAGATTCCGATAGGCAAAAGCCGTCACTAAAACGAACAAACGGGATCTTGCCATTTGGATTCATAGAGACAAACTGATCGGTCTTGGTATCGCCCTTTAATATGTCGACCTCAATCCATTTATATTTGACTTGTAACAACTCACAAACAAGTTTTACTTTGTAACAATTTCCTGAATTTACATCGCCATATACTTCAATCATCGTTAACTCCAGAGTTGATTTGTTAATCGTTATTGGTGACTAAATGCAAGGGAAAACGTAATTGGCACTGAATAGCTGATCGAACTTAGGCCCGCTAGTTGTTTAAGTTTATCGATACCACCAGTTAACTGAAATTGGTCACTATTTATCACAACCGGTTTGATAGTACTTATTGTCAGAGTTTTGTTTTTTCCTTTCACAAGCATCACTTCAGTTGTTATTTTTTGGGAAATACCATGGAGTGATAACATTCCCTCTATGGTCGTTGTTGTGTGTTCGCCCAAGGTTAGATTTTCATAAACGCTAGGTTTAACTTGGGTTGTAAAAACGGCTTGAGGGTATAGGTTCGTTTCAAACAACTCTTTTGTCATTCGCTGATTACGGATCTCGATATTGCTTTCGACACTATTTAGATCAATTGATAAACTTGCTAAGCCTTGCTTGTTTATTGTGCCACTTAGTTGAGTAAACTGATGAACTTCAGTGGTTGTTTGTTTTTTAGTCGATAAAAAGTGGAAGGCTGAATTATCATTATCCAATTTATAGTCGGCAAATACGCCAGCAGAGGCACTCATCAGCAATGCCGACATGGCCAAATTAGCTATCATTTTACTGTTCATGTCTTTTCTCAATTTTTTATTGCTAAATTTAGTTTAAATTTCAAACGTTGACCAAATTGGTGCGTGGTCAGAAGGTTTTTCTATACCGCGCAGTTCATAGTCAATATCTGATCCTACTAGTGTATCCGTCAACGATTGTGTTGCTAAGATCACATCTATTCTAAGGCCTCGGTTGTCATCAAATCCCTTAGAACGATAATCAAACCAGCTGTATTTTTCTGTAGTATCTGGGTGCAGTTGCCTAAACGTATCAGTAAAACCCCAATTTAAAAGGTCACTGAGCCATTCGCGCTCAATCGGTTGGAATGAGCATTTTCCAGTTTTTAACCAACGTTTACGGTTTACTTCGCCAATTCCGATATCTAAATCTGTTGGAGAAATATTTATATCGCCCATAACAATCAAGTTTTCCGTGGGCGATTGATAGGTCTCTAAGTGGTTCATTAAATCTTTATAGAACTGCTGTTTATACGGAAATTTAGTCTCGTGTGAAAGGTTATCACCCTGTGGGAAATAGCCATTCATTACTGTTAACTTATTGCCTTTGGGCGTATTTAACGTCACTGATACCATTCTTTTTTGATGCAATTCTGTATCTGTCGAAAAGCCTTTATCTTCGCTG
This sequence comes from Psychrosphaera sp. 1_MG-2023, assembly GCF_030548245.1. NCBI lineage: Bacteria > Pseudomonadati > Pseudomonadota > Gammaproteobacteria > Alteromonadales > Pseudoalteromonadaceae > Psychrosphaera > Psychrosphaera sp. 1_MG-2023. The sequence continues at coordinate 217,583 of NZ_JAUORW010000001.1, forward strand.
ATGATCTGTTCAACTAAGTCTTGGCGAACTAACATAGCCACACCATAATGAGCTTTTTGGCCATGTACTATAGGATAGTATCCAAGAGCAGTTATATCGTCGAATGGAAAAACTTCATCATGTGCTTTAGTTTCTTGCAAGCCAATTATATCTGGATTGTGTTTAGTGATAAGCGCAGTTAGTTGGTGAATTCGAGCGCGAACGCCATTTATATTAAAAGAAATAATTTTCATAGAATTTAATCACGATGCTAATGTTTTATGGTGGAGATGATGCCTGTAAGTCATTAGAATCGCAAATATAAGTCTATTAAATTGTAGCTAGGAGCTAACTATTTTTCATTTATTTTTACACTTTCTAGTGCCGTGCTGCATTGCTTTAATTTTTGCACCAAAACAATGGCAAAAACCACTACTCATTATGATGTTAACGATGGTTGTTGATATTGACCATGTCGTTGCGGATCCGATCTACGACCCAAACCGTTGTTCAATAGGTTTTCATCCATTCCATAAACTTTATTTTATTTTGCTTTATGGTGTTTTGTTATTTTTTAAAAGAGTACGTTGGATTGGGGTCGGCTTAATGGTTCATATGTTGCTCGATAGTATCGATTGCTATCAAAATATGGGCATTTGGTGGCACAGTGCAGTGTAATTAATTCTTGTTCTTGGAATTACCCGTATAAAAGTTATACGGTCTTTTTAATAGTTTAAATTAATCACTGAAAACCAAGTCAATTTGAATTAGAGTTAAGCGATAACTAGGATACAACGAAGATCTTGTTTTCATGCTGAATGTTTTTCAATCTAATCGACTTGAAGCTCTCGTCACCATTTTATCAAAACAAATGAGTGACAATGCCTTAGATTCTGTACTAACCCCGGATACGATTTTAGTGCAAAGCCCCGGCATGGCGCAGTGGCTTAAACTAGAAATCGCAAAATCAAATGGTATAGCAGCAAATTTGGCGTTTCCGTTACCGAGTAGCTTTATTTGGCGACTTTATCAAAAAACCATGCCAGATATTCCAGAACAAAGTCCATTTAATAAAGACCGAATGACCTGGATATTGTTTAAGTTATTACCCCAGTTTTTAACCCAGACAGAATTTAACGCTCTGAGCCACTTTTTGGAAAGTGCTAAAATTGATACAAGTAATGGAAGTGAACATTTTTATCAACTTAGATTGTTTCAACTGGCCGAAAAAATAGCTGATGTACTCGACAATTACTTAATGTACCGACCTCATTGGTTAACGCACTGGCAGGAAGGCAATAATGATTTACCACCTACAGAACCCAATATCGATATAGAACAACACGCGTGGCAGGCCATATTGTGGCGAGAAGTTGTTCGATACGTAGAAGCAGATTATGACGATGTGGACAACATTCCTGCATTACACCGAGCGGAAATGCAAAAGGTGTTGTTAAATTGGTTAGCGCAAGCCGATAAGGCAACAATTCAGGCGATGGTTGGTGCTAGGGTAAGTGTATTTGGTATTTCAACGTTACCTGAGCAACAGCTAGAAGTACTGGAAGCGCTCGCGAGAAACATTGAAATTGATGTTTATTGGTTTAATCCTTGTCAACTATACTGGGGCGATATTATTAGCCCTAAACTTGCTGCCCGATTGACAAGTCAACAACAAAACATAGTTAAGATTAATAGTGAATTACATGACCAATATTATATTGTTGGCAACCCATTATTGGCCAGTTGGGGAAAAGTTGGTAAAGATTATCTGGATTTGCTAACCAATAGAAATGTTGAAGTATATGACATCTTTATTGACCAAGCTGATCAAGCCACTAGATCAGTTTTACATAAAATTCAGCATGACATTCTAAATTTGGAATATCGTGACAGTCAGGTCCCGTTGACGCCTCAAGAGCTAAATTCAGAGCAGGGCAAATTAGTTTGGCCTCAAGACGATACATCAATACAAGTTCATATTTGCCATAGTCGTTTACGTGAACTGGAAGTATTAAAAGATAACTTGCTTCATTTATTAGCTGAGAACGAGGGGTTATTAGCGAGTGACATACTCGTGATGATGCCAGATGTTAATGCTTATAGCCCGTTTATAGAAAGTGTTTTTGGTGGGTTACACCAAGGTGCAAAGTACATTCCGTATACAGTTGCGGACCGCAGCGGTCACGATCTAAGTCCATCACTCACAGCATTTGTTGATATGTTCCTACTGCCTGAATCACGATTTACCATCATTGAAATATTGGACCTTATTGAAGTTCCTTTTATGAGTCGTTTATTCAGTTTTGACCAAGATGATTTAAATCTTATTCGCAGGTGGGTTGATGGTTGTCAGATTAAATGGGGAATATCTGGACAGCATAAAACCAAATGGCAAATGCCAAATAGAGATATGAATACTTGGCAAAGCGGTTTAAAGCGAATGTTGCTCGGCATATCCGTAGGTGAAGATGCACTATGGCATGACATTGTTTCTTTTTCAGAAATAGAAGGTATGCAAGCGAAAACACTGGGTAAGCTAATTGATTTTTTCCAGTTTGTTGTAACGTTACAAGTTGAATTAGACGCGGCTAAAACCCCTGAACAGTGGCATCACTATATAACTGAGCTATTGGCGTATAGTTTTGACTTAGACACACTCGATGAAATTGAACAAAACGTATTAATGGCTATTCGGGACGTCAATGACAAACTCAAGGACTTCTCTAATACGTTACGTCTTGATCAAAAAGTGAGTTACAAAATTATTCACCGACATTTTGATACTTTTTTACAAGAAGATGGGGTAACGCAGCGATTTTTAGCGGGTAAGCTAAACTTTTGTAGCTTAATGCCAATGCGATCTGTGCCATTTAAAGTTGTTTGTGTATTAGGCTTAAATGAAGGTGAGTACCCTCGGAACGTTGACCCAATTAGTTTTGACTTAGTCTCGTTATGTTCGCCTAAAAAAGGCGATCGTTCGAGAAAATGGGATGACCGCTATTTATTGCTAGAAGCATTGTGCTCAGCCAGAGACGTGTTTTATTTAAGTTATGTAGGTATTTCTCTCAAAAATAATGAAATGGTGCCTCCTTCAGTGTTGTTAAATGAGTTTAAAGATTACTTGTGTCAATCATATTTACCAACAAACAAGCAACAAAAACTAACGGATAGCTTTGAATATATCCATAGATTACAACCATTTGATAGCGAATATTATACGCAATCAACACAGAGTAATTTGCAAAATTCTTACCATAAACAGTGGTTTGATGTAGCAAAAGCAGCACATGCTGAAAACAATGGGGAGGAACTTACATCGTCGCCTTTGACCTCTGACCAATCAAATTTGGAGAACTGGTTTCAATACAGCGCGAATGCTAACGACAGTGAAATTAATATTGATCAGTTTATTGAATTTTGTCGCAATCCAATCAAAGCGTTTTATCGTCAACAATTAGATGTTCGATATGAGTTCTATACAGATACTTTAACAGAGGTTGAAAACTTTAGTCACAACGGCCTAACTAAATACACAATGAATCTTAAATTTATTGAAGCTGCACTTAATCAACAACTACCAAGTAAAACGCTTATGTTACAAAATGGTCAGTTTCCGTCGGACGAATGGGGACAACGACTTTATAAAAATTATAGTGCAAATAACGAAAAATATACGTCTGGATTGCATCAGGTAGTTGAGATTGAAGAAGGCGATAACATTCAATCAACACCACTTTCAATTGAATATAAACCAGCGTTTGGTAACGGTAATATTACCCTAGAAGCTGATTACCATTTGCTCGCAGGTCAAAACGTGCAACTCAGAGCTGGACGAATAAGAACGGTTGATATTATTAGTTGTTGGATTAACCATTTAGTGATAAATGCCAGTGGCTTTGAAATTAAGTCAGTGGTTTATGGGATAGAAGGTACGTCACCTAAATGGCATGGTTTCCCTGCACTTAGTAAAGCGTACAGTGCACAGATGTTAAATGACTGGTTGCGACTTTATTGTTATTCAATGGACCAACAACGTTTGTTGAAATGGCACCCGGAAACCGCACTTTTATGGCTGCAGAAACGTAAAAAAGATGTTTCACCACAAGAACTTGAAAGCGTATTGATGGATGCAATTGCAGAGGGCAGCTCTGCAGCTACAATTACTATAGATAGTTACAGTTGGCGTTTATTTACCAAGCTTGATGATTTCACGCCTGAGTTTTTTGCTTTAGCAGATAAAATGTTATTGCCCATGTTAGAAATAGGAATGGGTTGTGGAGTTAGAGGGTTAAAGCACTATATTTCTCACATTAATCAAGCGCCAGTGGAGAGCCTTTAAATGAACGTACTTAATCCACTCTCTTTAGTGCTGAATCAAAATTGCCTAATCGAAGCGAGTGCAGGCACCGGTAAAACTTATACTATTACAACATTATATCTTAGGGCCATTTTGGGGCTCATAGACCCCGAACGTGAATTGAGCCCAATTGAAATTCAGAAAATTTTAGTGGTGACCTTTACCGATGCTGCAACAAAAGAGCTTAAAGATAGGATCAGAGATAAGTTAATTGAGGCGCAACATTATCTAATCTCTAGCCAATCTAGCGAAAAAACAAAAGCTGATCCTAATCTAATTGCGGTCATTTCCTTGTATCAACTAAAGTGCCAACAGCAATATGATATGGCGTCAGAAGCGGCTAGTTTACGGGCGTATACTCAGCTTCAACAAGCCATAGTACTTATAGATGAAGCGTCTATCTTTACGATTCATGGATATTGTCAACGGTGCTTAAACCAGTTTGCGTTTGAAACACAATCTGATTTTGACAAAGAAATGGACTTAGACAGCAAACCGACTACAGATAAAGCGCTTTATGATTTTTGGCGTCGTGAAGTATTAACGCTGACCTCTATTGAATTTGGATTATTTTCAGAAAACTGGGCGACACCTGAGGCTTTATATAACAATATTTCAAATGTTCTTGGTAAACGGATTTTAATTAACCCAACGTTGGATGAGGAAGGTTACCAGAGCCAACTTGCTACATTAGTTGGTCTAACAGAAAAAATCCGTACACTGTGGAATGACTGTAATTTTAGTGACATTATTTTAAGCTCTGGAATGATTGCAAAGCGAAAAGCCGTTACGCGATTAGCTAGTTTAGAACCGTTTTTAGCGGGCGATATCGCTTACCCAGAGTTTGCCGATAAAGACAGGTGGTCAGTTTGGGGTCAGGAGGTTTTTGGGAAGCAAAGCAATTACAAAAAAGGTCATCCCTGTTTAGAGCACGAAATTATCGCTTTAATCGAACAACTAATCGCATTAGATGAGTCTTTTTGTGGCTCAGCTTTTAAAGGTTACTGGTTAACACACGCAAAAAATAGTATTGAACGACTTGCGAGTCAATCAAACTCACAGCAACAAACGATCACACCGGATGACCTGTTAACGTCCTTAGCCAACGCATTAGAAAATGACGAACAGCACGCTTTAGTTAAGGTAATAAGAAATTCGTATCCGTTGGCATTTATCGATGAATTTCAAGATACGGATCCAGTTCAATATCAAATATTCTCTACGATTTATAAAACCGATTTTGAGCCTGAAAGAGAAGCGGGTGAGTCGGCCGCTAATATGATTTTAATTGGCGATCCGAAACAAGCGATCTATAAGTTCCGTGGCGCAGATATTTACACGTATATTCGGGCAAAACACGACATCGTGCCGGAACGTCATTTTACTTTGAATAAAAATTGGCGCTCACACCCTGAGTTAATTCAATCAGTAAATTATATATTTGAACATAGCCCAGAACAATTTGAGCATAAATCAATTCCCTTTGTCTCTGTTGATTCCGGTCGCTCATTTGACTCACAACAAGCCCCAATTGACCACGACCAAGCGGCGTTTGAAGTATGTCATTTAGTTGTTGATGAACAGCAAGATAGTGGTAATTCGGAAACAAATATAAACAATACCGACGACACAGCAATTATTAACGCTGAGGAAGCTAAAGATAAAAATAAAAACAAATCAACGTCATCAACCAAAGAGGGCGATAAAACAACTATAGCAAGCACACAAGGTTATGATCTCATGGCCAAATGGTGTGCCGTCGATATTGTTAATTTATTAAACGGACATAAACATAAGGGACCTGATGATCCAAAAGCGGTATCCACAGGTGATATTTGTATTTTGGTTCGTAGTCGTCCGCAAGCCAAAATTATAAAAAATAGCTTGAGTCAACTTGGCTTAGATTCCGTGTACCTGAGCCGTGATAGTATTTTTAGTAGTAAAGTTGCTCAGGACTTAAATCTTTTACTCATGGCAATTGCAGCGCCGAACAACGAACAAAAAGTAAAAACCGCACTGGCGACTCAGCTTTTTCAATACTCAGTAGAAGACTTACTCACATTTCAACACGACCCAAATCTATGGCAAGAAAAGCTCAATTGGTTTTTCGAAGCTCAAGTTGAACTGCAAAGGGGCAATATTACGAGCAGCGTCGAACATTTAATGTTTTGCGCTGAAAGCTATTCAAAATGGTCATCGAGTGTCAAAGACTTCAACCGACACATAACCGACTTACGTCATTTGTTGGAAATATTGCAATCGCAACAGAAACAGCATGCTGGTATAGAAAAGCTTTTATTGTGGTTCGAACAACAAATCTCGATGGATGTATCAAATGAATCAAACGATGAAAAAGTATTGAGACTAGAGTCGGATTCAAATTTGATAAAAATAGTGACATATCATGCGTCTAAAGGTCTGGAGTATCCTTATGTGTATTTGCCTTTTATCTGCAATGCAATGTTAAGTAAACAAGCTATTTATACCTCGGAAAAGGACAATACCACCTATTTTAGGGCCGATAATAGACTTATTGAACTGCAATACGCAGAACAAGAGCGCATGGCAGAAGATATACGATTACTGTATGTCAGTTTAACAAGGCCGATTTATCGCGTCGTTATTGGCATGTTTAACGTTGTAAACAGACAGTTTAAACTGCATCAAACCGCGATTTATAAATTGCTATTTGGCCGTGAAGAACAATCGAACATTGATGAGCGGATCAGTGATTATTTTACTGCAATGTCAAAGCAGGTTACTAATAATCAAACTGCTGGGGTTGTTTATAAAAAAGTAACTGTCTCTGAGGTTCATGACGCGTTTAAATCTTCACCAGTATTGTTGATGCCTAAGAATAGCGACGAAGCTTCGATGGTATTTAATCATTATAACCCACCTAAAAAACATGACTGGCGGATCATAAGTTATTCTATGATGAGTAACCAAATTGGTCATGCAAGTCATAGCGACGTCATTAAATCTGAGCCTGATGTTCTATTTGAAACTAGGGGGGTTAACGAAACAGAAGAAAGTGAATCTAATGATATCCTTGTCGCACCAGAAGGGGTTTTTAATCAGTTTCATTTTCCAAAAGGCGCTAATGCGGGAACCTGTATCCATTGGATTTTAGAGCATGTTGATTTTCAACAACCAATGTCTGCACAGACCCAGGTTATCATTGACGGGTTAACTAAATTTTCAATATCTTTAGAGTGGGTTGAGACGGTAGAACAATGGTTGCAAAATGTAATTTTAAATCCCAAAGCTGGTTTTTCTTTATCTCAATTGGCACCTAATAAATTTATTAATGAATTGGAGTTTTACTTTGATTTTAGTGGCCTCGATATGTCTATTTTTGGTAACGCGTTATCGATGTTAGGGTTAGAACAATTGAGTAACAAAATGAAAGGCTCAATGTTTTCAGTGTCTAGAGGCGTTGTTAAAGGGTTTATCGACGTTGTTGTCCAACACGAACAAAAGTTTTATGTAGTGGACTACAAATCCAATTTTCTAGGGTTTGAACTTCAAGATTATGACCAAACCAAGCTATTTGAAAGTATGATTGACCATCATTATCACTTACAAGCGCTGATCTATCTTTTAGCGTTACATCGTTTTTTAGCTACACGTTTAACGGACTACAATTACGACTTACATGTAGGTGGTGCTGTGTATTTATATGTCCGTGGGATGGATGAAAAAGATGACACTGGCGTATACAAATTTGAAGTGAATTATGACGTAATTCAATATCTTGATAATGCCCTAAAACAACACGATGTAGCGCAACACGACTTAGCGCAAAATGCCGATACTGGCGAGTCAAAGTCAGCTGGAACGGATGTTAAAATTGTCGATGAAGGTTTATGGTCACAAAAAGGATTTGGGTTTTAACAATGAATTTTTTATTAAGAACAAATAGCAATACGTTGATAAATGATAACGGCTCCTTTATGGAAATAGGCTCAACCGATAAATCAATACTTAAATTTGATCAGACTCCCGTCGCACATTTGTTAACTGAGTTGGTTGCAAACGGCAAAATTGAGTCGGTCTGTAAACACTTCGCTAATATGATATTTGATGAACACTTAAGTCAAAATAAGCAAACTGAGGGAGATTCGAGTAGGAACCTATTAACGATTTTAGCGGCGTTTGTAATGGACGCAATGTTAAAACAACATTCATGTATCTATATTGATAGAAAAATCATTAGTAGCTGGTTAGCGATAAGCGACATTCTTGAACTTAACATTTTGCTACCCGATCACCAGATTTGGCTCGATACCGTTAGGGGTGAAACAGACTTTGTTCAAAATATTGACGACATTAGTTCGCTAAGTACTGCACAACAGGTTATTAAGCCATTTGTTTTGTGGCAAAACCGATTCTACTTGCACCGTTATTTTATCGCTGAACATTGTATTGCAAATAAAATTACTAAGATGTTAGGTCGAGCACCTAAGCAATCAAACAATAAGCTTGAAAGCGCAGATGAAGATCAAGCAGAAAATAATATTACGCCACGTACTTTAGGCTTTATCGAAAGCATGTTTAAGCGCAGCGATGAAAATAAAGAAAACGACAATGTTGTAGATTGGCAAAAAGTCGCAGTCACAAACGCTCTTCAGTCTCAGTTTTCTGTTATTAGCGGCGGTCCCGGCACTGGCAAAACGACAACCGTGGTTAAGTTACTTGCCGGAATTCTATTTGATCATCAGCTCGTAGGTGGACAGGGAAAATTAAAAATCGCAATTACCGCGCCGACAGGTAAGGCAGCGTTACGACTTGAAGAGTCTATTAAAGGAGCGTTAGGTTCTCTAGATATTGAAGACGAACTTGCGGCTCAGGTTCCTGTTTCGGCCTCTACAGTACATCGATTAATGGGCTCCCGAGGCAACGGGCAATTTAAACATGATCATAATAATTTTTTATTGCGACTCGACATATTGCTTATTGACGAAGCTTCTATGATTGATGTCACATTAATGGCAAAAGTATTTAATGCGTTGCCGTTAAACTGCCGAGTGATATTGATCGGAGACAGACAACAATTAGCCTCTGTAGAGGCTGGTAATGTGTTAGCCGATTTTTACATTGCTCAAAACCAATTGTCCTTACGTTACCTTGTTGAACTAAAAAAGAGTTTTCGGTTTGGTGCAGAAAGTTCGATAGGGCAACTCGCCGCGGCAATTAACGTTGGTGACTTTAATAGCGTCAATGCTACATTTTTAGCGGATACAGCAAATGAACAGTCGTTAAATTGGTATCGTCAGCCACACGCTGAAATTGATAAAGTAGTTGAGTTAGTTACAGAACATTATTCTAATATCCATAGAATGGCGGCAACATTAACAATTGAAAATGAGGCCGAATTGATCCCTGAAGTGTTTAAAACGTTATATCAATTACAGGTATTTTGTTGTGTCCGTAAATCAGAATTTGGTACTGAATCTCTCAATAGGCGTGTTCATAGACGATTAATGCAAAAATCGTTAGTGCCCAACAAAGAGCAACATTATGTTGGTCGGCCAATTATGATTTCAACAAATGCGTATAATTTGAAATTATATAATGGTGATATTGGCATTCAACTCATTGACCCGGTTTCGGGGTTATTAATGACGTATTTTCAAGTCGGAAAGTCTGCATTCTCTAAATTCCATTGCCAAAGGTTACCAGGTCATGAGAGTGTTTATTCAATGACAGTGCATAAGAGTCAGGGTTCGGAATTTGACCATAGTATACTGATACTCCCAGCGGAAGATGAGTCTTCATCGTTAGTTTCAAGGGAAATTGTTTACACTGGACTAACGCGTTCCAAAATCAATTTTTCATTACTGGCCACTGAAACCAGTTTGCGTTCCGCGATAAATAGAACAACCCATCGTTACTCTGGACTAGCGGAAATGTTGGTCAATCAACTAAGCTAGTATATCTTTTGGTTTAATTAACGGGTGGTTTTTTTGACAAAAACCACCACAAAAAGTGCGAGCGCAAAGCTACCAATAAAAGCTTCTACTGCTGCGATGAGTCGCGAAAATCCTACCGGCTGTATGTCGCCATAACCTAATGTTGTAAATGTTACGACGCTAAAATAAATGGTCGAGAAAAAGTCCGAAAGATTCGACGCGAGTGAATTTTCTGTTGAAAACTTAATAATGCCTTCGTTGGCCTGGACACCAAAGATAAAGAATAGCAGGGCGCAGACAAAGATCAGGGCGAGTGAAAATGAAATGACATTCATGGGACGTTCGCCATATCCACAAAATAGGTCCACCGTTTTTGATATTATCCGTCCTTTTGAAAACTTAGGAAACTGCTTACGTCGCATGGTAAGTTCTTTATGGGCACAGTGCCCCGCGAGGCCTAATAGACCGTCGGACTCAGCTGATTTTCTTAAGTTTCGATATATTTCTTCCGATTGTTCATAGTGGTCAGCTGCTTCTTCCCTTAACCCTTTTTTATCAAAAGAATCTGCGATTGCTTCTTGTTGAACAAAGTCACCAATTTTTATGTTATCTAACCGAGCGCCATGGAGTTTGGTGCCTAATAAGTTGCAATTGTGTAGGTTGGCACAATGCAGATTTGCTTCGTTGAGGTTCGCTTTCATTAACGAAGCACCACTTAAATCCAAATTAAACAAATGGGCTTCTTGCATATTCGCGCGATAAAGGTCGGCACTGCGCATGTCGTAACCGATAGGGGAGTCTGGGCGCACTAAATTAACGTGGAATAAGTTGGCGCGTTTTAGTCTTATTCCCTGTAATAAGCCACCACTCGAGGCAAAGGCTTCTAAACGTTCACTCAATTCCATTCCGGTTTTGTCTATTATTGGGTCATGCCAAAAACAGAATCCAGTGCCTAAATCCTTTTCTTTACACTTTTGTTTGTCCTCCGAAACATAACTACAGGGTCTATACTCAGACATAAATTAAGTGCACTCTTAAGAAGTTGTTATTGTTATAAAAACAATAGTTGAAGATCGTTAACTCGGTAACAATTTTTTTACAAATTTTTGCAATTTAAATACACCTTTACGATTTAATTCTCGTTTTAACACGATACACTTAGTCAAACGACTAAAACTGATTTTCTTACATTACTTTTAATTAAGGGGCTAAAGCGTTATGCATATCATTGTTTTAGCCTCATTTATCTTTGCGATTGTAGGTATGTTGTTAGCAAAATATAAAGGTCTAAATTGGTTGTGGGGCTTTTTGGTTGGTTTAATTTTAGGCCCAATAGCGATCCCCCTTATTTTATTAAAAGGAAAATAAATTTGTCAGTAACCCCTTCTATTTTATGCGGCCCTATACTGCGACGTCTGTTGTCATCTGAGTTACTGATATGGTTGGTCATGGACAAACGCCGTAACCTGACATTGAATTTATATTTAGAGCAAATCAAATTATTAGATACTGAGTGTTCAGTAGAATGGATCCAGATAGGTGATAATGCGACAATCGCGTTATTTAGACTTATTCCAACATATGAAGACGCCTGGCCGAATGGTGTTGATATTGAATATGAGCTCAAAGATGATGATAGCGGTCATGTATATGATTTATCCCATTTAAGTTTAAGTCGAACCAGACCAAGTTTTTGTTATAACCAAACGATGAGTTCGGTTATCCAAGGTTCATGTCGTAAACCTGATCATATTGCGAAAGACGCTTTTGCTGGGATTTATGCCAAACTTCAAGATGGCACGCTGTCCCGCCCTGATTATCTAATTATGGCGGGCGATCAAATCTACGCTGACGATGTAAGTGCGCCGATGTTGATTGGCGCTCAGTTACTGTCTAAAAAGTTGAAGTTGTATTCCGCTACTCACTACACAGATGCGCTACCAAGAACTGCATTAGAATGGCAAAAGTCAGTAAATAAACGACATCAGCTATTACCGCAAAAAGAAGGCTTAAGTCGGTGGCAAAATTTTTGGCATGGCTCAACCATTATTTCTGCACGATTTCATGAAAACCATTTAATTACATTAGATGAATTTTTTGCGACCTATCTACTCACCTGGTCGACGGCTTGTTGGCAATTGGTCATGGATGAAGTGGAACTTGCAGCTGGTGATTTTTCTGGTTTAGAGCAAAAAAAATACCTTGAAGAGTTACATACCGTAAAACAATTTATTGAGGAACTTGACCAATTTGAAGCGGTTGTCGCAAACGTACCTACATTAATGATATTTGATGATCATGACATCACCGATGATTGGAACTTAACAGCGGATTGGGAATCACATATTTATGGCAATACAGTGACCAAGCACATGATAAGTGATGGTTTGTTGTCTTATTGTTTATTCCAAGGTTGGGGCAATAACCCTGAACGGCTAGACCCCATAATAGAAAAACTTAGATCCCTCGCACTCAAAAAAGACTTTGCGAATAAACAACTCACTGAGCAACTCCTAGATTTTAATCAATGGGATTATGTCGTTGAAACATCGCCTAGAATTGTAGTATTAGATACGCGCACGCAACGGTGGCGTAGTGAGACGTCCGCTAAAAATCCAAGTGGGTTAATGGATTGGAGGTCACTTGAGCAGCTTGAAGATCAACTTTATGAATCGTTTGGTTCTATACTTGTTGTGTCGGCGGCGCCCGTTTTTGGTGTTAAAGCAATTGAAGTCGTACAAAAAGCTTGTGAACTAGTAGGCCAAGAATTGTTAGTTGATGTTGAAAATTGGATGGCTCATCAGGGCTCTGCACGTAAATTGATGAGTATGATGCGCCACGATAATGCGCCTGATGAGATAATCATTTTGTCGGGCGATGTTCACTATTCGTTTTGTTTTTCAGCGGAAAGACGTTTTAGCTCAAGTACCGACAAGATATGGCAACTAACATGTTCGGGATTTAAAAATGAATTTCCTCAAAAATTACTTAAATTCTTTGATTACATAGATAGATTTCTCTATTCGCAATACAGTTTGCTTAACATTTTTACCAAAAGAAGAAAGTTAGCGGTAGATCATCATCCCTTAAAAACACAAGATAATGCGTTTAAACATTTAAATGGTAGACATTTAGTGAGTAGTTCTGCTGCAGGTGTTGTTGAGTTAGATCAAAAAGGAATGTTAAAACACTACCGGCTTGTAACCGGTAGTGGTGATATTCACGAATTTGCGCTCGATGAGTAATTAGAATACTTGCGCGACAAAGCCTTTTAAATAGTAACCTTCAGGATACACACTGCTAATTATATGGTCTTGAGCCTGTGAAAGCTTTTCGATAAAGACCATATCGCGTTTTGCATCTAATGCAGCATCGGCCAGAATTTTTTGAAATAAAGATGGTTCCATTAATCCTGAACAAGAGAAACTGAGTATGATGCCACCCGGGTTTAGCAACTGCATGGCAATCATATTAATGTCTTTATAACCACGACATGCGCCTCGTAACTGCGCTTTACTTTCCGCAAATTTAGGCGGATCCATGATGATTACATCGAATTTTGTACCTTCTTCGCGGTATTTTCTTAATAGTTTGAAGACATCATGTTTTACAAGAGAAACTTTAGCTTGGTCAAAATTATTTAAGTCAATGTTTTTAGCAGCAATATCTAGCGCCGACTGTGACATATCAACTTGTGTAACATGTTTTGCACCACCTTTAAGGGCGGTTAACCCAAACGTGCCGGTATAGCTAAAACAATTTAGAACCGTTTTACCTTCAACATATTTTTCTAATGTTTTTCGATTATCTCGTTGATCTAAATAGAAACCTGTCTTATGTCCATTTTCAACGTCTACGTACGCCTTAATGCCGTTTTCTTCAATAATGATAGGTGATTGCAATTTGCCAAAGATCTCGCCGCGACGGTTTTTCAGACCTTCTTTTTGACGCACATCGACGTCGCTTCTTTCATAAATGACATGGTCAGGGAATACCGTCTTAAGGGCTTCGACGATTATGTCTTTATTTGCTTCAACACCCGCACTTAAGATTTGGCAAACAAGCGTAGTGTTATAAACATCAACGGTTAAACCTGGAATTCCGTCTGACTCTGCACAGAGTAGACGATAACCGGTTGTTTGAGCTTGTTTGATCATCGGTTGTCGAATAAATAAAGCTCGTTCAATTTTAGCTTTAAAGAAATCTATGTCGATTTCTTGGTTTTGCTCAAAACTCCAAATGCGCGCTCGGATCTGTGAGTGCGGAGAGTAGGCAGCCTTAGCTAACCACTTGTTATTTTCATCTAAAAGATCGACGGTTTCGCCTAATTGCGGATCACCGATGACTTCTTTAATTGCTTTAGAGAAAATCCAAGGGTGTTTGCGTTTGACCGCTTTAACTCGGTCATTTTTAATAATGATTGCTGACATGTGTATACCAATAGAAAATAAATTAGACGCAGTTTACCTTTTTATCACTAAACTAGATATTGTTCCGTTACGTGAGTAGTCGTTTTTACTTTTTAGTCCCAGAAAATTATTTTTTGTCTCACTAGAAATAAAACCGTAAAAACATCGTTCTTATTACTAACCAATAATAAATATTAGAAAGCAAAGGTGTATTTTGAAAATATATTCGACTTATAAAAATTTTGTTGAGCGCTTATCTCTGGCAGATGGTTTGCCGCTTTTATTTATCAGATTATACTTGGCTCCCGTCCTTATCCAAGCTGGCTGGACTAAATTTCAAGCGTTTGATCAGACCTCAGCATGGTTTGGTAATAATGAATGGGGATTAGGATTACCGTTTCCGGATTTAATGGCAAGTTTAGCGATATCTGCTGAATTACTAGGCGGGATTTTTATACTGTTCGGCTTACTCACACGGTTAACTTCAATACCACTTTTAATAACGATGTTTGTTGCTGCTAAAACCGCTCATTGGCAAAATGGGTGGCTGGCCATTGCCGATCCGTCTAGCTGGTTGGCCGACGGAACTCTATTTCTAAATGAGCAAATAATGGCCTCTGTAGAAAAGAAACAAAAAGCGATAGAGATAATACAGGAGCACGGTCATTATGATTGGTTATCGAGTAGCGGATCATTTGTTATTCTAAACAACGGCATCGAGTTTGCGGCAACGTATTTTATTATGTTACTGGTTTTACTTGTTTTTGGTGGTGGTAAATATACCAGTATTGACCATTATCTAACGGGTTTGGTAGACAAAACAAAAAGTTAATTTTAGTTCGTATCTATCACTTTAAAACTTAATGGGAATTACGTACTATCCTGTTTAAATTCACTTAATAAGTTTAGATATTTAATGGATGCACTAGAGTTATTGCTAACACGAAGTTCCTTTGCCCGTCTTGATGCTCCGGCACCAGAGGGCAAGGCTTTAGACAACATCATAAATGCGGGTTTGAGAGCTCCAGATCACGCCAACCTAACACCATTTGAGTTTGTCGTATGCACTGGTGAAGGTTTAGACCGACTCACCGATATATTTACAAATGCTGCCGTGGCTGCGAATCGAGAAGAACTCGTCATCGAAAAATCAAAAAAAATGTGTTACCGCGCACCTATGATTATTGTTGCTATTATGCGTTATAAAGAACACGAAAAAGTACCGAGAGTTGAGCAAATAGCGACAACGGCTTGTGCTGTTCAAAATATGCAAATGGCCGCATTTGCCCAAGGATATAACGGCATTTGGCGCACCGGTAGTTTTGCTTTTGATGACAATGTACGAACCGCATTTGACTTGCAATCTCAAGATGAGATAGTGGGTTTTTTGTATTTAGGCACACCTGCTATACCAACACCAATTAAAAAAGCAAAGGCTATTGGTGATACTGTGTCTTATTGGCGCTAAAATTTCATTCGTTTACTAATTAGTTTTTCTTAACTCAGATTGCCTAAAATTAACGTGACGCCTACAAATAAAGGCTTCACGGTTAATTTAGACATTGTAATAACGATAAAAATCAATCACCTCTGGCATAAATATTTCTAATGATTTTGCCTTAATATAATTCGTTAACGCTTGTTAAAATTGCTGAATTAGAATGCGGAAAATTCACTAAACACATTCATAACTAAAGTGGTTATTAATGGTATTCAGATTAGAGGCCGTCCTATGTTGTTTTCAGAAAATTTAGCAGCGACTTGTCCAATTCGTCAAAAAATCCGCGATTTTTATCGAATTGAAGAAAACGAAGCTGTTGCGCATATTTTGCCATTAGCTGAGGTTGATTTACGGGCGAAAACCCGAGCATGGGAACGTGCCCGTAAAATGGTTCTACAGATCAGAGCAGAATCTGAAGGCAGTGGCGGTATAGACGCCTTGTTAAATGAATATTCATTATCGTCGGAGGAAGGTGTTGTATTAATGTGCTTGGCTGAAGCACTATTACGCGTGCCTGACAAAGCAACTCAAGATGAGCTTATACGCGATAAATTAACACAAGGTAAATGGAGTGCGCATCTTGGTGCTAGCGATTCTCTTTTTGTTAATGCATCGTCGTGGGGACTGTTAGTTACCGGTTCTATGGTTAAGTACTCTGATAAAAATCTGCATAAACATTTTGGCATTATCAAACGTTCACTAGGACGTTTTGGTGAGCCGGTTATCAGAAAAGCCATGAATATTGCAATGAAGATCATGGGCAAACAGTTTGTGATGGGTGAAACGATTGAAGAAGCAACGGTTAGAGCTCAATCTAAAGAACAGAAAGG
This sequence comes from Psychrosphaera sp. 1_MG-2023, assembly GCF_030548245.1. NCBI lineage: Bacteria > Pseudomonadati > Pseudomonadota > Gammaproteobacteria > Alteromonadales > Pseudoalteromonadaceae > Psychrosphaera > Psychrosphaera sp. 1_MG-2023. The sequence continues at coordinate 234,574 of NZ_JAUORW010000001.1, forward strand.
ATATGTCTACTCGTATGATATGTTGGGCGAGGGCGCTCGAAATGCTGACGATGCGCAACGCTATTTTAATTCATACAAAAATGCGATCCACGTGATTGGCAAGGCGGCTGGCAATAAAGGTCCACGCCAAAGCCCAGGCATTTCTATTAAATTATCTGCAATTTTTTCTCGCTATGAATTTACGCATCGCGAACGCGTGATGGCGGAACTTGTCCCAAAATTAAAAGAGTTGTGTTTATTAGCAAAGCAATACGACATAAGCCTAACTGTTGATGCTGAAGAATCGGAGCGTTTGGATATATCACTTGATGTAATTGAAGCCGTATTTTCTGACAGTGATCTTGGCACATGGGCTGGATTTGGCCTTGCGGTGCAAGCTTATCAGAAGCGATCTATCTATGTCATAGACTGGTTACGTCAACTAACTGAAAATGTTGGACGTAAACTCATGGTTCGTCTTGTTAAAGGCGCTTATTGGGATAGTGAAATAAAAAATGCCCAGAAAGACGGCATGTCACATTTTCCGGTATTTACTCGCAAAGCCAGTACAGACGTTTCTTACCACGCTTGTGCTAATAAACTTTTGTCGTACAGAGATACCATTTATCCGCAATTTGCAACCCATAATGCATACACAGCGTCAGTGATTATTGAACTAGCCGGTGAGGATAAGAAAGGTTTTGAGTTCCAATGTTTACACGGAATGGGCGATACACTTTACGACCAAATCGTAACAATGGATTATATTCAATGCCGTGTTTATGCACCTGTTGGTTACCACGAAGACTTACTTGCTTATCTTGTTCGCCGGTTATTAGAAAATGGCGCTAATTCATCATTTGTAAATGCCATCGTTGACGTTGATCGTCCAGTGGAAGAGTTATTGGAAGATCCTGTTGAGAAAATTAAGCGTACGGCGTCTAAATACAACAAACAAATTAAATTACCGATTGAGATGTTTGGCGAAGAGCGAGATAACTCCATTGGTTTCGATGTCACAGATATTAACCAACTAACGCCGCTTAAAAACAGCCTTGTAAGCTGGTTTGAACTTAATCAGCAGCTAGTACAACAGAACAAAAATGATGACTTAGTGGCAGTTACCAATCCAGCGAACTTGTCTGAAGTGATTGGTTGGAGTCAAGTCAATACAAAAGTGGATATGGAGCATATGCTCGAGCGTTCACAAACTGCCTTTGAGTCATGGTCTAAAACATCTGTTAAGGTGCGCGCAGACATTTTGCGCAAAACCGCCGACATGTTAGAACAACATAGTGACGAACTTTATGCCTTGTGTATTAAAGAAGCAGGGAAGGTTCTAGCAGATAGCGTTGATGAAGTTAGAGAGGCCGTGGATTTTTGTCGCTATTATGCAGCACAAGCAGAGCAACTTAGTGAAGACACTCGATTAACGTCACGTGGTGTCGTGTTGTGTATTAGCCCGTGGAACTTTCCATTGGCTATTTTCTTAGGGCAAGTTGCTGCTGCTATTGTTACGGGTAATACCGTTATTGCTAAGCCAGCAGAGCAAACAAGTTTGATTGCATTAAGAGCAATTGAATTAATGGAACTTTGTGGTCTGCCGAAATCGGTTGTTCAGGCGGTAATTGCTGCTGGACGAGATGTTGGTGATACTTTGTTACCAGATGAACGTATCGCAGCGGTAATGTTCACCGGCTCAACACAAACAGGAACATTGATTTCTCAAATTTTGTCCAAACGCGGTGATGAGCAAGTTCCGCTTATTGCCGAGACCGGTGGTCAAAATTGCATGATTGTCGATTCTACCGCGTTGCCAGAACAAGTTGTAGACGATGTTATTGCAAGTGGTTTCCAAAGTGCTGGACAACGTTGTTCTGCGCTTAGAGTTTTGTTTGTACAAGAAGATATTGCAGACAATATGATAAGAATGATCAAAGGCGCAATGGCAGAATTACACGTTGGTGACCCCCAGTTTTTGGGTACCGACGTTGGGCCAGTCATTGATACTAGAGCACTAACGGCGTTACAAAATCATGCCGATTATATGGAGAAAAATGGTAAGTTAATTTACCAATGTCCGTTGTCTAGTTCAGCTGATAAAGGTCACTTTTTTGCACCTCGTTTGTACGAAATTGACAGTATTGATGTACTTAAACAAGAAGTATTTGGGCCTTGTGTTCATGTTGTTCGTTTCAAAGCAAGTGAAATTGAATCCGTCATTGATAAAGTAAACTCAACAGGGTTTGGCTTGACCATGGGGATCCATACAAGAATTGAACGTCGAGCGGAAAAAATAATTAAATTGTCACGAGCGGGCAATGTATATGTTAATCGCAATATGATTGGGGCCGTTGTTGGAGTTCAACCATTTGGCGGTCGAGGTTTATCGGGGACGGGACCAAAAGCAGGTGGCCCAAATTATCTACAACGTTTGATGAAAGAAAACGTTGAAGTGGAGTTAAGTACCAACTTAAATAATGACCAAGCGCTATTGTCGGACGATAAAATAGCTGCCGAAGCGACCGATTTTATGGCTAATGCAAGTCGTGTAGAAAAAGAATGGCGCTTAACGCCGTTAAATGACCGTATCTCTTTTGTGCGACGTTTACTCGCTGAGATTTCAAAACTAGACAGTATTGACAATTTTGCCGATGATTTAAACAACACGCTATTAATTGCCCGAGAGCAGTTAATCGATATTGAATCTAAATTAAAACGTCCAACTGTATTGCCTGGGCCAACAGGAGAATCTAATACGTTGTATTTAGAACCTCGTGGAAATGTAGTGGTGTTCGCTGATTGCCAAGTGACGTTTCATTACTGGGTACTTGCAATTATTACCGCGCTCGCAACAGGTAATACAGTTATCACTGTAGTGTCTGATATCTTTTATGATAAGGCTGCGGCATTTAGAAACAAGTTTTTACTTACGGATGCACCTGAAGGTGTTTTACAAATAGCTAAACTAAATCACTTGCAGGCACTGTTAAAAGAAGAGCAACTTGCGGGTGTGGTAATGCAGTCAAACTGTCAGCGACGTAAGTTAGTAGCAACATGGTTGTCTGAACGTGAAGGTGCTATTTTACCAACTATCACCGCGGAGTTTAATGACAACCTAATTACGCGATTAGTAACAGAGAAGACCGTAAGTGTTGATACTACAGCGTCAGGTGGTAATACATCGTTAATGACGTTGGAAGATGAATAGGGCGAAGTTATTTAAATATTTGAAATGCATTAAAAATTAATGTCAAAAGTAAATCAAGGCATAGAGTAAACACATCGCTCTATGCCTTTTTTGTTTCTGATTAACTTAGCTAATTACAAAGGGTTTACTATGTCCTTCAGTAATTAACGGACTGGCATTTTTTTCTATGGATTTTACTAAGTTATTTAATTTCTAATAACTAAACGAAGTTTTCCGGCATTTGGGGCTTACTAAGCTGTTGCTTTAAACTGCGTAGGGTCCATCTAAGTTTAATTAGAAACATTACAGACGCTGCCGTTAACCCAAACACTATGCCTATCCAAAACCCCTCTGCTCCCATCGCGGGTACAAGGATATCTGTTCGTCCTAAGGTATAACCTAGTGCAAATCCCATTGGCCAATAAGCTATAAAGGTAATGTAGAATAAAGGTTTAGTGTCCTTTAATCCTTTAAAAACTCCCGCAGCCATCACTTGTATCGCGTCAGGTAATTGGTAAATTGCAGCGATAACTAAAATGGAACTCGCCAATAAAACCACAGACGGCTCGTCTGTATAAATAGCAATGATTTGTTGATTCAATAAAAGTGTTATAACCATTACGATGGCACCAAATACAAAGGCAATGTTAAAGCATGTTTTAATCGAATGGATGAGTTTTGAATAATCCCCTTGACCCCTTAAATAACCGATGCGGATTGTGGCGGCCATCGCCAAACTTAACGGTGCCATAAAAACAACGCTACTATAACTAAACGCGACTTGGTGGCCTGCAACAGCAATCGCACCGAGAGGCGCTATAAACAGTGCGGTAAACGCAAATAAACTGCTTTCGAACAATAAAGCGAGTGAAATGGGGGTGCCAATTTTGACTAAATTATTAATGGCAGAGAAGTCGGGTTTGCCAATGACTAAGCTTGCATAAGGTTTAAATACTCTTGAAACTTTAAAGTAAATTAATAGGCTGATAATTGAAATCCAGTTGACAATTGCGGTAGCAAGACCACAACCCGCGGCCCCCATTTTAGGCATTCCAAATTCACCAAATACAAAAATATAGTTAAGCGGGATGTTTGCAAGTAGCCCAACAACGCTAACTATTAATGCTGGTTTTGTCGCACCAACGCCTTCACAAAACCCTCTATAGATAAAAAATAAACAAGTCGGCACTATGCCCCAAATTACATAGTTTAAATAACCCAAAGACTTTTGATGTAATACCGTTTCGAGTTCGAGTTTGTCGATGGGAATGTGAATAAATTGAAAAATAATCAGTACAAAGATGGATACAAACAAAGCTAAATAGACGCCTTGTTTGAGGGATGCTTTTAAATCGGCAGTAGAACTGTTTTTATTAGCGCCCAGTAATTGAGCGACAACAGGGGTAATTGCGACTAATAAACCTTGCACAGAAAAAACGATCGGACTCCAAATACCTGTAGCTACAGATACCGCAGCCATGTCGACGTGACTCGCGCGACTGGCCATTACTGTGTCGGTAAAAAACATCAAACTAACGACAATTTGGGTTGCTAATAAAGGTAAGGCGAGCTTTAAAATTTGTTTAACTTCAGACATTGACTCATTTCTTAAAAGAGAACTAAAAGGTCGTTTTAAAACGGTTTTGAATTCTATCATGGATAAATTATTGCGGATAAGAATTTGTGGTACTCGCGCAATAATAGTCAGAGTTAATTGCCCTTAAATTGGTTTTGTATTCCAGGTGAAGGTAAGAATTTGATGGTTTTATATTCAGGTGTGAGTGGGATCAATAATCAATAGTATATTAGCTCTAAAAAGTACCAATTATCTGTTTCAATTTGGCCGTCTATATGGCAGTCTAAACCTAAAGTGGTTAACGGTTTTACGCGGTTATTATGCGTTTTACAAAGACAATAAAGGTTTTTCCGTTGCACTAAAAATAATGTAACGCCAGCTTAGTTAGCTATTTATGAATGGAAGATCTACCAACATGTCGGACGCTAAAATTACATCAGTATTGTTTGTATGCTTGGGCAATATATGTCGCTCACCAACAGCACATGCCATCTTTCGTCAGAAGGCAGAAAGTATCGGATTATATATTGACGTCGAAAGTGCAGGAACGTCTGCATATCACGAGGGTACAAGGCCTGATCCGCGTTCCGTGGCTGCAGGAAAAAAACGAAATTACGATTTTTCGGACATTAGTTCACGAAAAATAAAAGAACAAGACTTTGAGCATTACGATTTAATTTTGGCAATGGATAACGATAATTTGGCTTCGCTGAAGCGTCGGTGCCCAGCAGAGTTTCAATCGAAAATTAAACTTATGTTGGCGTTTTCAGAAAAATACAATGACGTTGTTGAGGTACCCGATCCATATTATGGTGGCGCTGCAGGTTTTGAATTTGTATTAGATCTAATTGAGGATGCTAGTGACGGTTTGATATCAGCCATCTCTAAAAATTAATAGTAACACAATAAATAAAGACAAAATAAAAGGGTATATACGTGAGTAACTGGACACCAGATAGTTGGAGACAATTTCCAATCCAACAACAGCCAAATTATAAAGACCAAACATTGCTGCACAATGTAGAGGAACAAATTCATAGCTTTCCTCCTTTGGTTTTTGCTGAAGAGACGCGTGATTTAAGAAAACAGCTAGGCGATGTTGCTGAAGGTCGAGGTTTTCTTTTGCAAGGTGGTGATTGTGCTGAATCGTTTTCAGACTTTAATGCTGCGAACATTCGCGATACATTTAAAGTTATGCTGCAAATGGCAGTTGTACTTACATTTGGTGGAAAAGTTCCAGTTACAAAAATTGCGCGTGTTGCAGGTCAGTACGCAAAACCACGTTCAGCTGATTTAGAAACAATCGACGGCGTTTCATTTCCTAGCTATCGTGGAGATATCGTCAATAGTTTTGAATTTAACGAACAAGCCCGTGAACCTGATCCAAATAGATTAGTGACTGCTTATCATCATTCTGCGTCAACCTTAAACTTGTTGCGTGCTTTTGCCCAGGGCGGTTTAGCAGACTTGCACCAAGTTAATCGCTGGAATATGAGTTTTGTTGCTTCAAATCCAAATCGTGAACGTTACCAACATCTTGCTGATCGTATTAAAGAAACTCTCGAGTTTATGAAAGTAATTGGATTAACGTCTGAAACGACACCAGTTATTAAAGAAACCCAGTTATTTACATCTCATGAGGCGCTACTGTTAAATTATGAGCAAGCTTTAACACGTCGTGATCATTTAACCGGTAAATGGTATGACTGTTCAGCGCATATGGTGTGGATTGGTGAACGTACTCGACAACTCGATCATGCCCATATCGAATTTTTTAAAGGCATAAATAACCCAATTGGTGTGAAAGTTGGCCCGGGAATGGACCCTGACGAATTAATCAAATTGATTGATACATTAAACCCAAACAATGAGCCTGGCCGTTTAACTCTGATCACGCGTATGGGGGCAAATGTGCTTGAAGGTAAATTGCCTGCGTTAGTGCGTAAAGTGAAAGAAGAAGGTCGTCACGTGGTTTGGAGTTCGGATCCAATGCATGGCAATACTATTAAAGCAAGCAATGGATATAAGACACGTAACTTTGATTCTGTATTAAAAGAAATTCAGCAGTTTTTTGCGGTTCATAAAGCTGAAGGTACATGGGCTGGCGGTGTTCATTTTGAAATGACAGGGCAACACGTTACCGAATGTACAGGTGGCGCGTATGGGTTAAGTGAAGCTGACTTATCACAACGTTATAAAACGCAATGTGATCCACGTTTAAATGCTGACCAAGTTCAAGAACTGGCATTTTTAATTACAGACGCATTAAAATTCGCTAAATAAAGTTGAATTTTAGATAAAACAAAACCGGATGTAATAGTCCGGTTTTTTGATTTTAACACTAACGTTAATTGCTTAAATAAGTGGTGTAATAGGTATGATTAATAATAGGTATTCTTTGTTAGATTGGCTTCGAGGGTTTGCCATTTTACTTATGGTTATTTACCACTTTTGCTACGATCTCTATTATTTTAACTATATCGACACCATGTTTGGCAAAGGCTATTGGATCCCGTTTAGATACGTCATTGTCATTCTATTTTTAAGTTTAGTCGGGGTGAGTTTAGTTTTGTCACACAATCCTAAACTTCGTTGGCGTAATCTTATCAGACGCTCTGGACAACTCGGTTTGGCAGCGTTCTTCGTCAGTGTATCAAGTTATTTTATTGCCGCTGATAAAGTAACTGTGTTTGGAATAATTCATTTCATTTTACTGGCGACATTTTTAAGTTTGCCGTTTATATCACGCCCAAAGATTGCGTTAGTGCTTGGGGTAATTGTCTTCTTTTTAGGACATTATGTTCAATCCCAATTTTTTGACCCCTTATATTTTCACTGGTTAGGAATGGTAGAAACTAAACGTCCTGCGTTGGATTACGTTCCCGTGTTTCCATGGTTTGGTATCGTTTTGATTGGGATCTTTTTCGGACACTTAATTCAAAACAATAACGTGGTTCAGAAGGTCTTTAAAACAAACCTTGCAGAACAATTCCATTTACCTATGTTAACCATTTTTAACTCACTGATTGAACGAGCAGGCCAGCATAGCTTAATCATCTATTTGGTACATCAACCTATCTTGTTTGGGTTATTTATGGCCGTTGAGTTGTTGATCAACTAATGATTAAATCGCTCTAATGCCATTTCAGACATGATTTTTGCTGAAATCTCTTCAACAGAAAACGAAGTGGTGTTGATGAAAGGGATCTTAGATTTACGGTAGAGCCGTTCGACTTCCCGTAACTCCATACGGCATTGCCTTAACGACGCGTATTTGCTGTTAGCGTAACGTTCGTTGCGGATCGCTGCCAATCGTTTAGCGTCGATTGTTAAGCCAAATAATTTCTTTTTGTTGTTCTTCAAAATAGCCGGTAAGGTCAATTCATCCATATCGTCTTCAATAAATGGATAGTTTGCTGCCTTAATTCCATAATTTAGCGCTAAATAAATGCTTGTGGGGGTTTTCCCACTTCTCGATACGCCAACTAAAATAACGTCCGCGTCGGCATAATTCTGCATAGTCTGGCCGTCGTCGTTTGCTAAAGCATAGTTCATAGCTTCAATTCGATAGTCATAACGGTTTGTTTTCATGGAGTGGGTGCGGTGCAATTTTGGCGTTGCTGTAACGCCTAATGCCAATTCCACTTTGCTAGTAAACGGAATAAGTACGTCAAAACATACCGCTTTTGCATGCTCAATAATTTCTTTAAGTTGTTGGTCAACAAAGGTATAGAAGACAAGCGGCATTTTTCCGTTGGCAGCATATATTTGATTTATTCTAGAAACGACCTTTTTAGCCATCTCTATATTTTCGATAAAAGGTAGAGTAACGTGTTCAATTTGCATTTCAAACTGCGATAGTGTGGCGTGCCCAACCGTCTCAGCAGTTATTGCAGTGCCATCTGAAATATAAAATGCATGATGATCGAACATGTTTTCACTCCTAAAAAATTAAAAAAATCAATTTGCGCAATTGAATCACCTGTGTAAAATGCCGCAATATGTAATTCGTTTTGTATTATTACAATTTTACTTACATAATAATACTTATCATAACAAAACAATACTATAGTTCATCTAAATATTAATGAAAATTACGGAGTGTTTGTCGTGCAAAATTATGTCCTTTGGTACAAAGAGTTAGGCATGGGTGATGTTAACCAAGTCGGTGGAAAGAACGCCTCTTTAGGTGAAATGATCAGCAATTTGTCTAGTGTTGGCGTACAAGTGCCAAATGGTTTTGCGACAACGTCTTACGCCTTTAATGAGTTTTTAGAACAAAGTGGATTAGAGCAACGCATTCATGATTTGTTAGATGCGCTCGATATCGACGACTTAGCTGCGCTTTCGGCAGCCGGCGAAAAGATTAGAAACTGGATCATAGAAACGCCTTTCCAACCAGAATTTGAAAATGAAATGGAACGATCGTATGCGGAACTCGCAGGGGAGTTAGGAGATGAAGCGTCATTTGCAGTTCGTTCATCTGCAACTGCGGAAGATATGCCAGATGCATCGTTTGCAGGACAACAAGAAACCTTTCTTAATGTAAAAGGGCTAGATTCAATTAAAACGGCGGTAAAACATGTTTTTGCTTCTTTGTTTAACGACAGAGCAATTTCATATCGTGTTCACCAAGGTTACGATCACAAAGGTGTTGCATTATCAGCTGGTGTACAGCGTATGGTTCGTTCGGATCTATCTTCGTCAGGTGTTATGTTCTCTATTGACACAGAGTCAGGATTTGAAGATGTGGTATTTGTGACTTCATCTTTTGGTCTTGGCGAAATGGTTGTGCAGGGTGCTGTTAACCCCGATGAGTTTTACGTACACAAGCCAACGCTTGCGAACGGTCGCCCTGCAGTAATTCGCAAAAATATGGGCAGTAAAGCGATTAAGATGATTTATAGCGACGACGTGGAACATGGTAAACAAGTTAAAGTTATTGATGTTGAACCTGAACTCGCGAATCAGTTTTCATTAACTGAAGATGAAATTATGGAGCTTGCTAAACAAGCGGTAACAATAGAAAAACATTATGGTCGACCTATGGACATTGAGTGGGCTAAGGATGGTATGGATGGTCAACTATATATAGTTCAGGCACGACCAGAAACGGTACGCAGTAACGAAGAAGCAAATGTTATTGAATCATTTCAACTAGAACGCCGCGGCAAAATATTAACAGAAGGCCGTGCAATTGGACACAAGGTTGGCGCTGGTGTTGCGAAAGTGCTCGGTTCAATTGCTGAAATGGACCAAATTTTACCTGGAGACGTTTTAGTTACGGACATGACTGACCCGGATTGGGAACCAATTATGAAACGTGCTTCAGCGATTGTAACAAATCGCGGGGGCAGAACTTGCCACGCAGCTATTATCGCACGTGAATTAGGGATCCCTGCTGTGGTTGGTTGTGGTAATGCAACTGAGTCTATTGTCACAGGCGACGAGGTTACGGTATCGTGCGCAGAAGGTGATACCGGTTTTATTTATGGTGAAGTATTGCCATACGAAGTGGTGACTTCAAAGGTTGACGACATGCCAGATTTACCCGTTAAAGTAATGATGAATGTCGGTAACCCAGACCGTGCTTTTGACTTTGCTCGTTTACCACATGCGGGAATTGGCCTCGCTCGATTAGAGTTTATAATTAATAGAATGATTGGGGTGCATCCAAAGGCATTATTAAATTACGATGCTCAACCAGAAGATATTAAAGAAGAAATTGACGAACTTGCAGCAGGCTATGACTCACCAGTCGAGTTTTATATCAATAAAATTAAAGAGGGCGTATCGACGCTAGCATCTGCTTTTTATCCGGAAAAAGTAATTGTTCGTATGTCAGATTTCAAATCAAATGAATATGCCAATTTAGTTGGTGGTGACCAATACGAACCTGAAGAAGAAAACCCGATGATAGGATATCGTGGCGCATCTCGTTACATTTCAGATAGTTTTAGAGAATGTTTTGCTCTGGAGTGTGAAGCTCTAAAACGAGTTAGAAATGACATGGGATTGACCAATGTCGAAGTTATGATCCCATTTGTACGAACGGTAAGCGAAGCTAAACGTGTATCTGAATTATTAGAAGAACATGGTCTTAAACGTGGGGTCGACGGTTTACGAGTCATAATGATGTGTGAGTTACCATCAAATGCCTTATTGGCTGATCAATTTTTAGAGTACTTTGATGGCTTTTCGATTGGATCAAATGATCTAACTCAATTAACGCTTGGTCTTGATAGAGACTCAGGTCTTATTGCTGACCTGTTTGATGAACGAGACGAAGCCGTAAAAGCATTACTGTCTTTGGCTATTAAAGCCTGTAAAAAGGCAAATAAATATGTTGGTATATGTGGACAGGGACCTTCAGATCATGAAGATTTTGCTAATTGGTTGGTTGAACAAGGAATTGATTCAATTTCATTAAACCCCGACACGGTTCTAGAAACTTGGTTATATTTGGCTGAACAACAAAATAATTAATGATTTAGTCTAAAACACATAAGTAAATTGAAATGGTAGGCTTGGCCTGCCATTTTTATTTGATTTCACCTAAATCTAAATCGTTTTTACTTTTACAGAGGAACATCAAGAAGATTTTAATCCGATTAAAGCAAATGCCTTAAACGATCATCTCATATGACACTTTTTAAATTTTTTACCGCTGTCGCACGGACAAAGGTCATTTCTATTTAACTTATTAATAGGTTCGTCAAATAGAGTTCCAGTGTCGTACTTCCAAATGCCATTTTCTACTACAAATTTAGAACGTTCGTGTAATACGCCACAATGTTCATGCTCGATAAAAAACGCTTTAAACTCCACAAACTGAGTTTCTGTATTAACAATTTCTAACTTAACAAAACAATTTTCAATACATGATTGACGCAACTGTTCAACCGTTAGCTGACTTTTTAGATTGACTGAACTTGTATCGTACAAATATTCTGGTTTATTTAGTACAAACGCAGAGTATCTTGACCTCATCAATTGTTCAGGTGAACTTGGGCTGCTTTTCCTTTCAATTAAAGGCTTGCAACAAATTTCATATTCACGATCACTGCACGGACAACAAAACATAGCTTAGGCACTTAGTGGGTTTGAATATACTCATTATAAGTGGTTTGATCTGAGTTTAATAGATATAGCGCAGTACCATTCTCATGGGCTTGTTTTCGTATTAATTCTAATTCGAGACCACTAATCGAATCGTCCCAAATGACTAAAACGGCACAGTTATCAAAAAATATGGCCTTTTTGGCAAGTTCGAACGCGCTTTTGCAATATCGCTTATGCACGGTAAGTACTTTACTTAAATTGATACTGCATGAATTAAGAATTTGCTTATCTGGCAGTTTTTCTGGCGCAATGAGCAACGTCCAACCATCGCTAAATTCATATCGTTTAATTATCTTCAGCAATTCTAAGTGTGTATCTAAAAGGTCGGCATTAATTGATGGTTTAATCGGTGAAATTGCCGGATGCTGAAATTTGTTATTACTAAAGTTTAAATAGTTCATCGCCAATACCTGTTTTTATTAATAGTATCTTATACAGTGGTTTATACAGTAGTCGTGGGGGATTAAAAATGCAACAAAAATATTCTGTAAAAGAGTAAATATTTTTACTAAATAAGAACTATAATATGGCTTAACTATTGAGATATTTAGGAAATATAATGAAAAAAGCTGGGAGCTGGGCAATAACAGGATGTGTCCTTTTCATCTTATTTTCACTATTGTGGGGAATTAAAAGTTCTTTTGACCGTATAAACGAATTAAATATAAACACCAATAATCTGCAATTAAAAATTGATCAAGCGTATTTTGTTGATGACAAAAATCAATTTGTTAACTCTAATTATAGTGAATTTAAAAGTCGATTTAGACCAACTAAACTCAACTATTCAAAGATAGAATTTGGTGAAAGTGACGTTTGGTACCAATTAAAATTTAGAAACCTGACAACCACCAAAATGAATTTGGTCCTTTTATTAGATAATCCAATGTTAGATTACATTGATATTTATGAATTGAAGAATAATGACCTCCACGTTTTGTCAAAACTAGGCGATAAACGAAAGAATACGGAACTCGAGTTACTTGCTTTACCTCACTCAGTAATTGAACTTAACGGTTCTGGTGAGATGGAAATGGTTATTAGAACCAATTCTAAAGGTACGCCGAATTTACCTATATCTATTTTTACCAATGAAAACTTTGAACAATACAAATCCATGGTGTTTCTTATCTGGGGAAGTTTTGTCGGCATCGTCATATTAATGTCTATTTACAACATTATTTTATTTGTAGGTGTAAAAGATAAACTTTATCTAATTTATGTAGGTTACATATTTGCCTTTTTGGTTGTCCTAGGTGTAGTTCATGGATTTTTAACTTACCTTGTGCCTTATTGGGTGTATGACCTAATAGCGGATAATGTCATCGCTCTGTTTAGCATGGTTGGGGCGCTAATGTTGGCGTTTGCCATGAAGTTTCTAAAATTTGATCAAGACAAACGCAGTCTTAGTTTTCGGACGGGCCAGGTCGTTATTAATTTGCTTTTGGCACTTAGTTTTTACGCGTTGTTTGTTGTTGAATATAAGGCGGCGCAACTGTTTTTTATGGCACAAGGTTCTGTCTATATTTTTGCCATCATTTTAGTCGCAATCCGATTAAAGTTAGATTTTAGCTGGGCAAAATATTATGTGATTTCCTGGTTACCGTTATTCATCGGAGCTGCAGTAGGCCCATTAATGTTAACGGGTAATCTGGAGTATAGTTTCTGGAGTCGTCATGCACTTTTGTTGGGCGTATTATTTGAAATGACCTTCATTTCAATGGCTTTAGCAGAACGATTACGAATGAGCGAAAATCAATTACTGTTCCAGGCCACACATGATCACTTTTTAAATATTGGCAATTCAATAATTTTAGAACAGCAACTTAAAAAACAATTTGATGTTGTACCTAATCCTTCATTTAGTTTAGTGGTAATTAAAATAGAAAATTATCATCAGTTAACGCCTTATCTAGATCAAATAAGTTTAAAAGTAGTCGTCGATAAATTTTTAACAAAAGTTGAAACGTTTTTTAGTGACCATGTCACCTTAGCGACACTTGACGAACATATCGACGTAAAACATATTGCTGCTGTTAAAGATGGCTATTTTGCGTTAGTAATTTTAAGTACCGATCAAATACTAATCGACAACTTACAAGATGAAATTGGAGAATTGCTTCCTTTTACCTATCGCCTGAAAGGATTTGATGTTTCGTTTAATTGCTTTATTAGTTGCGTAAATTCAGCAGAATTTGAGTCACCAGAAGAAATTATTACTTTTAGCTTTAATGTATTACAACAGAGCAATCGTGCCACGACTACATTTCAAACTTTTGAGAAACGGAGCTCGGATAAAAGGCATCAGCTAGTTTCGGAACTTGTAAAATCTAACGAACTACAAGATTTTCAAATAGGATTTCAACCTACAACAAACTCGGTTAACAGTAAATTATCGCTAGTTAAATTGAGTATAAGTTCCTCTAAAAATAATGAGTTCTTTGAACTTTCTGCCTGTTTAGATACAACGACTAACAATATGATGGCTAGTTTGTTCGAAGAACGAGTTTTCGAGTTAATTTGCAGTCAAGTTGCATTGTTAGACTCGACTAAAACTAAGTTTTTAATCGACTTCTCAACTCAAAATAGAATAACAAAAACCTTTATTTCCATGCTGATTAAAACGTTAAATAAATATGGTTTGAAGGCCGATTTATTTGTTATTACGGTAAGTAGCAAGCTAATGAATTCGCAAAACATACAGGAAATCAGCACGCTTCGAGAATTTGTCGACCTCGGATTTTTAATTAGTATTAAGGAAGATACATTTGGAATAGAAAGTGCAAACTGGATCAGTGAGTTGCCTATCTCAGTAGTTACGTTTCAAGCGGAAACAATGAAAAAACTTATAATGACAAGCGACCCCGAACGAGTTCTCAATTTTTCTTCTACTTTACAAAAAATGGATATTTCGATATTGGTTGAGAATATAAAAAATCAAACGGATTTTGATGAGTTAAAAGTGCTTCCTTTTAATTTAGTTGGAGCGCTATCAACAAACGTGTTGTCAGAAATAGAATTTAAGGAATACATTGATCAGCGCTTTATCGACTCTCTCGCTAAAGACCAAAGTTTACATAGCTTTGTTTTAAATGGGGTGAAATCATGAAACTTCATTTAAGGTTCATTTCAATTCTGTTCATGTCCTTTTTAGTTGTTATTTTTACTAGCTATATCATTAGTAAACTCGAAAATATTAATAAACTGGCATTAAATAGTAAAAATTTGGCAGTCGAATCAGTTTACAGGAATGTTCAAGGTGACTTTAAAACTGACTCGCAGACCATCTACAATTTCTTTAAAAATGATACTCGAGAAAAGAAAACAATAAGTTTAGAGTTTGGTGAGAATGAATACTGGCACTTAATTAAAATTAGAAATCTACGTTCTGTATTGTCTGAATATGTTTATTTATTTGATAATCCAATGTTAGATGAAATAGACATTTATGAAATAAAAGCTGGTATCCCAACTCTCGTTAAGCGATTAGGTGATAATCGAATTAATAAGAAGCGCGAAATGGCGTTACCTTCAATCGCAGTGAGTTTGCAAAAGCAACAACAAAAAGAATTACTTATTAGAACCTATTCTTTAGGAACACCACATCTACCAGTGGCCCTTTTTGAATCTAATGGCTTCAATCGTTATAAAAATATGCTGTATTTGTTGTGGGGATCAATCGTAGGGATCGTCTTTGTTATGACAGCCTATAACTTAATCTTGTTTCTCGGTGTTCACGACAAATTATATATTTTATATGTTGGCTATATTATTAGCTTTTTAATGGTTTTAAGTTTTGTGCATGGTTTTGGAATTTATTTATTACCAATCAGTTTTTACCAGCACATTGGCAACAATATTATTTCAGTTTATTACCTGCTTGGTATCTTCTTGCTGTTATTTAGTTATTACTTTTTACACTTCAATAATAAAGAACAATTAGTGATTCAGCGCTCTGTGAAAGGGTTAACGATCATATTGTTTGTATTTGGAGTATACGCCACAACCCAAAGTGAGTATGAGGCTGCTAAACCATTTTTTTTAATGCAGCTATTTATTTATATTTTGTGCTTAATCATGTTGTTTCAGAGAATAAGAAAAAATAAGAGTTGGGGGACACTTTACATCATCTCATGGTTGCCGCTCTTTGTCGGTTCAGCCGTTGGAACTCTATTGCTGCAAGGGCAGTTAGAATATGGCTTTTGGACGCGGCATGCGGCGTTTTTTGGCGTCGTTTTTGAAATGACATTAATTTCGATGGCACTTGCCGAAAGATTACGGGTAAATAAAGCAGAAATACTTTATGAAGCGACACATGACAAGATCTTTAAACTGGCAAATATTGCAAAATTAGAATTTTGCATTAATCAAACGCCTAAGCTAGCTAAGAATAAATACTCTGTAATATTAATTGAGTTAGATGAAGTTGATAATTTTACAACAATAGATAAAAACCAAGAACAAATAGCGTTTATCAATAGTTTTGTGAGCGATATACAACGATATTTTTCAAGTTATCTCCATGTTATTGACGTTGATAATGACTCGACGATAAGAAAAGTCTGTTTAGTGCGTGAGGGATTGTTTGCCATTACGATTACCAGCAGTGATGAAGCATTACTCAAAACTACGATTAAAGAATTTTGTAAGTTACAAAAGTTAAACAATAGTACAACAGCACAATTGTATAAAATGCATTTTGTTATTGGCGCAGCGACCAAGGAAAGTAATGATTTTTCATTAACTGATATTGTCAATCAGGCGCAACAAGCGATTAATATCGCGAATTCTAAAAAATTAGATTTTTGGATTTTTAATGAATTAGATAAATTTAACCAAAATAGAAGAGTTGAAATTGCCACTGAATTACAAAAAGCGATCGATAACAAAGAACTCATTATCTACCATCAACCGAAATTGGGTGTGGATAAGCTTGAAGTGATTGGTAGTGAAATATTAGTTCGCTGGGAACATTCTGAGTTAGGTGAAATTAGCCCTTCAGAGTTTGTACCGATTGCCAAAGATACAGGGTTGATTTCGTCATTAACTGAATGGGTGATAGACACTTCGTGTCAAAACTTAAGTAAGCTAATTAAAGAGTTTGACCCTAATTATCATGTCGCCATTAACATTTCTGTTTCTGATTTACATTTGTCGCAGTTTTTAGCGATGGTCCAAAAAAGTTTAGATACATATAGGATTGCGGCCAAGCATTTAACGTTTGAGTTCACTGATCTAAAATTTGAAAATTTAGACAATAATATTAAAAAAACAATAATAGGACTAAAGAGAAAAGGGTATCGGATCTCAGTAGATGCACTAAAAACGCCGTTATCTAATTTAGGATTTGTATTTAACGGACTGGTGTCTGAAATCAAATTGGATTGCAGAGAAATTCAAAATATAGAAGCGACACAAGGTAATACAACCGTCATTCGTCAGCTTGTCAGCTTGACAAATACCAATGGTATTGATGTTGTAGGTATTGGGATAGACTCATTAGATTCTGAAAATATGATGCTTGAACTACCTTGTAATATCGTACAAGGGTTTAAATATTGTGAGCCTTTGCCTTTTCATATGTATATCAACTGGCTAAATACAAACGCAAGGTGAGTTTATTCAATACTTTTGATAAGGCGTTATAAATCGCTGTCGTCGTTGTATTAGAATGTTAGTAACCTATTTGTTTCTTTTCAACTTTACAAATAAGTGCTTAGAATGTATTTTGCTACTATCAAATCAGTAAGAGAAATCCATGTCGTCTGCGTTTACTAGAGCTTGCGTAATTATAACAATGTTGTTGTCCGTAATAGGGCAATCGCTTGCTAATACCGTTATGCCTTGCGAAATGACAGATAGTGGCCAACACATGACGATGAATCATACTGGGAAAACATCTACATCTACATCTTCATCAATGGCAATGCACAAAGATATGAAAGTATCTGGAAATATGTCACATGATGCACCTTCTAATCATGAGCAAAGCGGGAAAATGGATTGTTGTGATATTGAATGCAGTTGTCCCGCAAACGCCTGCTCAACTTACACGTTTGTAACCGTTGACATACAGTCAATATTATCTCTAGTAACAATCGAAAAAGTGCCGAGCCTAGAACATACATCACCAATCTCAATTTATAAGTCTTTCTACCGTCCTCCTATAATTTCTTAATCCACAGGACAAGTGCATCTAAATTTTGGTGCACATACATAACTCTCTCAAAACCAAAAAGTTAGAACGACTTAGTCTATTTATTTGTCTAACGCCGTTTTCATTTAAAGATGGTAAAGCATGTATTTACAAACAAAAGAACTAATTGCCATGCTGGTGTTTTTCGTCGCAGGCGCGATTTTGGCAGCAATGGCTAATGCAATGAACAAATTTGAGCCTCTTATTCACCCAGAGAAAAAGCGCCAAGTTTATAAAAAACCTAGTTGTGGATGCTGTAAAAAATGGGGCTTGCATATTGACCACTACGAGGAGCAGTTTTGATGGCTCAACTTAATTTTCGTAATGCTACCTTAATCGGAGCGGTATTAATTTCTACTATGTCTAATTCGGTGACGGCGAATCCTGTTATTTCGTTAGACGACGCAATAATTCAAGCCATTACAAATGACCCTTGGGTGAATGGCAATAACCAAAAATACCGAGCGACATTAGCAAGAAGTACTGCCGTCGCCACGATGTCTGATCCGCTTGTGTCAGTTAGTTTAATGAATGTACCTGTCGATTCTATGGATTTTAATCAAGAGAACATGACGCAGTTAAAAGTTTATGTATCGCAATTGCTGCCAAGAGGAAACGTACTCGACATTAAACAAGCGAAACTGACTACAAGTGCGCAAAAATATCCGTTGATGCAAGAAGAACGAAAAGCCCAACTAACGCTAAATGTGACACATATTTGGTTAGACATTTATTTGGCCCAAAAGACCATTAACCTTATAACTCGTGACAAAACCTTATTTGAACAAACTGCAGATGTTGCTAGAGCGAGTTATTCTAGTACCGTAGGAAAAACCCGACAACAAGATGTTATTCGTTCACAACTAGAGCTTATCCAATTAGACGACAGATTAGCGGTAGAGTATCAAAAGCTTGAATCCGCTATCGCAAGGCTTAATGAATGGTTGCATGTTTTTCAAGACGGTTTACATGACAATAAACCTAATTTTGACGCAATAGCAACAGACATCAAAGTAACTGATTCATTGCCATCAATACCTTTGAGAAGCAATATTTTGTCTAAAAATAAATTATTGTCTCGAAATTCATTAGCTCAACTTGTTTCAAATCACCCCACAGTACGTCTAATCGATGTTGACCAAAAAGTGGCATTAAAAGATGTTGAAATAGCGAAAGAACAATACAAACCACAATGGGGGATCAATGCGTCTTATGCGTATAGAGACGCTATGGAAAATGGTGATGATAGGGCAGATTTTTTTTCCATTGGGGTTACTTTTGATGTGCCATTATTTACCAATAAACGACAAGATAAACTTGTATCTGCATCTATTTCCGACGCAGCGTCCATTAGAACGGACCACCTTTTATTAACAAAAAGCCTAATTACACAAATTGAAAAAGAATATAGAAACTTACAACGCCTTACCCAGCGACAGCAACTGTATATAACGCAACTAATAACCCAAAGTCATGAGCAAGCAGAGGCCTCGTTAACAGCTTATACCAATGACGACGGTGATTTCTCTGAAGTTATTCGCGCTCGTATCGCTGAACTTAATACACAAATATCGGCACTTAACATTGATATCAATTTGCTAAAAGCAACGGCTCGAATTAACTATCTAACGACGCAATCGCTACTGCCATATTATCCAGACGGATGGACTAAATAATGACTATTACACAAAAATTTGTCGCAACAATAATAGCTAGCACGATTTTAGGTGCAGTGTTAACCGTAATTAGTGCACCTACTTTACAATTGCTTGGCTTTAATCTATTCCCCAACAACGGTGCTGCAAATAGTACAGATGAGTCAGCAAGTAAGAAGCCACTTTATTGGGTAGCACCTATGGATTCAAATTACCGTAGAGATAAACCGGGTAAGTCACCAATGGGAATGGATCTGGTTCCGGTTTATGCCGAGAGCAAGCAACAGGGAACCGCTGGACAGGTGACAATTGCGTCTCACGTTATCAATAATATGGGCGTTAGGACGGCAAAAGTCGTTCGCGGTGAAATGATGACCGAAATCTCTACAGTTGGATATGTACAATATGACGAAGATCAATTGGTTCATATTCATCCCCGCGTAGAGGGATGGATAGAAAAATTGTTTGTCAAAGCCGCAGGGAATCCCGTTGAAAAAGGCCAACCTTTATATACGCTTTATGCGCCACAATTAGTTAACGCTCAAGAAGAGTTTTTAATCGCGTTAAAGCGCAATAATAAAACACTAATCATCGCAGCGCGAGAACGTCTACAGGCATTGCAACTGTCAGATGCGTTTATTCTTAACTTAGAAAAAAGTCAAAAGGTGGTTCAAAACATCACTTTTATCGCACCTCAATCAGGCGTAATAGATGGGCTTAAAATTCGCGAAGGATTTTTTGTAAAGCCAGGCACAACGTTAATGAGTATTGGACAGCTTGACCAAGTTTGGGTTGAAGCCGAAGTCTTCGAACGAGACGCCGCATTGGTGCGAGCCGGATTAGATGTATCAATGACGTTAGATTACCTGCCAAGTAAAACGTAGTCAGGAATTGTTGACTATGTTTATCCAACTTTAAACCCTACAACTCGTACTCTACGAGTCAGATTAAAGTTTGAGAATCCGGACCACAAATTAAAGCCTAACATGTTCGCGCAAGTCTTAATTCACGCCACTGGTATTACAAATACGTTAATGGTACCAAAAGAATCTGTTATAAGAACGGGTAAACAAGATAGAGTTGTTTTAGCGTTAGGCGATGGTCAATTTAAGTCTATCGAGGTCGTCATAGGTCGTGTTTCAAATGATTACATTGAAATCAAACGTGGCTTAAATGATCAAGACCGAGTCGTTGTTTCTGCCCAGTTTTTGATTGATTCAGAATCAAGTAAAAGTTCAGACTTCCTCAGAATGAGTCCAACGGTTCGCAGTGAAACTGTATTTGCTACGGGCGTTGTAAACAGTCTGATGCGGGAACATAGTATGATAAATATCACACATGAGCCCGTAGAGGAATGGCAATGGCCTGAGATGACAATGGATTTCATCGTAGCCAATGAGGTCGATTTATCTGACGTTCGAGTTGGGCAAACACTACATTTTGAAATGACAAAACTGCCTAACGACGAAATTAACATTACTGTTATTCATATTCGTGACGAAGGTGATAATTCAGCAAAGGATTCACCTAATTACCCAACGGCAACTGTGGGCGGCATTATTAACAGCGTTGACAAAAAAAATAGGATCGTAAACATAAGTCGAGAAGCCATAACCAAATGGCAAAGAGACGCAGCAACTTTGGATTTTGAAATTGAAGAAAATTTATCATTAGACAAATTTGTGGAAGGTAATCCTGTGACATTTACTTTTGAAGTTAGAGATGAGTTAACAGTGATTGCGATAAAAGTAAATGATAACCCTGCGATAAAACCTAAAGACAAGGTCGAACCAATGTCTATGCATGACGGCCATTAGGAGACTATTTAATGATTGAAGCAATTATCAGATGGTCAATTCAAAACCGTTTTTTTGTTATTTTAGCCACAATAATAATCGTTGGTGCCGGATTATATTCCGTCAAAAATACACCTGTAGATGCATTACCTGATTTATCAGATGTACAGGTGATCATAAAAACCAATTATCCAGGCCAGGCACCACAGGTTGTTCAAGACCAAGTAACCTATCCATTAACCACGGCAATGTTATCTGTGCCTGGCGCTGTAACCGTGCGTGGTTATTCATTTTTTGGCGATTCATTTGTCTATGTCATATTTGACGAATCTACCGATTTATACTGGGCTCGCAGCCGAGTGTTAGAGTATTTGAGTCAAGTTACACCTTCATTACCACCAAGTGCACGTCCGCAATTAGGACCCGACGCTACCGGCGTTGGCTGGGTATATTTGTATTCATTAATTGATAAAACGGGGCAACACGACATTAGCCAATTACGTAGCTTGCAAGATTGGTTTTTAAAATATGAATTACAAACAGTGGCTGGGGTGTCAGAAGTCGCCGCAATTGGTGGCATGGTTAAACAGTACCAAGTCCAAATTGACCCAGATAAACTTAGAGCTTACGGTGTACCACTAAACCATATAAAAACAGCTCTACAACGCGGTAATCAAGAAACCGGCGCTTCTGTCGTCGAAATGGCCGAAGCTGAATATATGGTTACCGCGTCTGGTTACATTAAGAATATTCAAGACATTGAAGCAATTCCACTTGGTGTTAATAAACAAGGAACACCATTAACCATTGGTGACTTAGCCCAGGTAAGTTTAGGGCCACAAATGCGCCGAGGTATTGCCGAGTTAAATGGTGAAGGCGAAGTTGTTGGTGGGATTGTTGTTATGCGATTTGGCGAAAACGCACAGCAAACGATTGAAGGTGTTAAAGCAAAACTTAAACAACTCAAAAAGGGACTTCCTAAAGGCGTCGAAATTGTCACGGTTTACGACCGTTCAGGACTTATTGACGATGCTGTAGAAAACTTATGGACAAAATTGTTAGAAGAATTTGCTGTTGTTGCATTAGTTTGTATGGTCTTTTTATTCCACTTACGATCGTCATTGGTTGCTATCATCAGCTTGCCAGTCGGTATCCTAACGGCATTTATCATCATGCATTTGCAAGGGATCAATGCCAATATCATGTCATTAGGTGGTATTGCAATAGCTATAGGTGCAATGATAGACGGCGCAATTGTCATGATTGAAAATATGCATAAACATATGGAGAAAACACCGCTAACAGACAAGAATCGCTGGCAGATCGTAGCTCAATCGGCAAGTGAAGTTGGCCCTGCGTTGTTTTTTTCACTGTTGATCATAACGGTTTCGTTTTTACCGGTATTTACGTTAGAAGCCCAAGAGGGAAAAATGTTTTCTCCATTGGCGTTTACTAAAACGTACGCAATGGCTGCATCAGCGGCCCTCGCTATAACTTTAGTACCTGTTTTAATGGGGTATTTTATTAGAGGTAAAGTATTAGCTGAGCATAAAAACCCAATAAACAGATTGTTAACGGCAATATACTTACCGACATTAAATAAGGTTTTAACTTATCCAAAGTCGACTATTGTTGCGGCATTTTTAGTAACCGTAGCGGGTTTTTGGCCAATAAGTAAAATAGGTAGTGAGTTTATTCCGCCCTTAGATGAAGGCGATTTAATGTATATGCCCACAACATACCCAGGTATTTCAATTGGTAAAGCCCGTGAATTATTACAACAAACGGACAAGTTGATTAAAACCGTTCCAGAAGTAGAAACTGTATTTGGCAAAGTAGGGCGTGCTGAAACGGCTACCGATCCCGCGCCATTAACTATGATTGAGACCATAATTCAGCTTAAACCACGGGAGCAGTGGCGTGACGGTGTCACAACTGAGAGCCTCAAGAAAGAATTTAATAATTTAGTTCAATTTCCTGGGTTAACCAATGCCTGGGTAATGCCGATAAAAACTCGAATAGACATGTTAGCTACAGGCATTAAAACGCCTGTCGGGATTAAGATTGCTGGACCTAAATTAAAAGATATTGAAGAAATAGGGAAATCGTTGGAAAAAATATTGATGACTGTACCTGGTACTTCGTCTGTTTACTCCGAGCGAGTCGCCGGTGGCCGTTATCTTAAAGTCGACATTCAACGTAAAAAAGCAGCGCGCTATGGTTTAAATATCGCCGATGTACAACAAGTTGTAGCCTCTGCGATTGGTGGTATGAATGTTACGCAAACAGTTGAAGGTCAAGAACGATACCCGGTTAATTTACGTTACCCACAGGACTATCGAGACTCACCTGAAAAACTTTCACGATTACCAATAGTTACACCGGATGGGATGCGTATTTCATTAGCGGATGTCGCTAATGTTTTGATTGAAGATGGTCCGCCGGGAATTAAAAGTGAGAATGCCAGAATAAACGGTTGGGTGTTTGTCGATATAGAAGGGGCGGATATCGGTACTTATGTGCAAGAAGCACAACGAGTCGTCTCGGAGCAATTACAAATAAAATCAGGTTATTCTATCGCTTGGGCTGGGCAATATGAATATATGTTGCGGGCTAAAGAAAAGCTAACTTTTGTAGTGCCATTAACATTAGCGATAATTGTAATATTGTTGTACCTCAATTTTAGAAACGTTGCGGAAGTATTCATTATTATGGGGACTTTGCCATTGGCTATGGTAGGCAGTATTTGGTTAATGTACTTACAAGGCTTTAATTTTTCAGTGGCAGTTGGTGTCGGCTTTATCGCATTGGCCGGTGTTGCTGTGGAGATCGGGGTGATCATGTTAGTTTACTTAAATCAGGCAATTAACTCGATGTATCAAACATTGCTAAAGGAAAATAAACCGGTGACTAAAGCGGATATACAGAGTGCCATTATAGAAGGTGCTGGTATGCGGGTAAGACCTGTAATGATGACTGCCGCGGCAATAATTGTCGGTTTGCTACCTATTTTGTATGGCACAGGCGTTGGTTCTGAAGTGATGAGTCGAATTGCTGCTCCTATGGTAGGTGGCATGGCAAGTGCGGTAATGTTGACTCTCGTGGTATTACCGGCTGTTTTTTATCTTAAGGAAGTAACAAAGTTAACGGTCGGAAATAAGGAAACGTAATGAAAGGAAACATCATGATCCGAAGTATTCGAAAATACCACAAATGGCTTATGGCGTTTGTTGGTGTGCAGTTTCTATTTTGGTCTTTGACTGGTCTATATATGGTGAGCTTTGATATCCACTATATTCATGGCGAAACCTTAGTTAAAGAGAATGAAGCGTCGATAGCGTTATCACAGGTAACGTACCCAATAAGCGACCTTTTAGCGCAATATCCAAAGGCTGAGTCGATTTCGTTGACGACTTTAATCAACCGGCCGGTTTATCTGTTTTCAGAGCCAAAAAGCAAACCTAGCTGGCGGTTGGTAGATGCTAAAACAGGGCTTATATTACCGGTAATCGACAAAATGATGGCAATTCATATCGCTGAAAGTAAATATAGCGGCAATAGTGAAATAAAATCAATAAGGCTTCTGAGTGAGTCTACAGACGTACCTCCTGAATTATCTTCTCGTTATATTCCTGTTTGGAAAATAGATTATGATCAGTTTTCCTCACCGACGCTATACATTAGCCAGGAGTCGGGCAAGTTAGTCACTAAAAGGCATGATTTTTGGCGATTATTCGACTGGATGTGGCGCTTCCATATTATGGATTATGATGATGGAGAAAACGTCGCTAATTGGTTCTTATTATTAGTGGCTTCTCTTGGGATTTTGGCGGCATTTGCAGGAGCAGTGCTTACTTATATTCGCGTATTTAAACCCAATTACAATGAGGTTAAATAACGAATATGTATAAATTGAGTAAAACAGTTCACAAATGGGCATCGTTATTTGTAGGTATTCAATTACTCATTTGGTTAGCAACGGGTCTCTATTTTAATTTGATGGACCACGAAAAAGCCACGGGGAACAACAATCGCCAACATGTTAGTCAAATTGGGAACCATCAAGACTTTGTGTTTAAGCCGATAAAATCATTGGGATTACCCGCGCCGAAAGCGCTCAATCTAGTTTGGATCTTAGGTGAACCCTATTATCAATTAAAATATGAGCTACCAGCACATGCAGAAGCGCTACAAGATCAACTCGTTGTTCACGCGGTGACAGGCACGTCTTTTCAGTTAACAGAAAGGGATGCATTAAAAATTGCAAAGCAGTCATTCACAGGGACGGTAACTGAGCCAATAATAAGCTTTGTTCAACCGCCTATAGATAATTTGCCAAAACAAAAAACAGCTGTATGGAAAGTACAATTAGGTGATGTTGATAATACGGAAGTTTTTGTAAATGCCTACACAGGTGAGGTTGTTGGTCACTTTAATGACGATCGTCGATTACGTGACCTCATGTTTACTTTGCATTTTATGGACTATAACAATCAGGGGAGTTTCAATAATTGGTGGATTATTCTATTTGGCGCGGCTACGTTTTTTTTGTCAATATCAGGACTGATTTGGTTGGTAGAGTTAGTTAAATCTCAACAGTTTAAAATTTCATTTTATAAAGAAAATAAGGCGGTCCAGTTACATTATTCAGATAACTCTAAAACTGAGACTCTCATCTTAAAGAGCAACGACACTGTATTGGAAAGTTTAGCGATTAAAGGTGTCTTTATACCATCTAGTTGTGGCGGTGGGGGAACCTGCGGTAAATGTAAGTTTATTGCAAATAAAGATGCATCTATATGGCCAGCGGATAGACAACAATTATCAAAGGAGGAATTAGAGCAGGGATACCGACTTTCGTGCCAACATAACGTTAGTGAATTAGAGAATATTACGTTGGCTAAACAATTAAATGCAAAACACATTTACCTGACTTTAGTTTCTAGTGAATTTGTTACGCCATTTATAAAAGAACTTAAATTTGAACCTACTTCAAATGCGGTTTTAAACTATAGAGCTGGGGCGTATATGCAATTCCATATTCCTGCTAGCCAATATGAAGCCACGTTTGACGATGTACCAGAGGGTTATCAATCGTTTTGGAAAGGTATGGCAAGCCAAACATTACAACACGACAAAACCGTTAGAAGTTATTCAATTGTCAACTTTGATACTGAAACTCATCAGTTAACATTTGCTGTTCGGTGGCAAGTTCCGGTAAATAAAATTGGCGAGGTAGGGATTGGTTCAAGCTATTTATGTTCACTCTCGCTTGGCGATACTATCGAAGCAACGGGGCCTTTTAGTGAATTTTACGCTCGTCCAAACTCACTAAACAGACGTGTTTTTATTGGTGCGGGTTCTGGTATGGCGCCGCTGAGGGCAATTATTTTTGAACAGTTTAATAAGTATGACGTTAGCAACCCAACACTTTTTATTTTTGGCGCACGAACTGAAAAGGATTTGCTTTACAAAGATGAATTTCAAAAATTAGAGTCAACTAATAGCAGCTTTAATTATGTCCCTGTTTTATCGCAGCCGAGTTCAAACTGGCAAGGTCGCGAAGGCTACGTTCAAGACATATTGGAAGATTACATTAATCAAGACGAACCCCTTACCGACATTGAATTTTATTTGTGCGGCCCTGCTGCAATGATGATTGAAGTAGAAAATAAACTGCATTTGTTGGGTATCGATAGTGTAAATATATTTAAAGATGACTTTAGTCGTAACTCAAAATAATTGAAGGCTCCCTAACATCGATGTGGCCTGCTTTAGGCCCGTTGTATATCTAATATATGGCTCTTAAGCGATTAACTTAGCTTTCGAACATACGGGTTAATAATTCTAAAACAAGGTTGACCTGTGTCTAACTCACAGGTTTAAACTGACCATATTAATTGTATAACCACCAAAGGATATGCTGATGAAAGTATCTGAACTCGCCAGTTTGTTAAACATTTCTGCTGATACTGTACGTTTTTATACGAGAGAAAAATTGCTTAAGCCCACTAAAAGTAGCAATGGCTATAAATACTATTCCCCTCAAGATGTATCTCAGCTCAAATTCATACTTAGTGCTCGTAGTTTGGGCTTTACGATTTCAGACATAAAAAACATTTTAATTGAGGCAAAGCAGGGTAAAACCGCGTGTCCTATGGTTCGAGAAATAATTAAACAACGGTTAGCAAAAACAGAAAAACAGTTCCAAGCGATGTTAGCGCTACGACAGAAAATGACGGATACGCTGTCTTTGTGGGAAAAAATGGACGACCGGTGTCCTACATCTGATATGGTCTGCCATTTAATTGGACATGCTGGCATGAGTAAACCTGAGGAAGTTACATTAGCTGGTATTGAAACTTCTAATCACAATAGCTGTCCTCAAAAGACAGGACCAAATACGTTAGGAGGCGAGACTCATGACAAAGAATAGCTCAACGATAAGTGAACTTACAAATTCAAAAGAACAGTTAAAACCAGCCCAAAGTAGCTGCTGTAAAGCTAAACAATTGCCTGAAGAAAAGGATAGTCAACGCAATATCGGCACTGCATCTGAATCTGAATCTAAATCTGAAGCTCAACCTCAAAATCAGATGGAAATTATATTACTCATTGAAGGCGCTTCTTGTTCGAGTTGTGTATTAAAAATCGAAAAAGCATTGCGCACGGTTAAAAATGTATCGTCGGCGGAAATGAATTTTGGCGACAGGACGGTTGTTGTCGTTGCCAACGTTGAAAATAATAGTAAAAAAGCTATCGTAACAAAACTCCAAAATGCAGTGGATATAGCGGGGTATAAAGCAACTATCGTTAACGACAATGTTAGTGAGGAAGCCGAGGAAGAAAAACAAAAGCTTGATGAATTACAATACAAAAAGTTAATAAAAAATACCGTTACGGCTTTGTCACTTGGTATTCCTCTTATGATATACGGCATGTTTATTGGCGAGATGACCGTCGTAACAAACAACGAACGCGCGGTCTGGGGCACCATTGGTTTATTGACCTTGGCTATTATGTATTTATCCGGAGGCCATTTTTATAGCAGTGCTTGGAAAAGTTTTAAAAATCATTCTGCCAATATGGATACCTTAGTTGCATTAGGAACAGGTACTGCGTGGCTCTATTCTATGGTAGTTGTTCTATCGCCAATGATGGTTCCAGAAATGGCTCGTCATGTGTATTTCGAAGCGACGGCGATGATCATTGGGCTTATTAATTTGGGACTTTCGCTTGAATTTACAGCTCGTGGTAAAACATCTGAAGCGATTAAACGGCTTATTGGTTTACAGCCCAAAACAGCGATTGTTGTTAGGGACAACGAAGAGGTTACGATTGCAATTGAACAAGTGGTAATTAACGATATTGTGAAAGTACGACCGGGTGAAAAAATACCAGTTGATGGACATGTTATATCTGGCGCTTCAACGGTTGATGAAGCCATGTTAACCGGTGAACCTATGCCTGTTGCAAAAAACACAGGCGACAAAGTAATCGCTGGCACCATAAATAAAACCGGTATGTTCTTATTTAAGGCGAACAAAGTAGGTAAAGACACCGCATTAGCTAATATCATTACCTTAGTTAAAAAAGCCCAAAACTCTAAGTTGCCAATCGCTAAATTGGCAGATGTCATATCCGCATACTTCGTCCCTATTGTACTAATTATCGCGGTCTGTAGTGCATTGGTATGGCTCAACTTTGGACCTGAACCCACTATCGCTTTTGCATTGGTGTCCGCAACGACCGTGCTAATTATTGCGTGTCCGTGTGCACTCGGCTTAGCAACACCGATGTCTGTTATGGTAGGTGTTGGTAAAGCTGCTGAAGCCGGCATATTGATCCGTAACGGCGATGCGCTGCAATCGGCATCAAAGATTACCGCTATGGTGCTTGATAAAACTGGCACTATTACAGAAGGATCACCAAAGGTGACCGACATCCATGTTGTAAATCTAATGTCAGAAAACGACATATTATCTCTGGCCGCGAGTTTAGAGTCTGGCTCTGAACATCCATTAGCTCAGGCAATTGTAGAAAGCGCAAAAGAACGTAATTTACCGTTGGTCAAAATAACGCAGTTTTCTTCAAAAACAGGGAAGGGTGTTGAAGCTCATTGTGATAATAAATTGCTATCGTTTGGCAATGCTAGGCTTATGGCCGACAGTGGCATTCAAATTGATGAATATACAGATTTAACAAAAAGCTTTGCCCTACAAGCAAAAACGCCTATGTTTTTTGCTGTTGATAATAAACTAGCCGCGATTATCGCCGTGGCCGACCCAATCAAATCTGATTCAAAGCCAGCCATTCTGCGATTACAACAACTTGGTATAAACGTCGTTATGTTGACTGGTGATAATTATGACACGGCAAAAGCAATTGCAAAATCAGTCGGGGTAGACGATTTTAAAGCGGAAGTATTACCAGAGGAAAAAGCGCTTTATGTTAAACATCTTCAAACTGATCATCAAATCGTAGCGATGACTGGTGATGGAATAAATGACGCCCCCGCATTGGCGCAAGCTGATGTTGGTTTTGCGATTGGGACCGGCACAGACGTCGCTATTGAAAGTGCCGATATCACACTCATTAGAGGTTCACTCCATGGGTTAGTTGATGGTATTGCCGTAAGTCGAGCAACGATTAGAAACATCAAACAAAACCTTGTGGGGGCCTTTATATACAATATTATCGGGATCCCAGTGGCCGCAGGCGTACTTTATCCATTAACTGGGATGTTGCTAAACCCAGTCGTCGCGGGCGCTGCGATGGCGTTGTCGTCAGTAACGGTGGTGTCGAACGCTAACCGATTGCGCTGGTTAAAAATCAATTCTACTCATATGAGTCCAAAGCAATAATCAATTAGTTTTTGCGCTAACACGCTCTATATTTGCTTAAGTAATATTAACTAAGGATAAAATCAATGTTATTGATAAATTTAGTTGGAATCGGTTTAATCGCCTTCATTGTGTGGTGGTTTTGGTTGTATCAACCACCGAACAAATAACAAATATAAAAAACGGGCTAATGATTTTCCCGTTTTTTTACATTTTGATCCAGCATAAATTGCGAGTAAGAACCTAACTTATTGTTAAATGTATTGCGTGAAAGCGTAAGTGTTCTTCAATAAAACTCGCAATAAAAAAGTAACTGTGATCGTAACCATCATGCTGAGTTAATTGAAGCGGATAACCACTTATTTGTGCTGCCGAAACGAGTGTTTCAGGCTTCAGCTGTTCATTTAAAAAATTATCTGCGTTTCCTTGATCAACTTTTGTAGGAACAAATTTGGTGGCAATTCGCATAAGTTCACTGGCATCATGCTTGCGCCATGCAGCTTTGTCGTTACCTAAATATGCACTAAATGCTTTTTGACCCCAAGGGCAGTTCATAGGGTTACTAATAGGACTAAAGGCTGAAACCGACGCGTATCGGTCAGGGTTTAACATTGATATCGTTAATGCCCCATGCCCACCCATAGAGTGTCCCGAGATCGCGCGTTTGTCCGTTACCGGAAATGTTGTTTCAATTAGAGCTGGCAACTCATCAACAATGTAGTCATACATTTTGTAATGTTTATCCCAGGGGGATTGCGTCGCATTTACATAAAACCCAGCGCCTTGACCTAAATCATAACCTTCATCGTTAGCAATATTATCGCCACGAGGGCTGGTATCAGGCGCAACTATAGCAATGCCTAGTTCTGCAGCAATGCGTTGAGCACCGGCTTTTTGCATAAAATTTTCATCAGTGCAGGTTAATCCAGATAACCAATATAAAACAGGCACAGGCTGACCGCTAGTTGCCTGCGGTGGTAGATAAATAGCAAATTGCATTTCGCAATTAAGTACGTTGGACTTGTGTCGATACTGTTTGTGCCAGCCATTAAAACTCTTAGTTGCACTAATATTTTCAATTGTCATGTTTTTGCCCTAACTGCCTAATTTGAACTTCACAAACCAATACGACCTAACTCACTAATTTAAAAGCGACGATAAGTTTGTGTTTTATGTACAATAAAAAGATGTAATTTAAGGTGACTGCTTAACATAAAGCAGCCACTATAATCAGTTGCTATTTATCAAAGTGAATAACAGTGCGAATACTTTTGCCTTCATGCATAAGGTCAAATGCCGAGTTAATATCCTGTAAAGGCATAGTATGTGTAATAAAATCGCTAAGTTTAAACTCACCTTGTAAGTAACGCTCTACGTAGTTTGGTAATTCAGTACGACCTTTAACGCCACCAAATGCAGTGCCGCGCCAAACTCGACCGGTCACTAATTGGAATGGACGAGTTGATATTTCTTGACCGGCACCTGCTACGCCAATAATCACCGATTCTCCCCAACCTTTATGACAACATTCAAGGGCAGAGCGCATAACATCAACATTACCAATACATTCAAACGAATAATCTACACCGCCATCAGTTAGCTCAACAATAACGTCTTGGATAGGTTTGTCATGCAATTTAGGATTAATACAATCTGTTGCACCCAATTTTTTAGCCAATTCAAACTTGCTTTCATTGATGTCAATAACAATAATTCGGCTTGCCTTTGCCATCGTTGCACCGATTACTGCAGATAAACCGATGCCACCAAGGCCAAAGATTGCAACCGTGTCGCCTTCTTCTACTTTGGCTGTATTCATTACAGCGCCCATACCTGTTGTGACACCGCACCCCAATAAGCAAACTTCTTCTAGTGGCGCAGCTTTGTTGACCTTCGCCAATGATATTTCTGGTAAAACAGTATATTCAGAAAACGTTGAACAACCCATATAGTGGAAAATTGGCTGACCATCTTTATAAAAGCGGGTAGTACCATCCGGCATTAACCCTTGGCCCTGAGTGGTACGTATTTTTTGACATAGATTGGTTTTGCCAGAAGTACAAAATTTACACTCGCCACATTCAGGCGTATAAAGTGGAATGACATGATCGCCAACTTGCACGCTTGAAACACCTTCACCTACCTGTTCTACTATGCCACCACCTTCATGACCTAAAATTGCAGGAAAGATCCCTTCCGGATCTTCACCAGATAGGGTAAATGCGTCAGTATGACACACACCAGACGCAACAATTTTAACCAAAACTTCGCCTTTTTTTGGCAACATGACATCAACTTCTTCAATTGTCATTGGTTGGTTTGGACCCCAGGCAATTGCCGCCTTTGATTTAATAAATTGATCGGACATCATAATTCTCGCTTTTAATTAATATGTGTTTATTGCAATAGCCGAAACTAGCTAGATATCTACCAAGGTTTTGATTTATCTACAATTAGAGACAGAAATCTATGTTATTTAAGCTGACCTATGGCAGAACGTATTATTAACATTAATGGATCTGACTGCATTAAGTGAAGTAAGTCTAGTTCAGATTTTAGTTTGTGATAATAGGTCAAAATTACAAATCAGTTTTACCTATATGTAATAATCAATGGTATTTAAGGGGTAAGTGTTACATCATTACGACTATTATTTTTGTACTGCTAAATTAAATTTTATTATGGTTGAAGTCGTACTTTAACAAAAGGCATTTAAAGGTAGGTTTTAATGAATTGGGAAGGGATCAGTGAATTTGTATTTGTCGCTGAAAGTGAAAGCTTTACCTTAGCTTCAAAAAAGCTGGCTATTTCAACGGCTCAAGTAAGTCGTCAAATTAGCGCATTAGAACGTCGTTTAGACGTAAAACTGTTTTATCGAACCACTCGAAAAGTCGCTTTAACGGAAGAAGGGCGTATATTTTATCAACATTGTAGAAGCGTGCTTGACGGATTAGATGCGGCAGAACGTGCAATCACCAATTTGCAGTCGACACCTAAGGGAAAGATTAAAATGACTGCGCCAGTCACCTTTGGTGAGCATTATATTTTACCTTTGTTAAACAACTTTATGGCACAACATAATGAAATCGAAATTAATGCGTATTTAAGTAATCACCAAATAGATTTAGTCGACGGTGGTTACGACTTAGCCATTCGAGTTGGAAACTTAGCTGACTCAACTATGATGGCTAAAAAACTTGGATCTAGAACAAACTATGTCTGTGCGTCACCTAGTTACATAACACAATTTGGCACACCGCATACGTTATCTGAGCTAAACAAACACAACTGTTTACTTGGCACGTTAGACAGTTGGCATTTTAAAGGAGATGGACGAGACCTAAATGTGCGAGTAAAAGGCAAGCTTAGATACAACAGTGGTTTTGGTCTAGTCGACGCGGCGCTCAAAGGGTTGGGCATCGTGCAACTACCAGATTATTACGTACAACAGTACTTAGAAAACGGTGAACTTGTTTCCTTGTTGGATAACCACCGGGTACCCGACGAGGGGATTTGGGCCCTTTACCCACAAAACAGGCACCTATCACCGAAGATCCGCTTTTTAGTTGACTATTTAGCAGCAGAACTTAGTTAACTTTAGTCTTCATCCAGACCACTAGACCGAATAGGGCGATCAAAAACGGCAAGAAAAACAGTATCACGACGACTACCCGTTTTTGTTGACTGGTTAAATCAAGTCGCTCAACTTTTATTTGGTTTGAACTCATCAAGGTTTGATAGTCCAAATCGGCTAACCAATTAACAACGTTTAATCCCATTTTTGAATTACTGTATTGATTGATATAAACATTCGTCAAGAAGTCTGCATCGGTGAATACAATTAGCCGAGTATCTGATTTTGCTTTTAGTGTTACGCCATCGCCTGCATGTCGCCCTTTATGTTCTTCAAGGACGACATAAGACATTGGCACAGGCCCTATGGTGTCGACGCCTGCATCATATTGAACTTCTAAATATCGATTTGTTTCCGCCCAACTTTGATCTTTAGAAGCTGTGGCGGCAATTACAGCAAGTTTAATGGTTGGACGACGACCATCAACTATTTTAATAGAACGAGGTCGAACGTAGAATGTGTAATCAAGATCAGCTGTGATGGCTTTATGATTTTGATAATTTTTAGTCGCAGGGCTGCCTACATCATTTCCTATATGATTGGTCAAGTCGACCACAACATCGGACTCTACATTAAGTCCCCACTGATTTATTATCTCATTAAGTGATGGATTTAGCTGTTGCTGCTCGTCGGTTAGCGGCTGATCTGGGGTTGTTACCAAAGAATGTTCAATCAAAAATAACGCATCACCACCATCTCTTAAGTAGTTGGTAATTAATGTTTGTTCCTGTGTAGTTAAGTTTGTTTTTGGCCCCGCGATAATTAACACGTCACAGTCCGTTGGAATTTCAGGTGTGATACCTAACATTAGTGGATAACTTTGAATGTTGTTGTCGTCGAGTAGCTGCTTAAACGTCGACAAACCAATATTGCCTTGATTGGAAGTTGAATATTCTCCGTGCCCTTGGAGAAAATACACTTTTGCTGGCTCTCGAGTCACACGAGCGATTGCATTGGTTAGTTGTTCTTCTGTCAGCAAGTCTTTAGTAAAATCAACGTCCTGTCGTACATTGTCAGACTGTACGATAACTTTCTGCTCGTCACTATTAACAACGTTACCAAAGGTTGCAGCAAATGAAATGTTTTCAATTGGGTCAATTATTTGAGTGGTAATAAAGTCATTGGACAATCGCTCGTAATTGTTAAATAAATCCTGTAGATATTTTGGCGGAGTCCCTACGTGCAACGCGGTTAACTCAACATTCTTATTTAGAGAACTGACCAATTTAATGGTATTACTAGTCATTGTATGCTGTTTACCAACAGTGACGTCCCAAGGCGTTGGAAACTTTCCTGCAATGTAATGACTTATTCCTAAAAATCCCACGCTCGCTATTATTAACAAAACAATCAAAATAGGGGTGCGCCAGCGACCATAAAGGCTGTCTTGTGTTTTGTAACTGTTTTCTACGGTTTGCTTGTTTTTTGTGAATAGAAACCAAAATAAAACTACTGTGGATAAACAACCGATAAAAATCAAAAAACTTGCTAACGTCCATGACCAAAACGTGCTTTGTGCATTGATGTAAAACAGAGATAACCCTAAAGCGACCATCACTAGAGACATTGCCATCAAAATCGGCGAGATTGATTTAAATTTGCTTTTTAACACTTCCATGTTGTTCATTTAAGACCAGCTCCTATGATTTATACTGACACGGGTGAGGGTCAAACAAAGAACAATACCTGCAAGGTAATATACAAGGTCACCAATGGATATCATGCCAATTGCAAAGTTCTCAAGATGTGTACGGGTACTCAGTTGTATGACGAAGTTTTCAGCGGCTCCCGTAAAATACTTACTAAAGGTAACTGAAAAATAGAGCATAAATAAAATGATGTACGACAACATTGCAGCAATAATTTGATTGCGGGTCCAAGAAGAGGTTAATAGTCCGATAGCAATAAACAGTGCGCCTTCTAACCAAATTCCGAGATAACCGGAAAGCATGCTACTTGAATCAGGTTCACCAAAGTACTCAACGATAAAATAGTAACTTCCAGTTAGGCCAATTAAAAGAGAGTAAAATAGTAAAACACTACAATATTTTCCTAGTACAATCATGCTCGGTGTTAAAGGCGCAGTTAATAAAAATTCCATCGTGCCATTTGCTTTTTCTTCAGCAAAACTTTTCATCGTTAACATTGGAATAATGAAAATAAACATAAATTCCATTACCTGAAACACATCTCTTAACGACACTTCTTTATTTTGGTCAATGATCATAAAAAACAAAATATTGAACAAGGACAAGCACGCAATAAGAATAATGTAGGCAATAGGACTGCTAAAGTAACTTCGCAATTCTTTTTTGGTTAACGCATAAATTTTATTCATTGTGTTTTATTATCTGCTATTGCTGACTTGGCACTAACGCCGTGAAAATCGATAAATATCTGCTCTAACGTAGCAACCTTGTTTAGGGGATTGTCACCTAAAGCACCTATACTTCCGCCTTTATAGTTTTGAAGCAGTGTTTCTAAAGGTTCGTCGATAACCAACTTACCTGTCTTAATCATTAAAATGCGCTCTGCTATTTGCTCAATTTCTGACAAAGTGTGAGTACTGAGTAATACGGTTCGTTGTTCACGTTGATTTTTAATTAACGACAAGACTTGTTGAATTTGAATCGGATCCAAACCACTCGTGGGTTCGTCTAAAATAAGTAATTTAGGGTCGTGGATAATAGCCTGCGCTATACCAACACGCTGTTTGTAACCCTTAGACAAGGTTGATATGGTTTTTTTTGCAACCTCTTGTAAGTTGCACTCATCAATTACTTTTGCGATTTGTACCGTCAGTTTTTTTGCTGGAACTTCCTTTATTTCGGCAGCGAACTTCAAATATTGATAAACCGACATTTCTGCGTATAAAGGAGGGGATTCCGGTAAATAACCTATCTTTTGCCTTATAGCTAGGGAATGTTTGGAGATGTCATCACCGTCTACCAATATTTTACCCGTCGTTGGGGCCAAGAACGACGTAATCATGCGCATTAAGGTTGTTTTACCAGCGCCATTTTTTCCTAAAAAACCAACAATTTCACCTTGGTTTATTTCAAAACTAACATTGTCTACCGCCAGATGTGAACCAAAGCGCTTACTGATATTATCAACTGTTAGGATCTTCACTAAATCGCCTTCTTTAAAGATGGGTGTATTCAAACCTGATTAAAACCATATTTTAGCGCGTTCATATATCACGAAATGAAATATACAAAACCGTTTGTTGTTTTTCTAAAAAATGAGTACGCAAAACAACATATTAACCATAAACCCCTCAGGATCTAAACAATTGTTGAGATAAGCGCTTAACTTTAATTTTGAGTGTAACACGTACTAGTAACTTTGGTTTTTTAACGTTACTAATTAGGAGAGGAGATGACGTAATAAAGCAGAAAATACCAAAGCTTATTCAAAAGCTTTTAAGTTACATTTTGACGTAATGTTCTGGGTTATGCATATGGCGGGAACTTGCAGTTAATTTTACGATTAAAGCTTTGCTAAAAAGGTATCAATGTTCTTTTTAGGCATTTTTGATAACCTCTGTATAAGTGAAAACGGAACGTCACTAACACTTGTTTGTTGTTCTATATCATTAAGCATCACTAACCATAACTTCGCAGTCATTTCAGAGTCATATAACGCTCTGTGAAAGCTGCCGTTGGATTCAATATTTTTGTAGTTTACCAATGTGCCAAGTTTATGGTTTGGTGCATCTTGATACAATCTTCTTGATAAGAGAAGAGAACAAGCAAAGTCGCCATCATAATCTGCGGAAATACGTTGAAGTTCACTGTCTAAAAATCGTTTATCAAATGAAGCGTTATGGGCAACTAAGTTGTGCCCCTTTATAAAGTCAGCAAATCGGGCCATAACTTCACCGCAAGGTGCAGCCGAACTTAACATTTGGTTGGTAATTCCGGTGTAATCTTCGATAAAATAATTTATTGGCCGTCCAGGATCCATTAATTCCTGAAATCGCTCCGTAATAACACCATTAACTAATTTGACCGCACCAATCTCAATTGCTCTATCCCCGTTATCCGGTGATAAACCTGTGGTTTCAAAGTCGAGAACAATTACAGTGTGTGCGTTCATTTTAAAAATCTTTTAGTCAAAGTGACAGCAATATACAACAAGTCTTTGGGTGCTCTAACAACAAATTTAAATTTTCTAAGCTGAAGTATAAATTTTTGGGATTATGAACTCTTTCTGAGCTTAAATATTTTATGGGATAAAAATGGGTACGACTGTCCGGAAACCAATTTCTTTTCAATTTTTTGAACGAAAACGTGCTAGGTAGGCGCCAGCCATTAACCTGAGTATACTAGCACTGAAGCAGGAAGGGGGGATTTCAAATGACTTTACTTAAGCCCTTGTACAACAGGTGGGTTTTGTTCGATACGGCATCGACTTTCACATTCGCTGAGGCATGTTAGGTATTGAGAAGTAACCAGCCCTGCATGAGAGCGCTTAGCTAAAGTCAAGTCTTTACCTACCGCATCAATCACGTGTTTCTAACTGAAGTGACATTGAAGTGTGGTTTGGAAAGACCTGAACTTTGTTTTAAAAAGGTGATTACACTTTTTTGCGTCGATTAAAGACTATTCCTGCAATACTAAGACTAAGAAGCATTAATGTTGTAGGTTCTGGCACAGCATTGGCTTCGTATGTCACTGAACCAGTAAGACCGTAAACTCCAAAACCGCCGCCTGCACTGTTGTGTGCCTTAAAGGCTATGACGTTGTCACCGGATACCAAATAGCTCGTTATATCAGCCGTTTGAACGCCACTATTGCCACCGTTATTATCAATTAGCCCAGGAACAAGTATACCGTTAACCCAAACTAGCGAGTCATCATCAACGCCTATAGAAAATGTTCCATAGTTTGGAGTCCCATCGATGTTGAATACTTGACGTGCATAGAATGGAGTAAGTGCCCCAGCAGGTAAGCCACCGCTGTATGCAGACCAAGAAGAGTCATCATAGCTAGCGCTAATGTTCCACCCGCTGTTCGCTGATTCCCATGTTAAGCCTGTCGCAAAGATATTAGAAGCACAGGGGTAGCAGGTATTGTCAAATGATTCTGGGGTGACCGTTGCCTTCCAATCACTGCCTAAATAGGCGTCTAAGGAAATAACGGTAGCCTGTGCTGTAGCTGACAATATTAAGCCAGCGAATATCAGTGCTAGAGCGGTTACTTTTTTCATTATTCAATTTCCTAATTTATGAGGTTTGTTAATTAGGAAAAGCACATATTAAGCCAATTGAATATTTTGTAATAATTACAATACCTTAGCTTTATAAGTAAACAGCCAAATTTCATGAGTGTAAAAATTTTCGACACTTAGGTGCAGCAAAACAACTTAAGTCGAATAATTTAAGTTTATCCTTCGCTACCTAATAAGTTGGTTTACCAGAATAGGGCACCAGCGCCAGTGAACTATTATGGGAGGATAGGGGAAGTCTACGCTGACTCCAAATGGGTTATGACTAAATAACAAGTAGAGGCATTGAATGAATACTTTGCCTAATAAGGCCATCATAGGGATATTGTTTGATCCACGGCGCTTTTAGATGGCTTCGCTACTTTCCCCTAAAGCACCATTCCACAAACTATGCCCAATATGGCAGCGTTACTAATGTCCGAAATTGGTACAAAACTCTTATTTGGTTATGAGCGATCACCAGACAATCAAGTTAACTAACTTTTATTGGTGTGGTACCTTTTAAGGCCTAACTTCAAATTTGTTTGAGATTCTCGAATGGAAAATGTGGGACTAATTAATACTATTGGTTTGTCACGTCGAATAGCTTTAGCTTGCGTATTATCAACCGTTGTTTTATTCGGCTTTTACCAATTAAGTTCACATCTTGGTGTCTGGAGTTGGTTTGCAAGGAGTGGCTCCATTTTAGTGTGCATTGGAGTTTTAACAGCTGCATTCGATATTAAAGGTCAAATGGCGAAATGTTTGCTCCTGAGATTTATTTGTCTCAGACAACTATAATGGAAGCATCCATTGTTGTGGTTGGAACCTTAGTTTGGGACTTTGGCGATCTACTTGTTCATTTGAACTAGTTGGCAGTCAGTTATTGGCACAAAACACCATTAGGAAATCGAAATGATAGAATCGATATTACAAATTTTGACTAAGGTGTTAATAGAGTTTTTCATCAATACAATTTGTTATTACGTCGGGTGGCCGATATGCCGCATAATAACTTTGGGATCTTATCCTGAGGAAAACCCTCACGAGGAAGGACTCTTAACTGGGTATATATTTGAAAACATGTGGCGATATTGCGAGCGGCAGTAACATCTAGATCAAGAAAGCGACCTAGCGTGATAGCGTGTTTTCTACCTTCCATGGTATAACGCAACATCCAATGCTTGTTACCTGACTTACCCGATAAACACTTAAGATCAATGTTCTCAGTATCTGCATACTAACATTCGGTACATTTTGATTCTACTGGGTTGGAAGCTAATGCTTTGATGCTTGCATTGGTAAAATTAAACTTTTTCTTTTGTATAAAAACCTCGATTAGTTTGGTTATAACCAAGGTATGGATATGTGTTTAAATTTTGCACTAACCCATTAATATAGGTTTCATTATGTAAAGCTATTCATTAATATAATGACAATAGTAATTCTTATTTATGGATGAGTATAAGTGGTTAAAAAAATTGTTGAAATTACAGAAGAGCAGAAAAAAATAGCAGAAGCACAAATCAAAGCTCAACAGAAAGAAACTAAATATGATTTACGAGATTTTACAATAGATTATATTATTAAGCAGTTTCAAGATGGGTTGTTTTTCATTCCTGAATACCAAAGAAAATTCATTTGGCCTGAAAAACATAGAATAGACTTTATCGAGTCAATTCTGTTGGGTTTGCCAATTCCTATGATGTTCGTTGCAGATCTTGATGACGGCAGATTAGAAATAGTAGATGGTGCCCAGAGAATTCAGACATTAGAGCAGTTTTGTAATAATGATTTAACTCTTAAGAAGCCTAAAATATTAGATTCGTTAGCTGGGTTTAAATATAAAAATTTATCTATTTCTCAAAAAAGAAAGTTTGATACAAAAGCCTTGAGGTTAGTTGTTTTAGAAGACTCTACCAGTGTAGAGAGAAGGCAAGAAATTTTTCATAGGATAAATACTAGCTCTGTCAAAGCAAGAGATAGTGAAATAAGAAGAGGGGATTTCAACTCTCCGTTTATGAAATTTATTATTAAATGCTCAAGCAATGAACTCTTCAAGAAACTTTGTCCAGCGAGCGAGGCAACAATTAAAAGAAGAGAGCGAGAAGAACTTGTTTTACGTTTTTTCGCATATTCAAATTCATATAAAACCTTTAAACATGATGTTGGTAAATTTCTTGATTCATACTTAGTTCAAAATAAAGAAGATTTTGATCATGATGTGATGTTTACTGAGTTTACTAGGACTATGAATTTTGTCTCTAAACACTTCCCTTCAGGTTTTGCTAAGACTAAAAATGCAAAAACTACACCTAGAGTTAGATTTGAAGCTATAGCAATAGGAGTGAATTTGGCTCTTAGAGAGAATAAATATTTGGTACCAAAATCAATGGATTGGTTAGATAGTGAAGGTTTTATTAATCAAACAACAACCCATGCGAGTAATTCAGGGCCTAAATTGAAAGGGCGTGTTGAATTTGTTAGAGATCAATTGTTAAAGGAATAGCATGGAAGATGTAATCGAAGATTTTCAAGAAAGAGTTA
The DNA here is from genome assembly GCF_030548245.1 of Psychrosphaera sp. 1_MG-2023. Classification (NCBI taxonomy): domain Bacteria; kingdom Pseudomonadati; phylum Pseudomonadota; class Gammaproteobacteria; order Alteromonadales; family Pseudoalteromonadaceae; genus Psychrosphaera; species Psychrosphaera sp. 1_MG-2023. The sequence goes on from NZ_JAUORW010000001.1 coordinate 276,323, forward strand.
CTGAACTTAATGAGTATTTAACATTATTAGTTTACCTTTCGCATAATGATGCAAAAATTTCAATTATGGGAAAAAGAGATAAAGCTGTTGAAACATTGGCCTTAAAAACAATGAAGGCTTCATGCTTTTTAATGCTTTATAATTTAGTTGAGTCATGCATCAGGGGAGCTATGACTAAGTTATATGAGCAAATGAATTCCGAAGAGAAACATCTTCAGGAATTTGATAGCCATGTTAAGGAAATTTGGATTGAACAGTGCTTTAGAAAAATGGAGCCTTGTTCTGCTAATCAATCTAGCTATAGGCAGTTAATAAAAGGTATGGTAGATAAAGTGTTGGATTCGAGCAGTGTCGAACTAGATCCAAGGAAGCTTCATTTGAGTGGCAATCTAGATGCTAGGGAAATTCGTAAGCTATTTGAAAAGCATAAAATATCAACTCAAACCCATTATAGAGCGTTTAATGGTGCAGAGTTGAGAACTATAAAAGATCAAAGAAACTCTCTAGCCCATGGTAACATCAGTTTTTCAGATTGCGGACAGCAGTACACAGTAAGTGATATAATAGCTATCAAAAATCAAGCTGTTGTATTTTTGCGCAGCTCATTGAGAAATATAAAAAAGCACATCGAAAATACACAATATGCAGCATGAAATATTTTTAGAAAAAGAGCATGTCCTTAAATGGGTTAAGACTAAGAGAACTACATTAGATAACAATAATAAAAGTGAGCTTAGGTTTGTTGATTTGTTCTCAGGTTGTGGTGGACTTTCTCTCGGTATTGTTAGAGCTGCTGAACTCAATGGTTTACGAGCAAAATGTGCTTTCGCATTGGATTCAAATTTAGCTCCTCTAAATGTTTTTAAAGACAATATCCCTCACATTGATGGAGCAGTCGAAAAGAATGACATTCTTGAGTTATTTGATTCAGAACTCTCAAAAGAACTAAATAGCAAAGAGCTAGAGCTAAAAACTAAAGTTGGAAAAGTAAATGTTTTAGTAGCAGGTCCACCTTGCCAAGGGCATTCAGATTTGAATAACTCGACTAGAAGGTATGATCCTAGAAACAAGCTATACCTTTCTTGTATTAGAGCTGTAGAAGTTTTTGAACCTGACTTGATCATAATAGAAAATGTACCTACAGTCATTCACTCTAAAGAGGGCGTAGTTCAAGTTACAGAAAAGCATTTGTCAGAAAAAGGATACACTGTAAAGCATATTAATATTAATTTTCTTGATTTGGGATTACCACAATCCCGAAAGAGGCATTTGCTTGTTGCATCGAAGAACCAAAATTTTATTAGTTGTTTAGCAACATTAAAGCAACGAGAACAGAAAGCTACATTAAGAGAATATATAGAAGACTCACAAGCAAGTGATGAATTGATTTATAAATCTGGGAAATTATCTAAAGAAAATATCGCAAGAGTTCAATTCTTGTTTGATAATAACTTGTATGATTTGCCTAACTCACAGAGACCACCTTGTCACCGTGACAAATCACATTCCTATAAGTCAGTCTATGGAAGATTAAATTGGGATGAACCTGCTCAAACAATCACTTCTGGTTACGGTTCTATGGGACAAGGTCGGTACATCCACCCATCCGAAAAAAGGACTATTAACTCTAGAGAAGCAGCAAGAATACAAGGATTTCCTGATTATTATTCATTTGAATCTACCTCTAAGCTTACTGAGTTACGTAAAATGATTGCGAATGCTGTTCCACCACAACTAACTTTTTCTATTTGCAGCCATTACTTCAAAGAAATTGCTTAATGAAATTAGAATATAAAGCTCATTTTATTAATTTGACATAACCTTAGCCAACTATTAAGAGAGTTACCTGATAGATTAACAACGAAAAGCCCAAGGTGAAAAACCTTGGGCTTAGTTTCTTTCTGTTAAAACAAGTTACGATTTTGGTCTAAGAGCGACTCGTCATTTAGGCTTATTACTACCAGAACTTCCAAGTTTTAGTGGCCAATTTAACTTGACCACTTGTATGTTGAAGCTCTGCATGTTTAGCTAACTCCAAGCTCTAAAATCAGTTTAAAACACCCATCTTTATAGCCGACTTTGCCGTTATTGCTATTAGCCTAACTCCTTTCGGGGCAGAAAGGAGTTACGTCACAAGGAGCGGTGTGCTTTTTCTTGCTTGAAACTAATTTTTGAATTTGCATATTTTCAATTCTTTTAGGGGATAAAGAATTGGTACGACCGAGTGGATTCGAACCACCGACCCCCACCATGTCAAGGTGATGCTCTAACCAGCTGAGCTACGGTCGTACATTTTTAAATAGTTTGTCGTTAAGACGGGCGCTATGTTAAGTAGGCGCCTATAAAAAAGCAAGACGTTTTTTTAAAATGCCGTTTGTTTGCGGATTTTATAATCAGACAACGATTCTAATTCAGTAATTTCGTCTATTTTACACTCTTAAACTGATCTCAAATTAGATATTTTGGTATAGTCCTGCCATTATCTTTTTATTTAGATTAGCGACTTATATGTTTACAGGAATAGTTCAAACCAAAGGCACCGTAATTTCATTTGTTGGTAATGACAAATTTAGGACATTAACTTTGTCTGTAGCCAGTGAGCACCTGCAACGTTTAAATATTGGTGCAAGTATTGCGATAAATGGTGTCTGTTTAACGGTAACAAAATTTGCAAGCGATTTAGGTGAGAGAAATGGCCACGTGCAATTTGATATTATCGATGAAACATTAGACAAAACAAATTTAGGCAAATTGCAGAAGGGCGAAAAGGTTAACTTAGAACGCAGTGTTACATTTGGCACTGAACTCGGCGGTCATATTGTGTCGGGTCATATTCACGATTCTGTTTTAGTCGTTAGTGTTGAACAAAACAAAGACAACTGCTCAATCCAACTGCAAGTCGATCCAAATTGGATGAAGTTTATTTTATATAAAGGTTTTGTCTCGATAAATGGTTGCAGTTTAACCGTTGGTGAAGTCAAACCTGATGGTTTCTCTCTACACTTAATACCTGAAACATTGCAGGCCACTAATTTAGGCACTGTTAAAATGGGCGACCGTTTAAACCTAGAAGTTGATCAACAAACGTATTCTATCGTGCAAACAGTAGAACGCTATTTAGCAAATAATAAATAACGATAACTAGGTTTGCCACAGTGATTAAAAGCCGTAGGGCGACGACTAATAAATTTGTTCGTCGTCCGCATCAAGTTTCAATTCAATTTTTTGATGAACGTTATCTAAGTGCATGTCTATATGGATTGCATTACAGCAGGCGGCACAATCTTCATAGTAGTTCTGGTCACCATTTGATGCATCAAACGTAAAGTGCACGTGGTGTCCACAATGTGGGCATAAAATTGTTTTTTCAAAGGTATCCATAGTTCACCTCTATTTAGTTATGCTTTGGCGCCTCCATTGACACTTCTCCCTCCGTCTACGGCCAAAATTTGTCCTGTTACATAATGTGCTCTAGCTAAATACAATATTGCTTCTGCAATATCATCGGGACTTCCAAGTCGGTTGAGTGCTATTTCATTTAATACTGTGACCTTATCTTCTTCAGCAAGTTCATTTTCGTGCCACAATATTGCACCCGGTGCGATGCCATTCACTCTAATATTAGGTGCTAATTCACGAGAAAGCGACTTTGTTAACATCGCTAAACCGGCTTTTGCCATGCAATAAATTGGGTAGCCTAAAAGGGGCCTGTCAGCATGGATATCTACCATATTGATTACACAACCTTTATTCGTTTCTAATTGCTGTTGAAGCGACTTAATCAAGAAGAATGGGGCCTTTAAATTAGTTGTCATTAAATCGTCCCACTGTTCGAAACTGGCGTTTTCGACATCAGTTGGATAAAACGTACTGGCATTATTAATAAGTAGGTCTAGTCGGCCGTAATAATTAACAGCTTGTTGTGCAATGATATCGAGTTGGTTTAGTTCCAATAGATCAGCGATGAGTAAGTGTGCTGAATTACTGCGTTTTTGATTTAACTGTTCAACAAGTTTCTCAGCATCTTTTACCGACTTATGACAGTGAATGATCACATTATAACCGGCGTTGTGGAGATGACACGCGGTCGTTTTACCAATACGTTTAGCCGCGCCGGTGATTAAAGCAACAGGAAATGTCATAGATTAAAAAGCCTTTCGTTGTTAATTTTAGCGATTTTGTCTTAGTGGTACCAATAGTACGGAAAAACTAGCCAATATCATACGGCTAACCCTTGCGAATTTGCACTAGATAAAATACCATTCGTCGTTCTTAGGCGCAGCTTTGAATAGGTAGTATCTGTTCTTGCGCTTTCAAATTAAAACACATTTTATTGTATATGCGACGTTTCGTATGCGCCGCCACTGTACTAAGGAAATTTCATGCCTGTAATTACTCTCCCTGATGGAAGCCAACGTGTCTTCGAAAATGCCGTTTCAGTAATGGATGTTGCCAATGACATCGGTCCTGGATTAGCTAAAGCAACAATAGCGGGTGCTATAGACGGTGTTCGCATCGATGCTTGTGACTTAATAGAAGCTGACGCTAATTTACAAATTATCACCGCACGCGATGATGATGGACTCGAAATTATTCGTCACTCATGTGCTCACCTTTTAGGGCACGCGATTAAGCAAATGTTCCCAGATGTTAAAATGGCCATAGGTCCAACCATCGAAAATGGTTTCTACTACGACCTAGATTTAGAAAAATCGTTAACTCAGGAAGACATTGATGCGCTTGAAAAACGCATGTTGCAACTTGCTAAGACCAACTACGATGTTGTTAAGAAAACAGTATCGTGGCAAGAAGCGCGTGATACGTTTGAAGCGCGTGGTGAACCTTACAAGCTTGAAATTTTAGATCAAAATATAGAACGTGACGATCGTCCTGGTTTATACCATCACGAAGAATATGTTGATATGTGTCGTGGTCCTCACGTTCCTAATATGAAGTTTTGTCAGCACTTTAAATTAATGAAAGTTGCCGGTGCTTATTGGCGTGGTAATTCTGACAACAAAATGTTGCAACGTGTATACGGCACAGCATGGGGCGACAAAAAGCAACTTAAAGCGTATTTAAAACGTCTTGAAGAAGCTGAAAAACGAGACCATCGTAAAATTGGTAAAGCCCTCGATCTATTCCATTGGCAAGAAGAAGCGCCAGGAATGGTATTTTGGCATAATGACGGTTACGCGATTTATACTGAATTGGAAAAGTTCATTCGCAACAAACTAGTTGAATACAACTACGACGAAGTTAAGGGCCCATTAATGATGGACCGTTCGTTGTGGGAAAAATCAGGTCACTGGGACAAATACGCTGAAAACATGTTCACAACAAGTTCTGAACACCGTGAATACGCGATTAAACCAATGAACTGTCCAGGTCACGTACAAATATTTAACCAAGGGCTTAAATCTTACCGTGATTTACCACTGCGTATGGCTGAGTTTGGCTGTTGTCACCGTAATGAACCGTCAGGTGCTTTACACGGATTAATGCGTGTACGTGGATTTACCCAAGATGACGCGCATATATTCTGTACTGAAGAGCAAATTCAAAAAGAAGTCAGCAGCTGTATCGAAATGGTTTTTGATACTTACAAAACATTTGGTTTTGAAAATATTAGTATCAAACTGTCAACACGACCTGAACAACGTGTTGGTACAGATGAAAGCTGGGACAAAGCAGAAAAAGCGTTAGAAGACGCTTTGAAAGTAAATGAACTGGATTTTGATTTCCAACCAGGAGAAGGCGCGTTTTACGGTCCTAAAATTGAATTTACCTTACATGACTGTTTAGGTCGTGCTTGGCAATGTGGCACAATCCAAGTTGATTTCTCAATGCCTGGTCGTTTAGGTGCAACTTATGTTGCAGAAGACAACGAAAGACGAACGCCAGTTATGATCCACAGAGCGATTTTGGGTTCTCTTGAGCGCTTTATTGGAATTTTAATTGAAGAATATGCAGGCTTGTTGCCAACTTGGTTAGCACCAAAACAAGTCGTCGTAATGAATATTACCGACTCACAAGCCGAATATGTGCAAGAAATCACCGAAAAATTGAAACTAAATGGAATTAGAGTCATTTCGGACTTGAGAAATGAGAAGATAGGCTTTAAAATCCGCGAGCACACATTAAAACGTATTCCTTATATGTTAGTTGTGGGCGAGAAGGAAAAAGAATCTGGTCAAGTTGCCGTTCGTACTCGAAAAGGTGAAGACTTAGGTTCGATTGATTTAGTCGATTTTGTCGGCTTAATTAAAGAAACGATTAGCAATCATAAATAATCGGTTCTAAAATTTGATGAACGGAGCTTAAAAATGAGAAATAGCTTCGTTCTTTTATATTAATTTCGTGGAGGATTTTGCCATTAGAGCGCAAAACAAACGAGGCCAAAAGGTCGCGGCAAACAGGTTAAACGATGAGATCACTGCTCAAGAAGTAAGATTAGTCGGGGTTGAAGGCGAGCCACTAGGTGTAGTTACTATTAGTGAAGCGTTAGGTACAGCGACTGAAGCTGGAATGGATTTGGTTGAAATTAGCCCAAATGCAGAGCCACCTGTTTGTAAGGTAATGGACTACGGCAAATTTTTATATGAAAAGAGCAAAGCTCAGAAAGAGCAGCGCAAAAAGCAAAAACAGATCCAGGTTAAGGAAATCAAATTCCGTCCTGGGACTGACGAAGGCGACTACCAGGTAAAACTACGCAACCTGCGTCGCTTCATTGAAGCTGGGGACAAGGCGAAAGTCACGATCCGCTTCCGTGGTCGAGAGATGGCTCATCAAGATATCGGTATTGCACTTTTAAATCGCGTGAAAAAAGATTTAGAAGAAATAACCAATGTTGAATCTTTTCCTTCAAGAGCTGAAGGACGACAGATGATCATGGTACTCGCGCCTGTTAAGACCAACTAGGTCGTTAACATAGCAAGTAATTAGGGCCTTTAAAAAGTAGCTCGATTAATTTATTAGTCGTCTCGCCTTATTACTATTATTAAACTTAACAATGCGGAGTTCAGGCTATGCCTAAAATGAAAACTCACAGTGGAGCGGCTAAACGCTTCAAAAAAACTGCTTCTGGCGGTTACAAACGTAAACAGTCTCACTTACGTCACATTTTGACTAAAAAGAGCTCTAAGCGTAAACGTCATCTACGTAGCAAACTTATGGTTTCAGCGGTTGATAAACCGTTAATCGATCGTATGTTAGCTGGCGCTTAAGAGAGGAGACTGAAAAATGGCAAGAGTAAAACGTGGTGTACAAGCTCGCAAGAGTCACAAAAAAGTACTAAAGGCAGCTAAAGGTTATTACGGCGCACGTTCACGTGTTTATCGTGTAGCGTTCCAAGCAGTAACTAAAGCTGGTCAATACGCTTACCGCGACCGTCGTCAGAAAAAACGTGTTTTCCGCCAATTGTGGATTGCTCGTATTAACGCTGCAGCGCGTCAAAACGGTTTATCTTATAGCAAATTCATGAACGGCTTGAAAAAGGCGTCTATTGAAGTTGACCGTAAGATCCTAGCTGACATAGCAGTGCACGACCAAGCTACATTTGCAGCATTAGTTGTTAAAGCGAACGAAGCTTTAGCGGCATAATAGCAAACAGTTTGTAGAAAAAAGGAAGCTTATGCTTCCTTTTTTTATGCCCGAATTTGAGTAACTGCGACGACAACATACATCGAAAAAAGTACATGCACGTGCTCGTACTTAAATAGTTAAGCTATTTTGACTCGGTTTGTTGGGTAACTAAATCTTCTATTTCTATTTTTAAAAAACGTTCCGTCTGATCTTTACCAAATAGGCCATATTCATTGGTATCCGTATAATTTTTCAAAAATATCTGATTTGGCAAAAAGCACGGGCGATTAAACTGCACTTTTATTGAAGATACTTTTTCGGTTCGACTTTTTAAGATGTGTTTTAAACTAAAGTGCAAATTGAACATACCGTGAATTAACGCACGTTTTAGCCCAAACTGTTTAGCTAACGCAGGGTGAAGATGGATAGGGTTAAAATCCTTCGACATCCACGCATAATACCAGGCTGTTTTTATTGACAATACCGTCGACGCCAAGGTTTTGCTAAGTGACTTAGTTTGCTTTTTTTCTGGTGCAGAGCGGCTAGGGCGATAAGATGGATCTTTGTCTAACATTCTATTGGAATTGATGATCGTTATTTCACCGTTTTGAAATAACTTAGTCACGACCAAATAATTAAGGCCTTTTTCATCTTTAGTGACATCTTTAATTGACACTTCTATATCAGTCGGCAATAACCAATTATGCGGAGTAGCAATATTAAAGTCTGAATTTAAATGGATGAGCCCCATCAAATTTGAGGTGATATTTGATTGCGCTAAACATTGCAAAACTAATTTGAACGTTGCAACAAATGCAAAACTCGGAAGCTCATTTGGATGAGCGAAACCTTTAGTGAATTTTTCTAACTGAGCCCGTCGACAATAAAAATTATTGACGCGAATACTAAATGGCCGGAAATCTTCCGTCGGGTCTTTTTTCCTAGACATTGCTTTATAAATTATTTTGGCAATCGAAAATTCTTTTTGAAGCTTAGACATAACAACACTCTTAATGTCAGTTGAAACCAGTTTATAGCTATCAATGTATTCAATTTGAATTCACCTTACCAGTGTTATTTCTATTAAATTTTAGTTCGTCCAGATCCAACTCTAGGCTGTTTTTAACTGCTGGTTCAGGTAGAATTCAATAAATTCCATTGCCCATTCTTTTAAATGGTTTTCCAACTAAATTAAGTCCCAACTAGGTTTGTTTAAATGAAAGTCGAAATTATTCCAGTAACGCCGTTCCAACAAAATTGCAGCATTATTATTTGCAGTGAAACAAATAGAGCGGCAATTGTCGATCCTGGTGGCGAAGTAGAACGTTTAGTCGATCGAATAGACGCTCTGGGCGTAACGCTTGAAAAGATCCTAATTACTCATGCCCACATTGACCATGCCGGCGGCACCAAAGATCTCGCAGATAAATTTGATCTGCCTATTGAAGGCCCTCAACAAGAAGACATATTTTGGATAGACCGTTTAAGTGACCAATCTCGTATGTTTCAGTTTCCAGAGGCAAAACCTTTTGTTCCTACACGCTGGTTAGAACACGATGACACAGTAACTGTCGGGAACTTAACCTTTGATGTAAAACATTGTCCAGGCCATACACCTGGTCATGTCGTTTTTATAAATCACGAGAACAAATTAGCATGGGTTGGAGATGTATTATTTAAAGGCAGTATGGGAAGAACCGACTTTCCAAGAGGTGATCATCAAACATTAATTGACTCAATACATTCAAGTTTAATGACGCTTCCAGATGATTATCAATTTATCTCAGGACACGGTGATATTTCAACAATTGGTCATGAAAGACAAACAAACCCTTATATTAGATAACAAAAACCAGTGACGTTTTTCATGCGTTAAATTTTTTGTCTGCCCCTAAGTTAGAGCTACGCATTGGTTAACTTAGGTGGCTGTTTTATCGCACTTTTATACATTCAAATTATAAACCTCAAAAGCAGGTAAATTCTGCCTTCGGATACGTGTTATAGTTATATCTTGTGTCACATCTCGATAGGTTATTTGACACGTCTTGATCAAAGCAAAATACAGCTGTTCATTTCTACAACTAATGTTCGTACGCTGCTCTAATACTCTTTCCTTAAATCATTTTTAAATCGTTACTTAAAATATTTATACGTAATACCCAAATAATAATTGCGGCACACTAAATATCGTTATCAGACGTCTCACCTATTAAATATTTAATAAAAGGAAAGACAAATTGAATAACTTAATTGTAGGAGTCATTGGAACTTCTAAAAAACAAGATGAAAAACGTTTCCCTATCCATCCTGAACACTTACCAAGAATACCCGAATCTTTTCGCCGCCAGTTAGTATTTGAAACAGGTTATGGGGTTGAATTTGGAATGAGTAATGAAGAAATAGCGGCAATGACAGGTGGTATAGCAACACGTTCTGAAATTCTAAAAGAGATAGGGACGGTTATTATCGCTAAACCCGTTCTTGAAGATTTACTTGAGCTAAAAGAAGGCGGTACTTTATGGGGTTATGCACATTGTGTGCAACAGCAAGATATTACGCAGGCGTCCATTGATAGAAAACTAACAATAATTGCTTTTGAAGATATGTTTGTTTGGTCGGCAACTGGACAGATAGGGCGACATACATTTTATAAAAATAATGAAATGGCAGGTTATTGCGCCGTGATCCATGCTTTACAACTCAAAGGCATAGATGGTCATTATGGTAACCAACGGAAGACTATTATCTTTGGTTTTGGTGCAGTTAGTCGCGGCGCTATTTATGCTTTAAAAGCCCATGGATTTAGAGACATTACTATCTGTATTCAACGAGTTGAGGATGAAGTTCGAGAAGAAGTCTTAGATTGTAATTATGTCCGAGTCAAAAATGGCAAAGAAGGCGAAGACAGAATGATGGTTTTTGAACATGACGGTACCTCTAGACCACTATCTGAATTGATAAGCGAAGCGGATATAATTGTAAATGGCACTTTTCAAAATACCCTAAAGCCGACCAACTTTGTAATTGAATCAGAACAAGAATGTCTGAAGCACAATAGTCTAATCATTGACGTGAGTTGTGATGAAGGCATGGGCTTCTTTTTTGCCAAACCGACCACTTTTAAAAACCCGATGTTTAGGTATAACCAAACAGACTATTACGCAGTTGATCATACACCGAGTTATCTTTGGGAAAGTGCAACTCGTTCAATCTCCGCAGCACTAATTGTTTACATACCAGTCATGTTAAAAGGGCGGGACAGTTGGTTTAAAAACGATACGATTAAGCGTGCCATTAACATAGATAACGGTAAGATAAATAATTCAGCGATTTTTACGTTCCAAAAAAGAGTACAAGACTACCCACATTCTTTAGTAGGAGAAGGCGAAATGAATGTTTAGCCTTTAACGCGATAGAAATTTAATAGACGTTAAAACATGAGATACAAAAAAAGCAGCTAATTGCTACTTTTTAATATTAAACACTAAAAATGAACGTTAGTTGTTATTTTTATAGTCTTCACATGCTTCTGTATCGTTACATTCGCCGTATAGATATAAACTGTGGTGAGTCAACTTCACATTGTAGCGTTTAGAAACCATCAATTGACGCTCTTCAATTACGTCGTCTTCAAATTCGATGACCTTGCCGCATTTTAAACAAACAAGATGATCGTGATGATGTTTATCGCTGAGTTCAAATACGGACTTACCACCTTCAAAATGATGGCGAGTAACGATACCTGCGTCGTCAAATTGATTTAACACTCGGTAAATTGTTGCTAGACCAATCTCTTCGTCTTGATCTAACATTAATTTGTACAAGTCTTCTGCACTGATATGTTCATCAGGAATAGACTTTAAGATCTCAAGGACCTTAAGTCGTGGCGACGTGACCTTAAGTCCCGCCTTTTTTAGTTGAATGTCGTTTTCACTCATTAGTCACTTTTTCTTATTTTAGTTTGTGTATGATTATAGGCATACAAAAAATATAATTAAACCCAGTATTTAGTGGGGGATTATAAAGTCCCAACAAAGCGCGTTATACTGGTGTTCCCCAAAGATCATATTCGTCACTGTGTTCAATCTGAACATCAATCATATCACCCGCTTCAACATTAAATACGCCATTGAGATAAACCATACCATCAATTTCAGGAGCGTCTGCAGTTGTACGTCCAATTGCGCCTTCTTCATCAACTTCATCGACAAGCACTTTCATCGTGCTGCCAATGCGAGCTTTCAGTTTATTTGTACTTATTAATTGTTGTTTCTCCATGAAACGCGCATAGCGTTCTTCTTTTACATCTTCGCTCACATGGTCGGCTAAATCGTTTGCGACCGCACCTTCAACTTCGCTGTATTTAAAACAACCTACACGGTCGAGTTGAGCGTCTTCTAACCAATCCAACAACAATTGGAAATCTTCTTCGGTTTCACCCGGGAAACCCACAATAAACGTTGAGCGGATAACAATTTCAGGACAAATTTCACGCCACTTTTTGATGCGTTCAAGAACTCGTTCTGCTTGTCCCGGACGTTTCATTGCTTTTAATATTTTAGGAGACGCATGTTGAAAAGGAATATCTAAGTATGGCAATAATTTACCTTCCGTCATCAACGGAATGACTTTATCAACTGATGGATATGGGTAAACATAGTGCAAGCGAACCCATAACCCTAATTCACCTAACTTTTCACATAACGTTTTCATGTCAGTTTTTACTGGCATGCCGTTCCAAAAATCCATTTTATATTTGACATCAACACCATAGGCGCTTGTATCTTGCGAGATAACTAAGAGTTCTTTTACACCCGCTGCTTTTAACCGCTCCGCTTCAGATAAAACTTCACCAATTGGGCGACTAACTAGATCACCACGCATAGAGGGGATAATACAGAAGGTACATTTGTGATTGCAGCCTTCCGATATTTTTAAATAGGCGAAATGTTTAGGCGTAAGTTTAACGCCATGATCTGGGATTAAGTTTTCAAAAGGGTTATGTTCAGGTTTTGGTAAATGCTCATGAACTTGATTTAACACTTCTTCATAGGCATGTGGGCCTGTTACGGCAAGCACATTTGGATGTATTTCTCGAATTTCATCACTTTTAACACCTAAACAACCTGTAACGATAACACGGCCATTTTCTTTAAGTGCTTCTCCAATTGTATCGAGAGATTCCTGTACTGCGTCATCGATAAATCCGCAGGTATTAACGATGACTAAATCTGAATCATTGTATGTATTAACAACTTCGTAACCTTCTGTACGTAATTGAGTCAGAATGCGTTCTGAGTCAACCAAGTTTTTAGGGCAACCTAAGCTTATAAAACCAATTCGAGCTGCACCAAGGTTTATTTGCTGACCTTCTTTGGCGCTATTTGACTGTTGTTCTAAGACTTTTTTGGGTGTCTCTAAAGTCGTAGTTTGTGTCGGGTCAAATTTGTTTACGGTCATATTGGGCCTTATTTTGTGGTTCTATATTCGAAGTATGAATTGCGTTGCGTATAATACAGGATTTTAAACTCAAAAGGTACTTACAGAACCCTTAGAAACGTTTAAATTTAACAAAGATAAGTAACCCTAAATATTACTCAACGTCATCGTATAATTGGTAATATTTACTTAACAAAATTTGTATTTTATCAAGTTCGTAGGGCTTTCCTAAATGCGCGTTCATACCAATTTTCTGATAATAAATGACTTCTTCTTCGGTGACATTTGCTGTTAATGCAACAATGATTAGTTCATCAAATTCGTACGTTTGTCTTAATACTTTGGTTGTTTCTATCCCGTCCATTACAGGCATTTGAACATCCATCAATACCACTCGGTAGGCATATTTTTCTATCGCCTCTAACGCTTCTTTGCCGTTTTCTGCTAAATCAACTGTTAAACCAAGGCTTTGTAGAAGATTCATTGCAACAATTTGATTTATTTTATTATCTTCAACTAGCAATATTTTTTGAATTAATTTAGATACCGTCGTTTGATTGTTAGGTACTTCCTTGACTAACTGGTTAGATTTTCCAATAAAGTCTAATTCGCTATGGTTTTTTTCTTTTGCTATTTTTAATATCTGATACAAACTTTCCATTGTTACGGGCTTAGGCAGAAAAAGGCCGGTAAATGCTACGTTTGCGTGGTTTTCTATGTACTCTTTACTGTATGCACTACATATGACCAATAAATCAGGTCGATTTGCATGGTTTTCCATTGCGACAATAAAGTCGAGACCAGATTCTCCTTTTAAATTCCAATCTACTAGCGCAAGGTCATAATGATTCTTTTCTACTAAAGTTAAGGCTTCTGAAATTGTTGTGGCGATATCAACGTCAACTTTAAAATGATTGGCCATTTTGCTTATAACAATTTGAGTCACTTCATAATCTTCAATAAGTAACATTTGTAAGCCGGGTAAGCTATCGGGTTCAATTTTTGATTTTAATTCGATAAGCGGTAACGCTACATTAAATTTCGAACCCGAACCCAATTCGCTTTCTACCCAAATTCGACCTCCCATTAACTCAACCAATAATTTTGCGATTGCTAATCCAAGACCAGTGCCGCCATATTTTCTAGTCGTTGAATGGTCTGCTTGAGAAAATCGTTTAAATAGCCTCAGTTGTTGTTCAGTGGATAGACCGATACCCGTATCTTCTATTTGGTAACAGATCCAGTCTTTATCATCGTATTGAGCCAAATTAACGTGCAATATGACGTGTCCATGTTCAGTAAATTTCACTGCATTGCTCATCAAATTAAGTAAAATTTGGTTAACTCTAACTGGGTCTCCGGTAATGGTTTTTGGTACATCTGGCGAAATATCAAAAATAAGTTCTATTGCTTTATCCTCGGCAACACGACCTAACATAATGTTAAGACTGTCAAACAGTTTTATATGATCAAAAGTAATGTTTTCGATACTGAGCTGGCCAGATTCTATTTTAGAAAAGTCTAAAATGTCGTTAATGATAGTGAGTAGGGCATTTGCAGAAAAGTCGATTTTCTCTAAGTAGGCGCGTTGCTGAGGCGTCAACGTTGTTTTAAGTGTTAACTCAATGAGTCCAATAATCCCAGTCATAGGTGTTCGTATTTCATGGGACATATTGGCGAGAAACTGGCTCTTGATTTCTACGGCATGTTCTAATGATTCGGACGTCTGCCTTAATTTCATCTGTTGACGTTTTAACACGATTATAAGCAATAGCAATAGGCACAAAATACTGGCTGAAGTTGCAGTAATCAACGTTCGTTGTGACCGTGTAATATTAAAATATTCGGTTTCTACAGCTTTGTTAACGTTACTAATAATAGGAAGGTTTATTAAGTGTTGCCGTTGCGTTGCTGACTGTTGGTAATTTTCCAAAACAAATAGACTATGCAGTCTAAATAAATTCCAATGGTTCAATTCTGATAGCGTCAACTGTGTTGAATCAAATGAATTTAATCGTGTCATTATTGCTTGTTGCAGTCGGCTCGTTGGGTTATTTAGAAAGTTAAAAACATCTATTTTTCCCTGCTGTATCACGCTGTTTGTAACCACAAATGCACTAGTTTCATAACCACTAATTAGTCGTAGTGACGTTTTAAACATTGTGACTAATTGAATGTATTTAGATGTACCTGATGAATAATTTCGAATGAGCGTTTGCAGTTGAGTCTTATTTTCTAAGTCTTTGGCAGCTTGTTCAATTTGCGAATCTAACTGGGCAAATCTATCATAGTGGACCTGGTCACTAAAATTGACGTTCAATAATTGAATTTGATGTTTTGGTAATAACATTTCTAATGTTTTTAACTTTTCCAAATTCACATTTAAATGTTGACTATCTAGATATGCTTGACTTCCATTGTTTGCAAAATATGCCAGTAAACACAAACAAAGAGCTTCAGGTAGATATTTAAATATACTCATATTAATCAACCTCTACCCGAGGCCCACTAAACGAATAAAGTAATGCGACAATGTCTTCAATTTCTGTCGATGTTAACTCTCGTCCTAACTGTGATCTTGCCATTATCTTTACGGCTTCATCTAATGTTGCGATTTCACCATTGTGAAAATAGGGCGCTGTTTCAGCAACATTCCGCAGAGAAGGTACTTTAAAAACATGATTGTCATTAGGGTCATTGGTAATAGCATAACGTCCAGGGTCAGTTTTAAGCCCAAGTGGAACGTGTTGCAAACGCCCAAATTTTTGAAAAATGTTGCCACCTATATTAATACCTTGATGACACGTTGTGCAGCCGTAAGATTTAAACAGGTGTAAACCTCTTTGTTGCTGTATCGTTAATGCGTTGCTATCACCCAAAATAAACCGATCAATTGCTGAACCTGGGGTAATTAACGACTCTTCGAATGTGGCGATCACCTGAGTTATATTTTGTTGCGTAATACCGTCTTTAAACAACTCTGAGAATTGACTTGCAAAATACGCATCATTTTTAAGCTTTGTAATAATTTCTGGCCAGGTAGTGCCCATCTCTATAGGGTTGTGAATAGGGCCAAGCATTTGCTCCTCTAACGTGTTTGCACGACCATCCCAAAATTGCTTAAAGTTAAATACGGCGTTCAATACGGTGGGTGAATTTCTAGAACCTTTTCGATTTTTTATGCCCGTCGATACTGGAAAACCATCATCACCACCATAATCAATTAGGTGACAGGATGCACATGAAACCGTATTGTCTTTAGATAACAACGGACTATGAAATACGGCTTTACCTAAACTTACCCATTCTTTATTAATTTCAATGATGGTCGGAATAGGCTGTATTGCACCGTAAACTTTCTGAAAATTATATCGGGTCTGCGTAAATTCCTCTTTAAGTTTCAAATGTTCACCGTCAAATAATTTTAATACCGGGACAATTAAACACACTAAAACAGCACAAATTAATGCTACGTAATATTTTTTGTCCATTCGGTTAATTCCATTTCTATTTAAACGCTTAGTAAAAGTTTAGTAGATAAATAACATAACAACTTAATTTTGATAGAATTCATATTTCGTTCTATTCTAAACGCCTGTTTAAAACAAAAGTATTACTCCATGAATTCAACCAAAATTAAAATTTTAAATGCGGCAGAATATTTGTTTGCTACTCACGGATATGCAGAAACATCCATGCGACAAATAACGAATCGAGCAAATGTAAATTTGGCATCGGTTAACTATCATTTTGGTTCAAAAAAAGCGTTAACCATTGAAGTTATCGATAGGTATCTATCTCAATTGATGCCAGACATTATTGCAAATCTAAAACAACTTCAAAACAAAAAAGAAGAACCAAGTATAAGCGCGATATTTTCCATTTTTAAACAACCATTATTAACCTTAAATTCAATTAATGATGGTGGAACTGTCTACTTTCTTAAGTTACTTGGTCGCGGTTATATTGATTCACAAGGCCATTTGCGAGGCTTTATTACCCACAAATATCAAACCGAGTTACGATTCATCCGTCAGGCATTTCATCAAAGTTGCCCACAATTGTCTGAAGAAGAATTATTTTGGCATTTACATTTTGCGTTAGGCACAACATCATTCACTTTGTCGGCATCTGATGCGCTGACAGATATTGTAAAAGCCGATTTTAATACAGAGCTTTACCTTGATGACATCTTAGATCGAATGGTGCCTTATATTTCGGCCGGTTTTATACGTCAAGGAAATTTAAATGTTTGACCCTAAACAAAGCCTTACCTGGATAGCACCTATCGTCGCTGTATTTACTGGTGTCATATGTTTTTATTTAGGGTTATCACAGGACATTGCGATTACCATTGCATTAACAGTGTGGGTTGGCACTTGGTGGATATTTGAATGTGTACCCATCCCATTTACTTCTCTATTACCTTTTGTTGTATTGCCTACCTTTAACATTATTGATTATAAACAAGCTTCGTCGTCGTTTGGCAATCACGTCATTATTTTATTACTTGGTGCATTTTTACTCGCAAAGGGTTTAGAAAGCTCGCAGGTGCATAAGCGGATCGCATTTAAAATTATTAACGTTATCGGTGGTACTAGTGCATTTCGTATTGTTTTTGCATTTATGTGTGCCAGTGCTTTTTTATCTATGTGGATGTCTAATACAGCGACTGTATTGGCATTAATGCCAGTTGCCGCAGCGGTATGTGCTGGCAGTTCTAATAAAGTATTTTCGGTAGCACTGCTACTTGGGTTAGCTTACTCAGCTTCTATTGGAGGAGTAGGGACACTAATTGGTACACCACCAAATGTTATTTTTGCATCTGTTTATGAACAATATGCCGGTATGGAATTTAACTTTGTTGATTGGATGGCAATTGGTGTACCCATTGTCGTTGTAATGATCCCACTAGTGGCATTGTGGTTAACACACAAAATTAAACTCGACCACAAAATTGAGTTGCCCCAAATGGGACAGTGGCGTTTGGCTGAAAAAAGGGCTTTAGCAATTTTTTCTGTTGTTGTTTGCCTCTGGGTTTTCAGAAAAACACCGTTTGGCGGTTGGACAGCTTGGAGCGGAATAGAAGGTGTTGGCGATGTTACCATTGCTATGTTTGGGGCGATCATAATGGCCATTGTTAAAGGCGATAATGACAGGCCAATACTCACTTGGGAGACGGCTAAAACTATCCCATGGGACATGTTAATACTGTTCAGTGGTGGTATTTGTTTAGCAAAAGGATTTAGTGCATCTGGCCTGAGCGAGCTTATCGGTAATTCGCTTTCTAGCGCATTAGAAATGCAAATATTTTTAGTAATGATTGTCCTTTGTTTAACTTTATCTTTTTTAACAGAGGTCACTTCTAATACTGCTACCGCGACGTTATTTATGCCAATACTAGCAAGTGTCGCTTTCGAAAAAGGGATCCCTATCGAATACATAATGATCCCAGCAGTTATTTCATGCAGCTTTGCATTTTGTTTACCTGTTGCGACTGCGCCAAATTCTGTCGTATTTGCAACAGGGCAAGTCACTGTAAAAGATATGGCAAAACAAGGTGTCCCGCTTAATATAATGGGCGCTTTTGTTATTTCTGCACTCTGTTATTTGATTTTATAGCCTAAGGTCTAATACCTTAATGTGTGTTTATTCTCTAGGTTAGTAGTGATAAAACTAGTCTGGAGAATAAACATGACCTATTTTACATCCTATCAAGCTGCTAAACATGACCCTGAAGGCTTTTGGGCTGAAGAGTCTAAAACTATCGAATGGTTTAAAAATCCAGATTCGATTTTAAGTAAAGACAGCAATGGCTTTTATCGGTGGTTTGATGGTGGTGAACTAAATACGTCTTACCTCGCACTGGATTGCCAAGTAAAACTCGGTCTTGGCGATAATGCGGCAATCATTTACGACTCGCCAGTAACTAATACCAAATTGACGATAACCTACAATGAATTACTAGAGCGTGTATCAAAATTTGCTAGTGTATTGGCGGCTCAAAATGTGCAAAAAGGCGATCGTGTATTAATCTATATGCCTATGATCCCTGAAGCTTTAATCGCAATGTTGGCAACTGCCCGCCTCGGTGCTATTCACTCTGTTGTATTTGGTGGATTTGCAGCACATGAACTGGCCATTAGAATTGATGATGCGGAACCAAAAGTCATTGTTACTGCGAGTTGCGGTATCGAAATAGACAAAGTCATTCCATACAAACCTATTGTAGACAAAGCCATCGCCAGTTCGGATCCCCAGACTAAACCAAATGCTTGTATTGTTTACCAACGTTCTCAACTATTTGCCAAATTAGACCAAGAAATTGATATAAACTGGATGGACGAAGAGCAACTTGCACCTTTACATCCTCCCGTTCCTGTTAAGGCTACCGATCCGCTTTATATTTTGTATACGTCTGGTACCACAGGCAAGCCCAAAGGTGTTGTGCGGGATAATGGTGGCCACGCCATTGCAATGAAATACAGTATGAAAACCGTCTACGGTGCTTCACAGGGTGATGTGTTTTGGGCCGCATCAGATGTTGGCTGGGTTGTCGGGCATTCGTATATTTTATATGGCCCGCTTATGTCTGGTTGCACTACGTTATTGTATGAAGGTAAACCCATAAAAACACCGGATGCCGGCGCTTTCTGGCGCGTGTGTGCTGAACATAAAGTAAATATTTTGTTTACTGCGCCAACCGCATTTAGAGCGATTCGAAAAGAAGACCCTAAAGCGAGTCTTTTAAAAGAATATGATCTTTCAAATCTTAAACGCCTCTATTTAGCAGGGGAACGGCTAGACCCCTCCACTTATCTATGGTTAAAAGAAGCTACCCATAAGCCCGTTATCGATCATTGGTGGCAAACTGAAACCGGATGGCCTATCGCTGGCATACCTGTAGGTTTAGAACAACTCGAAGAAAAGCTTGGCTCCGCTGGTTTACCAATCCCAGGGTTTCAAGTCGAGATCCTTAATCAAGACGGCCATCAATGCGAAGCCGGAAAAATGGGTACCATTGCGATTAAATTACCATTACCACCTGGGTGTTTACCGACTATCTGGAAAAACAATGACAGGTTTAAAGCCGGTTATCTAAATAGCTTTGATGGGTATTATGTGACTGGTGATGGGGGATATGTCGATGAAAACGGCTATTTATTTGTTATGGGCAGAACTGATGACGTAATAAATGTTGCAGGTCATAGACTGTCTACCGGTGAAATGGAAGATGTTATTTCAGGCCATACTGCTATAGCAGAGTGCGCTGTAATGGGAATACATTGT
This sequence comes from Psychrosphaera sp. 1_MG-2023, assembly GCF_030548245.1. NCBI lineage: Bacteria > Pseudomonadati > Pseudomonadota > Gammaproteobacteria > Alteromonadales > Pseudoalteromonadaceae > Psychrosphaera > Psychrosphaera sp. 1_MG-2023. The sequence continues at coordinate 296,636 of NZ_JAUORW010000001.1, forward strand.
GATATTAAGGGGCAAGTACCTTATGCATTGGTTGTCTTAAAAAATGGGATTGAATACCTAAATATATACGATAAGGAAATTAAGTCATTAATAAGGGAACAAATTGGCGCAATTGCATCGTTAAAAGAAGTGGCTGTTGCAAAACGTTTACCAAAAACACGTTCAGGTAAAGTCCTGAGAAAATTAATGAAGCAAATGATTGATGGTGAAGACATTCAAATACCATCTACTATCGATGATGTTTCTGTTATTTCAGAGTTAAAGAGTATATTTTCTCAACGATTACCAATTTAACCAAAAATAATATCGGTAACAGCCATTCACTCGCGGTTTTTAAAGGATTTTTTTATCCATTAACAAACCGCGACGCTGTTACTACTGCCAAATTTTAATGTTTCGGTTTTCAAATATTTGTTTACCCTCTGTTAACAAGTGTTGAACAGCAGGGTATTTAATCTTTCGCTTTGGTAATACTTACATAAGTCGCAATCGCCTGAAAATACTGCCACTGAAGATAGTAAAGCCAATCCTAAAGGTCATAGAAATAATATGTATAAGGAAGTTATTTTATATCACAGCCTTTAAAAATGATTTTTGATAAAATTGTAAGCTAAGCACATATTTCTATCGGAGATCCCTTTATGTCAGAGAGTCGTTTTAAACATATAGATCTAAAAGGTGATGTTTTTGGCGGTGTAACCACCGCCGTTATTTCTTTACCGCTAGCACTTGCGTTTGGTGTTGCCTCGGGCGCTGGTGCAGAAGCTGGTTTGTGGGGGGCTATTTTAGTTGGTTTATTTGCCGCACTGTTTGGCGGTTCTACCACTTTAATATCTGAACCGACCGGACCAATGACAGTCATCATGACCGCAGTACTTACAACGATGATGGCTAAATATCCTGAAACTGGAATAGCAATGTCATTTACTGTTGTCATGATGGCCGGGGCATTTCAAATTTTACTGGGGACTTTAAAACTCGGAAAATATGTCACGTTAATGCCATACAGTGTCATATCAGGCTTTATGTCTGGGATCGGTATTATTCTCATTATTTTGCAGTTATCTCCGCTCGTTGGCCATCCTGCACCTGCCGGTGGTGTCATAGGAACATTAAGTGCACTGCCAGAACTTTTAAGCAATTTAAAACTAAGTGAAGTTTTTCTAGGTCTGATCACATTAGGGGTATTGTTCTATTTTCCTAAAAAATATCGAAAATTTGTACCTGCACAACTCGTTGCATTGATCTTTGTCACACTCGTATCAGTCATCATCTTCGACACCGATAGTGTACGTAGGATTGGCGAAATACCATCAGGGCTACCTTCTATCGTCATACCTCATTTTAATGCTGAAATGTTAACAATTATGGTTATTGATGCGTTAGTTTTAGGTACTTTAGGTTGCATTGATACTCTACTAACAGCGGTAATCGGAGATTCATTAACTCGTAAAGAACATGACTCAGACAAAGAATTACGGGGTCAGGGCTTAGCAAATATGATCTCAGGCTTATTTGGCGCACTGCCTGGTGCAGGCGCTACAATGGGAACTGTCACCAATATTCAAGTTGGCGCTCGTTCTCCGTTATCAGGCATTATACGTGCTGGAACCCTAGCTTTGGTCGTTTTAGTTGCTGGCGGATTAACCGAACCCATTCCGATGGCCGTTCTCGCTGGCATTGCGGTTTATGTTGGGTTAAATATTTTAGATTGGAGTTTTATTCAACGAGCCCATAAAGTTAGTAAACAAGGCATGTTTATTATGTATGGCGTTATGCTCCTTACGGTTTTTGTAGATCTAATTGCTGCAGTCGGTTTAGGGGTATTTATTTCAAATATCATTGTTATTGAAAAATTAAGTAAAGAACAAGCTCGTAAAATTAAAGCAATTAGCGACGCCGACGATAATGACGTGCCTCTGACAAACCGTGAACGGGAACTGTTAGAACAAGCGAACGGCAAGGTATTGTTTTTTTATCTCTCTGGGCCAATGATTTTTAGTGTCTCTAAAGCGATTTCAAAACAGCATGCAAGTATTTCAGACTATCAAGTCATGATCTTAGATTTAACAGACGTACCTATGATAGATGTAACCGTTGGTTTAGCGTTAGAGAACGCTATTAAGGATGCGGTAGATGCCAACTGTGAAATTTTGTTATTGTGTGACGATGTAAATACGAGACAACAATTAGAAAAATTTAAGATAATGGATTTAATAAAACAAGATGCGCTTTGCGAAAGTAGAGAAATCTCGTTGAATAGGGCACTTGAGTACATAAAATAAGTTTTTTAGCGTCAGACATAAAAAAAGGACGGCTTACCGTCCTTTTTAATGCGCTATCTAAATATTATTTTAGTTCATCTAAACACATTTCTTCGTTTATCTGAGCACACCATTGTTTAATTCGTTGCTCGGTTAGTTCTGGTTGACGGTCTTCGTCTATACCTAAACCAACAAAATGGTTGTCATCTTGCAACCCTTTAGAAGCAACAAAATCATAACCTTCAGTAGGCCACAAGCCCATTAAAATACCGCCTTTAGCATCAACAATATCTCGTACCATACCCATGGCGTCTAAGAAATATTCAGCATAATCTTCTTGGTCGCCACAGCCAAATACAGCATATAACTTACCATCAAAATCTATTTGCTCTAATTCAGGAAAAAAGTCATCCCAGTCACATTGTGCTTCGCCGTAATACCAAGTAGGGATCCCGAATAACAACAAATCGTATTCTGCAATTTCTTCTTTTGTACTTTTTGCGATGTCATGAACGTCAACTAGCCCTTTACCAAGTTCTTTTTGGATAAGTTTTGCTACATGTTCAGTATTACCAGTGTCGCTACCGAAATAAATGCCTACGCTTGCCATTTAAAATAACCTTCTATAAATTTTTTAATGATTCGTTTATCAAGTCAGCTAAAAATTCGCCGCGACTTAACCCTCGTTCTAGGGCCAATTCAGACGCTTTATCATAAGTTTCTTTATGAAGCTTAATTTCGACTCTTTTTAAACCCGCTTGTCTATCTCTAACAAGCTGATTTTTCTTATTAATTCTTAGTTGTTGCTCTCGACTATATGGAGACGATTTAGGTCGCCCCCGTTGCTTTTCAGTCTCAAACAAGTCAATGGTTGTACGATCAATTGTTACTTTAGCCATTAAGAAAGTCCGTTTGATTCCCAAAGAACCTGAACTATGCCTTTAAACACAAAGCCGGCGCATCCCAAAAACAAAACAAACCAAACAAATACCCGACCAAATTTAGGCACTTCGCCTTTTTTTAGAACATCTTGAATTGCCATACCTATAAAAATGAAAATTCCGATAAAAAACAGATTTAATCCTATCGTTTCGGCAATGGCATACTGTTGCGGTGTCATCGTTTTAACTTACCTAAAATGTTTTTGAAAATTGTCTTAAACCCACCGTTTTATTTAATAAACAATAAACGGCGGCGGATTCTATCAAACTACGACACTAATTTCAGCTCTGAACTAAAAATTCTCGACAAATTTTTTCAAAAGCTGCTGGTTTTTCGGCATGCAGCCAATGGCCAGTGCCATGGATCACTTTAGAACGGGTATTTGGGAAGCGAGAGAGTATTGCTGTCTTATGTTCCAACGTGACGTAATTTGACTCACCACCGATAATAAATAGGGTATCTACCGGAGACGTTACATTGGTATTTCCGTCTATAAGATTGTCGTAGTTTTTGGCTAACGCATCTAAGTCAAAAGCCCACGGAGAACTTGCATTAGGTAGAAAACTTTTCAATAAAAAGCCTCGCACGCCAGGTTCTTGAATGTAGCCTTTTAACTTACTATCTGCATCACGTCTATTATTCGTATCGACCGTTACAGATTGCAGGCCATTTATTATTGCATCATGTCGGCGTGTATATTTAACGGGGGCAATGTCCGCTACAATAAGTTTAGTAATTAATGTTGGCTCTTTTAAAGCTACTTCCATTGCAATTTTACCGCCTAAGCTATGTCCTAATAGGCTGACTTTTGACAAGTGTTGTTGCTTTATAAAGGTTATTACCATGTCAGCCATAGATTGCAGATCCAATGGCGTCGGGGTTGAAGATTTGCCATGTGCAGGAGCGTCTATTAAAAACACTTCAAAATGATCAGAGAGACTTTTCCCGACTGTTTTTAAGTTGTCCAAAGTACCAAATAGGCCATGAATAACAATTAATGCAGGGCCATTACCAAACTTTTCAAAATGAATAGACATGTTTTTCTCTTTATTAATCTTAATTATCTACTCAACGTAGGCTAAATTTTATTTGTTTTAGCGGTATTTAGTCTATCCTAATTATTCAATAAAACTGTAATATCGCGGTAAAGCAGTAGTAATACCATTTAAACACAACAGATATTTTTAATATTGGCGTTGTGACGATTTAGGTTAAAAGCTCTAGTGGGTTTATTGTCTAATAACAAAGGTTTTTATTCAATATCGTCTTTGGTATAAGATGGTTCTTTAAGCTGAGCAGGAATTCTGGTTATAATAGGCTCAACTCAGTGTTTTAATCACAATCCTCCAATGAACTGATCAATATTTATGAAAACTATTCAAATTGAAGATGATTTATACCAATACATAGCGTCGCAAACCCAAGATATTGGTGAAAGCGCGTCTAGCATTTTACGTCGATTGTTAATCGACCAGCAGGCAGAGAAGGCGATGACGCCTAACGTGTTAAAGCCTCTAACAGCAGAGGTACAACAAAATAAAGTCGCAATGTCCTCTGAACCAGACAGTGCCCCGCAATCAGCTTCTGCTGTTATAGCTAAATCTGTTGCTGATAATAAAGATATTATTAGCGAAGATGCGACAGAAGAGTTAAAAGAAGACATACAAGTCAACGGTAATGTTTTTGACGTTCTTAATAAAGAAGAAGTCATGACACAAAAAGGTGCGGTAGGCCGTTTCCTATTTATTTTGGCCGCTTTTTATCGTTGTCATAATAAATCATTTAAAAAAGTATTGGACATAAAAGGCCGTGAACGCCATTACTTTGGTGAGACGGCGAAAGAATTAGAAGCCAGTGGCAGTAGTATTAAACCCAAGCAAATTCCAGAAAGTCATTATTGGGTTGTTACAAATAACAATACGCCAAGAAAGAAATTAATAATTACAGAAGTAGCGTCTGCACTTAATTATACACAAGAGCAGGCAGAAGAATTACGTGAACTCATTTAGAATTTTAAAGGAATTGACCTATGGCGTTACATCAAAATGCTGGTAAACCCGCTCAAAAATCGGACTTAATTAATGTCCCTCGAGTGATGTCTGCCTATTATTTAAATGAACCTGATGTTGATAAGTTTCCTGAACAACGCGTAGCGTTTGGAACATCTGGTCATCGTGGCGCGTCTCTAAATACCACGTTTAATGAATCTCATATTTTAGCGATTACACAGGCCATCTGTGACTATCGCAAAGCCAATCATTTTGAAGGCCCACTATTTTTAGGGTTTGATACTCATGCGTTGTCAGAATCGGCATTTTATTCTGCGATAGAAGTGCTTGTAGCTAACGAAGTTGAAACTCATGTTCAGCAAGATTTGGGTTATACACCAACGCCGGTAATTTCGAATCTCATTATAAATTATAATGAAGCTCATCCATCCTTTTTAGCCGACGGCATAATTATTACGCCATCCCATAATCCGCCACAAGATGGTGGTATTAAATATAACCCTCCGCATGGTGGACCAGCAGATAGTAAAGCGACAAAATGGATTGAAGACCGCGCAAATGAATTATTAAGGAACGACTTATACGATGTGCAAATCTTTCCTTATACTAATGCAATGAAAACAGGCTACGTTAAAGAACAAAACTTTATTGAGCAATATGTCGAAGGGCTAGAGCAAGTTATTGACTTTGAAGCAATTCGCAACGCTAAAGTAAAGATTGGTGTTCACCCGTTAGGAGGCTCAGGAATTCACTATTGGCCGGCAATTGCTGAACATTACAATTTAGACATAACTATGGTGTCTGACGTCGTTGATCCAACATTTGAGTTTATGACGCTCGACAAAGACGGCAAAATTAGAATGGATTGTTCCTCTGCATCGGCTATGGCTGGGTTAATCGCACTAAAAGATCAATTTGAAGTTGCGGTTGCAAACGACCCTGACTACGACCGACATGGAATTGTGACAAAAACACATGGATTAATGAATCCAAACCATTACTTGTCAGTTTGTATCGATTATTTAAGCAAGAATAGACCTCAATGGAATTCAACACTTAAGGTCGGTAAAACATTAGTGAGTACGTCTTTAATAGACCGAATTGCTAAAGACAATGATAAAGACGTTGTTGAAGTACCGGTAGGGTTTAAATGGTTTGTAGAAGGGCTGGTAAATCATCAACTTATGTTTGGTGGTGAAGAAAGTGCCGGTGCATCGTTTCTAACCAAAGAAGGCAAAGTTTGGTCGACTGACAAGGATGGAGTAATCCTTGCGCTACTCGCCGCTGAAATAACAGCCGTAACCGGTTTAAATCCATCTCAGTACTACGAACAATTAACTGAAAAGCTTGGTTCACCTATTTATAAACGTATAGATGCGCCAGCAAATCCAGAACAAAAAGCCATTTTAACTAACCTTAAGCCTGAAGACATCACGTCAACAGAGCTAGCGGGTGAACCCATTACTGCAATTTTAACTAATGCCCCCGGAAATGGCGCTGCAATTGGCGGTTTAAAGGTTGTTACGGAAAATGGTTGGTTTGCTGCGCGTCCATCTGGAACTGAAAATATTTATAAAATTTATATGGAAAGTTTCTTAGGTCAGGCGCATTTGGATAAAATTGAAGCGGAAGCTCAAGCAATTGTTTCTTCATCTTTTAATAAAAAGTTATAAGAATGAATAAACACTGGCCAGAAACTTGCTGTGCAAACGTATGTTGCTAAAAAACTTCGCAGACCACCTTGGTCTGCGGGGCTCTAGGATATATTCTTCACTCATCATTCAAGACTAAATCATTTATTTGTCATATATCGACTATAAATTTAACCATGATTTCAATAACTGCAACGGCGCAAAAGAGACGCTGTTTAAATAGGCAGTAATAAAGGAGTAGATCCCAATATGAAAAATAACAAGATGATCGCGGGCGAGATTACCGCCGAACAATTCAAAGACTCTATTATTAAACATTTACACGGTACGTTTGGTACTGACGCAAACAAAGCGAGCAACCGCTCTTGGTGGAATGCGACATCAGCAGCATTAAATGAATTTGTTTACAGCGGATTGAGTAATACACAAAAAACTTATTTTGAAAATGATACACGTGCCGTTCATTACTTTTCTTTAGAATTTTTAATGGGACGTTTAACGGGTAACAACTTAATCAATTTGGGTTTGTTCGAAACAGCAAAACAAGCACTTACCGATTTAGACATTAACATTGACGAATTAGTGGATGAAGAAGAAGATATGGCGCTAGGGAACGGTGGCTTAGGTCGTTTAGCTGCCTGTTTCATTGATAGTTTAGCAACAATGGAATTACCTGCGGTTGGTTATGGTATTCATTACGAACATGGATTATTCCGTCAAGAATTCCAAGAAGGTCATCAAATTGAACGCCCAGATAGCTGGCGTGAATACGGTAACCCATTTGAAATATGCCGTCCTGAAAGTGTTCAAGACATACCGGTTTATGGTTATGTTGAAACAAAATTTGATGAGTCGGGCAAAATTGTAAAAGAATGGCACCCAGGTCGTATCATTAAAGGTGTTCCTTGGGACGTGCCGGTTGTTGGCTATACTGGTAATAACGTTAACGTTCTTAGACTTTGGGAATCTCGCGCTTCTAATTTCTTTAACTGGGATGTATTTAACTCAGGTGGCTACCATGATGCTCATAAAGAAAATGTAGAATCTGAGACAATTTCAAAAGTACTTTATCCAAATGATGAAACGGACGCTGGTAAAGAATTACGCTTAATTCAGCAATACTTCTTTAGCGCTTGTTCATTAAAAGACATTATCCGTCGGTATAAACGTGTTCACGGTGATGATTGGAGCAAATTTAGTGCTCAAGTTGCCGTACAGTTAAATGACACTCACCCGGCAATTGCCATCCCAGAGTTGATGCGTATATTAATCGACCGAGCAGAGCTATCTTGGGATTACGCATGGCAAATTTGTCGTGAAACTTTTTCTTATACCAACCACACCTTGTTGCCAGAAGCGCTAGAGAAGTGGTCTGTACGTTTATTTGAAAAAGTTTTACCACGTCATTTAGAAATTATTTATGAAATTAACCGTCGCTTCTTAGAAGACGAAGTTGAAGCAAAATGGCCTGGTGACGACTCGATTAAATCTAAGCTTTCTATTATAGAAGAAGGTCATGATCGCATGGTAAGAATGGGTAACTTAAGTGTTATCGGTTCTAATAAAGTTAATGGTGTTGCAGAAGTCCACTCACAGTTGGTTAAATCTGACTTATTCCCAGAATTTGACGCTTTATGGCCTGACAAACTAACAAACGTAACAAATGGCGTAACACCACGTCGTTGGTTGAAGTATTGCAACCCTGAATTAGCTAGCCTAATTGACGATACGGTTGGTGATGAATGGCCAACAAACCTAGAGTTATTACGCCGTTTGGACAAAAAAGCAGGCAATGCTAAGTTCCAAAAGCAATACATGGACATCAAACATACTAACAAAGTTAAATTAGCTAAAGTTATTAAAGATTTGGTTAATGTTGACGTTGACCCATCAGCTATATTTGATATTCAAATCAAACGATTACACGAATATAAGCGCCAACATTTGAATCTAATTCACATTATGGCTTTGTACCGTCGTTTATTACAAAACCCAGATTACGATATGCACCCTCGTGTCTTTATTTTTGGAGCAAAAGCAGCACCTGGTTATCGTTTAGCAAAAGACATAATTTTTGCTATCAACAAAGTTGCTGACAAAGTTAATAATGACCCAAGAATAAAAGACAAGCTTAAAGTAGTATTTTTACCTAACTACCGCGTTTCACTTGCTGAAAAAATGATCCCTGCTGCAGACGTATCTGAGCAGATTTCAACAGCCGGTAAGGAAGCATCCGGTACAGGTAACATGAAACTTGCGCTTAATGGTGCAATTACCATCGGTACACTCGATGGCGCGAACATTGAGATTGCTGAGGAAGTGGGCGAAGAAAACGTTGTTATCTTTGGTTTAACTGTCGATGAAGTTAAAGCAGTTAACGCTGAAGGTTATAATCCTTGGGATTATTACTATGGCAACCCTGAAATTAAAGCAGTGTTAGATTGGTTCGATACAGATTACTTCACACCGGGTAAACCTGGTGCGTTATCGAGTATCAAACATAGTTTATTAGACGGTGGTGACCCATACCTATGTTTAGCTGACTTTGAGTCTTACTCTGAGGCACATAAAGAGATAGATGCTAAGTATCGAGACACTAAAGGTTGGGCGAAAAGTGCGATCTTAAATACCGCATATATGGGTAAATTTAACTCAGACCGTTCAATTCAAGACTATGTTGACCGTATTTGGAAACTAAAATCTTGCAAAACTAAATGGTAGTCGCGTAACAAAAGCGATACAGCAAACCCGTTGCTAAATTATTAGCAACGGGTTTTTTATTTTCTAAAATAAGCGTTAGACTCTAACTAAGTTAAAAATAATAATTATAAAATCCTATGACAAACATAAAAAATAACGATTTTTTGGCGTTAACTCGCCAACACGAGAACCATTTACCTGCAAGTCGATTTGAAGATAATAAACATAGTTTTGAGATCTGGGATACCGGAGTGTTGCAAGTCAGCCCTATTGGGGCCAGTAAATTTGACTTAGCAATTGTATTGTCCGCCGGTATACATGGCAATGAAACTGCACCGATTGAAATGATCAATGAGTTGATCAAAGAAATACTCACTAAAGAGATAACATTAAAACGACCAGTATTATTTATATTTGGTAATCCACCATCAATGAATATCAACAAGCGATTTGTTATTGAAAACCTCAATAGACTATTTTGCTCTACCTATTTAAACGGTGTCGATATTAATGGTGATAGAACCAACTTAGAACGTCAACGTGCTGAAAAACTAGAATGTTATGTCGCACGTTTTTATCAAACCTATGATTCCGAAAACAAATGTCATTATGATTTGCATACCGCAATCAAAGATTCGGTCCATGAAAAATTTGCTGTTTACCCTTACATTGGCAATTCACCTTGGAAAACTCAGCAGTTTGAACTACTACGTGCAATGGACGTCACGACGGTTATGTTAATGCAAAAACCGGCTACCACATTTAGTTATCATTCATCGAGTGTCCACGGCGCAGATTCGTTTACCATTGAGTTAGGTAAGGTTAGGGGTTTTGGTGAAAACGATAAATCAAAATTTGAAAAAGCCAAAGTAACACTGCGAAATTTGATGTGTGGAATTGACGTAGACAAAACACTATTTGATGAAGCTAATTTTGTCATGCTAAAAGTGCATCGTTCTATTACCAAAAATTATGGCGACTTTGAACTTGGCTTTGACGACCAACTCGCGAATTTTAGTGAATTTAAAGAAGGTGAATTGCTCGCAAAGGAAAATGGGGATGACATCGTCGCTGAAATAGATGGGGAAGCCATCGTGTTTCCAAATGCAGCGGTTGAAATTGGCCAACGAGCCATATTAACCGTCGTGCCCACCAGCGTTTCAAATAGCATAATTTAAAAACACATAAGGCACTGATATTAGTGCCTTTATTATATGTAGTGGCAACATATTTGAACACTTACAAGGTCTAAACTAAAAGCTCTAAAATGCCAGCTAATTGAATCCAACTTTACGTAAAGGTAAAGTCCCGCCAAATAATAACAATCAAGCTGTTTATCCAGACCGAGAATCTTTTATTGGTCTAAAATCACATTAGTGATGGGATTAAGGGGAAGCCTAATGGGCAAGTTAAACAACATAGATAATCCAAATAACATTACAAAAGAAGAAACTTTGAAATTAGAGTTTATTTCTGAAAATGCGTTATCTATACCTGTATTTAAAATGATGGATGCCGATGGTGAGCTTTACGACGGTGCTTGTCATTCGTCATTAGATAAAGACACTGCAATTAAAATTTACGAAACAATGCGTTTCATCCGTATATTAGACGAACGAATGCTGGCCGCTCAACGACAGGGGCGGATCAGCTTCTATATGCAGTGTTTAGGTGAAGAAGCTGCTGTAACAGCTTCTGCGGCGGCATTAGAATCCCAAGATATGATATTTGCTCAATATCGCGAACAAGCAGCGTTAGCGTATCGAGGGTTTGAACTTGAACAATTTATGCATCAAAACTTTTCAAATTCTAAAGACCTAGGGAAAGGCCGTCAAATGCCCATTCACTATGGTTCTAACGCGTTAAATTACATGACGATTTCATCTCCCCTTGGAACCCAAATTCCACAAGCTGCTGGTTATGCTTATGGCCAAAAACTAGATGGTAATGGTGGATGTACTATTTGCTATTTTGGTGAAGGTGCGGCTTCAGAAGGAGACTTCCACGCCGGTCTAAATATGGCCGCTGTTCATAAAGCCCCAGTGATATTTTTTGCGCGTAATAACGGCTATGCGATCTCAACTCCAGCAAGTGAACAGTTTAAAGGCGATGGCATTGCGTGTCGTGGCGTCGGTTATGGTATGAAGTCTATTCGTGTCGATGGCGTTGACACTTTAGCTGTATATGAGGCAGTTAAATTAGCGCGTGAATATGCTGTTAAAAATAACGAGCCGATTCTAATTGAATCAATAGCTTATCGTTTAGCTGCCCACAGTAGTTCAGATGATCCGACGGGCTATCGTTCAAAGGACGAGGAAGAAAATTTCCGTCTAAACTGCCCGGTTAATCGTTTTCGTAATTATTTGATCAAGCAAAATTGGTTAGATGAGCAAGAAGACGAATCAAGCAAAGAAACTATTCGTAAGGAAGTATTAGCGGCGTTGAAAAAAGCCGAAGTTGTCGAAAAGCCGTCACTTGAAGACTTAATAACAGATGTATATGAAGAAGTACCACAGCATCTTCGTAAACAGATGGATGAACTTAAAGCTCACATTGCTAAGTACCCTGAGCATTATCCGGCCTCGTCAGGCGCTAAAGGGGAGAACCACTAATGGCTAAAATGAACATGTTACAGGCGATCAATTCCGCATTGATGATTGCATTGGAAGAGCACCCTAAAGCCTGTGTATTTGGCGAAGACGTCGGATATTTTGGCGGGGTATTTAGAGCAACAAGTGGACTCCAAGAAACATTTGGTAAGTCACGTGTGTTCAATACACCTCTAGTAGAACAAGGCATATTAGGCTTTGCGAACGGGTTAGCTGCGCAGGGCGTAAAAGCGATCGCTGAAATTCAGTTTGCTGACTATATATTTCCAGCATTTGACCAAATCGTTAATGAAACCGCAAAGTTTAGATACCGTTCAGGTAATGAATTTAACGTCGGAAATCTAGTGATAAGAACGCCTTATGGTGGCGGTATTGCCGGTGGACTGTATCACTCACAGTCACCTGAAGCCTATTTTGCCCATACACCAGGTTTAAAGTTAGTGTTTCCTAGAAACGCATATCAAGCAAAAGGGTTGTTAGCATCTTCAATTGAAGCGAATGATCCTGTGATCTTTTTCGAACCAAAACGTTTATATCGAGCATCTGTTGGCGAAGTGCCTGAGGAAAAGTACCTGATCCCGCTCGATAAAGCTGAAATCATCAAAGGTGGTAATGATGTCACGTTACTGGCCTGGGGCGCGCAGGTTGAGATTATTGAGAAGGCTGCTGAAATGGCGGAAAAGCAGGGAATATCCTGTGAAGTGATCGACCTAAGAACGGTATTGCCTTGGGATGTTGAAACCGTCGCTAACTCTGTGATCAAAACGGGTCGTCTAATTATTTCTCAAGAAGCCCCATTAACCGGTGGTTTTGCCTCTGAAATATCGGCCACAATTCAGTCTGAATGTTTTCTACATTTAGAGTCGCCAATCGATAGAGTGTGTGGTTTAGATACCCCGTATCCATTAGCGCAGGAAAAAGAATATATGGCAGATCATTTAAAAGTTTACGAAGCGATTTTACGCTCAGTTCAATATTAGCCAGGCGGTACACATTATGAGTAAAGACTTTATATTACCTGATATTGGCGAAGGCATCGTTGAATGCGAGGTTGTCGAGTGGTTTGTTCAAGAGGGCGATACTGTCGTTGAAGATCAACCCGTATGTGATGTTATGACGGATAAAGCGTTAGTACAGATACCAGCGATTTCTGACGGCGTTGTCACTAAGTTATATTATGAAAAAGGTGAAGTGGCTATTGTCCACGAGCCTTTATTTGCAGTCTCCTCAGTTGGAGAGCCATTGTCGGAATCAACGCCGATGCAGGGCGTATCTGAGCAGATTATGGATCAAACTCCTGTTGTTTCTATTAACAACAATGCGACAAAAACAGAAGACTTTTTATTACCTGATATCGGTGAAGGGATCGTCGAATGTGAAGTTGCTGAATGGTTAGTGGAAGAAGGCGAGGAAGTACTAGAAGATCAAGCCATTTGTGAAGTCATGACAGACAAAGCACTCGTGCAAATTCCAGCCAAAAACGACGGTATTGTTAGTAAGCTTTATTATGCAAAAGGCGATATTGCCAAAGTACATGAACCGTTATTTGCAATTACAAGTAAAGTAGAGGGCATTGCCCAGGTTACGTCGCCACACATAGCAAGTGACGAAGATACTCAAACAAAAAGCTTAGCTAGTGCTGTCGGGTCAAATACAACAACAAACCCAGCGATAAGCGATACCAGCAATAACACCAGCAATAACACAAGCAATGTAACGAGCAATGTGACGAGCATCACGGCTTCAACTGGTAAAAAGAAAGCAGTAGCATCGCCTGCGGTCCGTAGGATGGCAAGAGAAATGAACCTCGACATTACAGCGGTTGTTGGCAGTGGTGAGAAAGGTCGAGTATTCAAACAAGATTTATTGTCTGTCGGTAATTCTGGTAATACGGTTGTACAAGCCAATGCCGGAGTAAGTGGTGATATGACAACATCAGTTGCTAAAGCATCAGCTTCAAACACCAATACAGGGTCTAATCGAGTAGAGCCGATACGCGGCGTTAAAGCGGCGATGGCAAAAGCAATGCAAGATTCGGTTTCAAGCATTCCACACTTTACCTACAGTGATGAAATTGACTTAACTGAGTTGATTAAACTTAGAAAAGCTCTAAAACCTAAATTTGAGCAAGATGACATTAAACTAACAATGATGCCTTTTTTCATTAAAGCAATGTCTTTAGCGCTTAAGCAATTCCCTATAATGAACAGTCAGCCAAACAGTGATTGTACTGAATTAACCTATCTGGAAGACCACAATATTGGTATGGCTGTCGATAGTAAAGTTGGCTTGCTTGTTCCTAATATAAAAGGCTGTCAGAGTAAATCGATACGCGATATCGCCGTCGATGTCATGGCCATCACCAAGAGCGCTCGGGACGGTCGGTTAGCGCCTGAACAGCTAAAAAATGGCACTATATCGATATCTAATATCGGTGCAATTGGTGGCACGACAGCAACACCAATCATCAATAAACCCGAAGTCGCTATTGTCGCGCTTGGAAAAATGCAAACGTTACCGCGTTTTGATGAAAGTGGTAATGTGGTTGCGAGGCAAATAATGACGGTAAGTTGGTCAGGCGACCACAGGGTAATCGATGGAGGAACCATAGCTCGTTTCAATAATTTATGGATGAGTTATTTAGAAGAACCATCATCAATGTTAACTGAAATGATTTAACTTGTTGAAAATGCCCGCTAAAGCGGGCATTTTGCTATATGTGACTTTACCTAAGCGGCCACTTAGTTTAGCTTCAAATCAGATACGATTTAAAAAATAGCGATATAAAATGGAATATGACTTTGGAAATTAACTTAAAAAATTTTTATATTTCAGACGAACAGTCAATTTATTTATTGGCGGCAAACGACGCTAAAAAACTAAGAGATTGGGTCGCCTTGTGTCAAACACAATTACAAAAAATGGGCTACCAACAAGTCCATTTAATTGGTAAAGGTGCCTATGGATTTGTATTTGTCGGTACGGATAAAAAGCGTAATGAACGGGTATTCAAATTCTCCCGAATTACGTTACCTCAAGCTGTCCGTGAAAGACTCGAAGAAGAAGGGTATATGCTTGGTTTGTTAGATCACCCGAGTATTCCAAAATATATTGCGTTTGAGAGCATAAAAAAACAGGGCATTTTAGTAATGCAACGAGGTCAAGGAGTTGATTTACACGAGCTCTCTCGTAGTTATGGTCGTTTACCCGTGTACTTAATTATAAAAATTGCAGAACAACTCGCCGATATATTAGTTTATTTGCGAAGCGTACAAATACAAGGCGCAAATGGCCAATTAGAATCCCGTCCGATAGTGCACGGCGACATAAAACCATCCAATTTGTTATGGGATGAACATACTCAAAAACTTTCGCTTGTCGATTGGGGCTCTAGTGTATTTGCCCAGCTTGATACTCAATGCCAACCCATAGTTAACAACGTCATGGAATTAATGTCTGCAGATATGCAAAATACTAATTCTCGGTTAGGTGACGTATATTTTATCGGTAATGACCAACTAAACGGTGGTCTGTCTAGTCCTAGGTTCGACGAACAAGGCGCCGCGGCCACCTTATATGCCTTAGCGTCTAATCAAAATTGCCGCTACGGTGTCGCGGCCATACCGACAAATTCGTTGTGCCTGCCAAAAGCGTTCTCAGATGTGTTGTCAGATATGTTGAGTGACGATGTCGCTAAACAGCACAAAGCCGGTGATACCTTTATTACGCAAATAAAACATTTAAAGAATTGGGTATTGAGTGACACCGAAAATTATCAAGACGCAAATCATTTGCCTATTTGGACAAAAGTACGAAAACAAAATGTAGAAACAGTTGTCTATTCATCGCGTAAGTCGTTTTTACGGCAACATCAGGCAGACGCGGCTTCACTTGACGGCATTAAAGATGCACAACTCGACAAATATTATAAAAACTATCTACAGGGCATGGGAGAAAATGAAAAAGCGTTTGTCGCGGCGGTAAGCCGATTGAATGAATTTCCCATCGTTGGTGGATTTGCGATTCACTGGTTAGCGGACAAAATTTCTGTAGAATCGAATCTAAATCTATTTGACGTTAAATACCAAGTCAGTGTGGGTCAAACAATAGATAATATTATTGATTTAGCCCGAAGCTTAGAACTTAGAGAAGGTATATTTAAAGCGTGTTTATTTGATGCTAAAAATACTCTGCATTTTGAGCGTGAAAACGAACACCAACCATTTTATTGTTCGGATACCACACATATTTCATTTGAAATTACCCCCGTACCGGAAACCGATGACAACAAACAACACTCATATTTTGAAGATGGTGATGATCCGGACGAAAAGTTAGCCTTACCAGAAGAAATAATGCAACACATAGTCGCCCTGAACAACATACGGCATACTGGTTGTATTATTTTTGAGGCGTTGCCAAAACATCTAAAAATTCATAATTACTATACGTTATTAGATGAGTCACAATACTTGCAATTTAAACATCATTTAAGCGGGGTTTTGGCAAATATTAAGCATATAAAAGGCATAGGTGTATCTGGATTTATGAAGTTACCGTACAAAGACACTAAATCGTTTTCTTATCAAACCAAGCGACCTGAGTTGTATTGCAATACACTTAAACGACTCACGGCATAAGCGCGTTAAACGCACGATTAAAAACGACTCATTGAGAATTATTTTTTAGGTTCTGTCACTAGCGTATTAAATTTTTCAGCCAACGACATAGCTCTTTGATTATTTGCTTGCGCCAAAGGCATACCGTCGATTATTTTAAAGATAAACCGACATCTATCAATTAATTGCCAGCGCGACCTTGGCTCAGACTCAATTAATGAAATTAGGACCTGGATAAGGTTTAGCGCCGTACCAGAGTTCATTGGGGCAATATTAAGTGCCTGTTCAAAGTATTTAAGCGAATTGTGCAGTTCACCTTTATGATAATCTTCAATACCTTTTTTATTGAGCGTTTTAACAAGATCAATATTTTCACCAGCATTCTCCCGGGCCCGAGCAATCATTTCAATTGCAAAGTCATCTAAATCATCTTTTACCATTTCAACTTTTTGGGCATATTCTTTGGCTTTTTCATATTCACCAATTTTCAACATCAATGAGACACTGTCAGGCAATAAGTTAGAAGGGAGATCGATTTTGCGATTAGTAAATTTTGCTGATAATTCAAAAAATGATCGCTTGGCCTGATAATTTAGCCCATTTACAGAATCGAGTCGGGCCATGCAAATCTGTTCAAAGTCTTCAATTTTCAGTGCTGCATTCACATGTTGTTCATGTTTTGACTTTTGCAAAGCGTAAATAGCTTCTTGATTATACTTACGTTTTTTATTTACATCTTGTTCTAGTTCACAAATATCGATGATATTACGAATGTGGTTCAAAAGATGTTTTTGATCTCTACGAAATGATTTTGATGTCAGTTCAACAACTTGATTACACGCTTTTATTGATACGTCGTAGTCTTTATTCAATTTTGCAATAGAGCTTAATTTATATTGGCGTTGAACAGAAAAAGGGGATTTTTCGATACCAGACCTGATCCAGTCGTAAGCGGGTTTAGTTTCCGAGTTTTGCAAATAACAATCAGCAATTATATCGTATGCTTCAATGGTCAGTTTGCTCAACGAGAGCGCTTCTTTACTATATTTTATCGCTAGACCGTGTTTGCCTTTGGACCGCATTAGTTTACTTTTATAAACCAATGCCCAATTTAAACTCTTAACTTTAAGTACTTGGTCTAAAAAGGCCTCTAACTCTTGAAACTTGCCTAATTTAAACAAAATATCCGCTTTGTATTTTAAGATAAGTGTTCTTAATCGCGGAGCCGTTTTAGATAATTCATCAACCTGTATTAACGCCTTATCTAATTGATCCCTATCTAGATACATTAACAATGGCAATAATGTTTGCTTTTTGAGCCAAGTACGGGACACTCGTTGCTTTAATAGATTTTGAGAAAAGGGCTTAACAACGTAATCGTCAGGCCTAACTTCAACAGCCCCGATAACCATGTTTAATTCACTCTCACCAGTTACCAACATACTTACGTTATGCACTGGTAATAATTTTCGTTCCTTTAATTCTTCAAATAGCTGTCGACCGTTACGGCCATCACCTAAATTGTAATCGATAAAGATCACATCAAACTTTTCTTCATTACAACGCACAAGAGCTTGTTCTCCATTTGGAGAAACAACTACGTTTCTAGCCCCCATGTTTTTTAACATCCCCTTGAGCATGACTTGAAAAGGCTTCTGGTCTTCTACGATAAGAATGTTTTTGTCAGCAAATGAAAATTCAGTTTTCAAAGTTACAACTTATTGATATTTAATCTCACCTCAGTTTTGGTAAGTTTACGCTGAAATTCAAGTGTTTATTTAAAAGAATGGAAAAAATAGTAAAAAGAAGACGAAAAAAAACCGAAGTCATAGGACTTCGGTCTACATAATAAGTGGTGGAGGGAGGTGGATTCGAACCACCGAAGGCAGAGCCAGCAGATTTACAGTCTGATCCCTTTGGCCACTCGGGAACCCCTCCACTTAGTACGAGGTGGATATTAACAAATTATTAAGTGATGTAAATAATTTATTAAAGTTATTGCTTTAACCGTCGATAAAACGCTCAATAGCATAATAAAAAGTTGTAATATGCACACCCAACCGTCCTTAAACACTAAATTCGAACAAACTGCTGATGTGATCCGCGAGTCGTCTTTTCGCACTGAACTTACTCAAGCGGTTACCGATAACGATAAAGCATTTTATAATTTGCTTATGTCTATGGTGAGTACTGACGCGACCGACTTGGATCAATTTCATCAATACAAAACCACACCTGTAGAAACATTGAACGACTTAAATAAGAAATTTAATGTGGCACACTTTGAATCGGTAGGGCAATTTGATGTTGAAACTGAATTAAAGTGCAATGGATTTGCAAATAGTGGCAACATATCTTCAATCAATTTAGCGCAGTCTCTCGCTCGACAACCCTTAGTTGCAAAGTCAGATAACAACTTGCCTGATGAGGTGATTGCAAATTTAGACTACAACATTAAGTTAAAATATTTAGCTCAACAGAAACTTAATCGAGATATTGAAACAAATTCAATTCTTGATGAAACCAAGGTTACGCCAAAACTTGACGTAGAAACATGGTTTAATACGTTAAACCAAGCACGTGCAATGGAAAATATTCGATTTAATAATAGCAACCGCCTTTCTCTTTCAGCTTAGCTTCTACGCAGACATACTGTTCAGTGAATTGTTCTCCTTCAACTTAATACAATGCCCATAAACACACATGTTGAAATACTTCTTAACCGTATTTAGTGCTTTTATTTCCAAAGAGGTAAGAATACGCTCGCAGTTTTTATCAAAGCCAAGTAAGTTAGCGTTTCAATATTAATAACTCAGTTGATAACTTACTGACTAAGCGGGTATTACATGCATATCGACAAGGCTAAAAAACGAATTAGCAAACACCTAAAGTCTGGTTTTAAGGGCTATCCACAGATCACGTTAGAATATTTTGGACAAACTGCAGCGTCTGCAAACGAAGTCGCTGTTCAATTTATCTTTGAGGAAGGTGCCGATGTTCAAGTTGAACGGTTCAACTGCGAAGAAGATGCAAGAGAAAGCGAACTAATCCAATCAACCATAGTTAAAATTATCGAACGTACTGACGTAAAAACAGTATTAGAGATTGAAGGTGTGACGATTCTATAATACAGAAGTTAACCTCACATAATGTTTATCAATGACAGACGCCGCTAAAGGGCTGGTTCGGTTGGTAATAACCTTGTTTTTAACACTAAAAATGCTTATTAGCGTTAGTATTTTTAGACCGGTAAACAATCATCGTTGCATTTGATTGTACTTATTCTAATTTGGTAATTTCAATTTCAATTTAAAACGATATAATTCAATTCAAATCCAACAATTTGTCTTGCATATGATCCGCCGTATTACTGAACAAGAAACGCTTTCTCCGATTGTTTTCAACTTTTGTCGTCAATTGTCGCAACTCAACGTGTCTACCGACGCCACGCAGGCCGCCGACAACAAAATATCCATCACTACACCATTTTCCGGTGATATCGATACTACGTATGCTACGCGCGTTACATTGGCCTCTGATAATAGTATTTATCAAGAGTTACCACAGGCTGCCTTGTTTCCTAAAAACGAAAATGATTTATTGCTCATTACACAATTAGCCAACGACAAGCAATTTAGTGCCATTAAGTTTTCTCCACGAGGTGGCGGTACCGGCACAAACGGGCAGTCCTTAACCGAGCATGTCATCGTAGATATGTCTCGTTATATGCGTGAAATCATCGAAATTAACCTTGATGAAAAATGGGTCCGTGTTCAATCAGGAGTTATTAAAGATCAACTTAATGATTATCTAAGACCATATGGCTATTTCTTCGCCCCGGATTTATCTACATCTAACCGCGCAACAATTGGTGGCATGGTTAATACAGATGCATCTGGGCAGGGCTCTTTAGTGTACGGAAAAACCAGCGACCACGTACTAGCATTAGAATCAGTCACAATTTCTGGACACAAGCTTTCGACTAAACCTTTACCGGTAACCGAAGTCAAAACCATAATTGAAGAAAAGTCGCCATTAAGTCCGCTCTATCTTCAAGTATTTAAAACAGGTTACGAGCATAGAGAAGAAATCCTTAACGTTTTTCCACGTTTAAACCGGTTTTTAACAGGTTACGATTTAGAACATGTTTTTAACGACGACATGACCAGTTTTGACTTATCTCGAGTACTTACAGGCTCAGAGGGTACACTGGCATTTGTGACAGAAGCAAAGCTGAACATTACCCCAATCGCCAAATTTAAAACATTGATAAATGTTAAGTACGACAGTTTTGACTCTGCATTACGTAACTCACCATTTTTAGTAGAAGCACATGCAACCTCGGTAGAAACTATAGACTCAAAAGTATTAGGTTTGGCCAAACAAGATGTCGTATGGGATACCGTGTCTGACCTCATTCAATCGGTGCCTGGTAAAGTGATGGACGGCTTAAACATTGTTGAGTTTAATGATGAAGTTGCTGAGTCGCAGCAAATCAAAGTTGAGAGTTTATGTGCTCGATTAGACCAACTCATCAGTTCTGAACAAGCCGGGGTTATTGGTTATCAAGTCATCAACGACTTAGGTGCAATACAACGTATTTATGGTATGCGTAAAAAGGCCGTAGGCTTGCTAGGTAATACCAAAGGTAATAAAAAGCCAATCGCATTTGCAGAAGATACAGCAGTGCCACCAGAAAATTTAGCCGATTATATCGCAGAATTTCGTCAGTTATTAGACAGTTACAATTTAGACTACGGTATGTTTGGCCATGTCGACGCCGGTGTATTACACGTACGGCCGGCTTTAGACTTAACCGATCCAGAACAAGAAACCTTACTGCGTACGATTTCCGATAAGGTCGTCGCATTAACTGCAAAATACGGTGGTTTAATGTGGGGTGAACATGGTAAAGGCTATCGTAGTGAATATGGCCCTGCATTTTTTGGCGAAAAGTTATTCGCTGAAGTTCAAAAAATTAAAGCGCAGTTTGACCCACAAAACAGACTGAACCCGGGTAAAATTTGTACACCATACAAATCGACAGACAAGATGGTTTCGGTTGATGCGGTAAAACGCGCTTCATTTGATAAACAAATTCCAATTGAAATAAAAACAGAGTTTGAAACCACCGTTAATTGCAATGGTAATGGGCAATGTTTTAACTACGATACATCATCGCCAATGTGTCCTTCTTATAAAGCGAGTAACGACCGTCGTTACTCACCAAAAGGACGAGCTTCATTAATGCGTGAATGGCTCAGATTACAAGGCAATACGTTTAGTGCTGATAACCGGGAAATGTATCGCACTGGTTTTACGCAGCTTTTAACATTCCCATATAAGGTATTTAGAACCGCTGGGGCAAAACTCGGCAACTACGACTTTAACCATGAAGTTAAAGCTAGTATGGACGAATGTTTAGCATGTAAAGCCTGTACAACAGCCTGTCCAATTAAAGTTGACGTGCCCACGTTCCGAACTAAATTTATCGAAGCGTATTATTCACGATATCTAAGACCAATTAGCGATCACCTTGTGGCTAACGTAGAAGGGTTATTACCTTTACTTAGTAGAACGCCATCTGTTGGCAACCTAATTATGCACAATCCGATTAGCACCTGGGTAACGCGTAACCTTGTTGGGTATGTTGATGCGCCTAAGTTTGGCGACAATTTAAGAAAAGCGATTGCCAATGAAAATTGGTATTCACCTGAACGGGTAAATGCGCTTAGCGAACAACAAAAACAACGTGCTGTTTTTATCGTTCAAGACCCATTTACCAGTGCTTATGAAAGTAGCTTAGTTGTTGATACTGTTTCAGTCCTAACAAAACTTGGATATTTGCCAATTGTTTTACCTTTTTATGCCAATGGTAAACCAGCCCACGTTAAAGGGTTTGTTTCTAAATTTGCACGTATCGCGGCTAAAGCCACAACGTTTTTTAATAAAGTTGCACAGCACAACATACCGATGATTGGTCTAGATGCTTCTTTAGTATTTGCCTATCGTGATGAATACGTAAAAGCTCTCGGTAAAGACGCGGTAAAATTTGATGTCATGGTACTAAGCGAATGGTTAAAGGACGTCGATGTGGAAGTTGAGGTAACACCAAGCCTGCAAAGTCAAGCCACCTACACGTTATTAGCGCATTGTACAGAAAAGTCGATAATCAATGGCGTTGAAAAACATTGGGTGAGTATTTTTAACAAAGTTGGCCTCAACCTTAATATCAGAAACACGGGGTGTTGTGGTATGGCAGGAACATTTGGGCATGAAAAACAACATCAAGAAACGTCAAAAACAATTTATAACTTAAGTTGGAAACATGCAGTTGCGCAGGAGAAGCCAGAACTTATTTTGGCGACAGGATTCTCTTGTCGAAGCCAAGTTAAACGTCTTGATGGTGTCGAACTAAGTCATCCAATTCAAATGTTAGATAAAGTGTTAAGTTAATGGACAGTTCTAGTCTTTTAATAGAGTTTTTAACGATTGCAACAGCCCACTTTTTTGCAGTTGCCAGTCCAGGACCAGACTTTGCAATCGTGTTAAAACATTCTATTAACTATGGTAAACGGATAGCGATTATCACCAGTCTTGGTGTTGGTACTGCGATATTCATTCATGTAGCGTATGCATTAATGGGCATTGGGCTTATTATCAGTTCAACACCTTGGTTGTATGATCTTCTAATTCTTTTTGCGTCAGGTTTTTTGTTGTACTTGGGTTTTGGTGCTATTCGTTCATCTAAAAATGTTAAAACTAACGAACAGGTAATTGACAATAACGTTGTAGAAATTAGTGGAAAAAGGGCGTTTTACTTAGGTTTTCTAACAAACGGCCTTAATCCGAAAGCAACCATATTTTTTCTCTCGTTGTTTACCGTTGTCGTCAGCGCTGAAACACCATTAATTATTAAAGGGTTATATGGCGTTTATCTCGCATTAGCAACAACCGCGTGGTTTTGTTTTTTATCACTAATATTAACTCGACCAAAAGTTCGTGAATTTTTTAACGGACATGCCTATATTTTTGACAGAGTAATGGGGTGGGTATTGATCTTATTAGCCGTTAAAATTACCTACAGTGAAATAATCACAAAATATCTATTCTAAATTAATAAGATAGATATTTGGCTGAGATGTTGGCACCACTATTGTATGATTTTTATGCAGTAGTGAACTTACCCGCCAAACTGCAACGAAGTGAGACAACAAACTTATTTATTACGTTGTTTATGTATTGGCTAAGGTTTTAGGCAACCCCATGGCAAATCAAGCAGTGTTACTCAATTACCATTACGATATGGTAAAAGCAAAGTCTCATAGCGCAGGGCATCTATCAGTCCCGTTAACTAACATAACTTCTTTTACAGATTTCCTGTTAGCGCAAAGCACATCTTTAAGTCAACTTGAAACGTTAACAAAATTATTGTCTATTGCATTATTTAACGATCTTAACGCCTATGTGGACGTAAAAACACGACTGGATCAATTGACAGAATTAGATGGTTTGTATTTAGTTAACCGCTACCAACATCATATTAAACCAGTCATATTCGTTACAACGGAACTCACCGATTTTGTATTTAAAAAACTTCATAACAAAGCCAACTTAGTAAATGTAACTGCGATGTTTAATCAAACAGTAGATACCATACCTACTGACAAGACCTGTACGAAACGAAAAACACCTAACCTCACCTTTATATGCAAATCTAACAGCTTCCCTGAAATTGATTTTAACAAACGTGTGTCGTTAGATTGCTACTTAGAGCATAACCAATTGTCAGTTGTCGTAAACAAGCTACATTATATTGATTTTGAAGTTGTTAACTTACGAAAAATAGAAGACTTGTTAATAACAAGTCTTCTAGCTGATGCGGGGTAAATTAAATGATCATAAACGATGAGTAACGCTCCTCGTTTATTTATATCGTAGGACAAGCTATTTAGCGGTCTTCGTAATCGTCATTTTCATTAATTTTGATTAAATCAAAGTTAGCAAATTTACTATTTGACGCCGTTAATTCATCTTCCATTTTATCGACCAGTTTTAATTTTTCACAAAACTTGTTGGCCTTTATTTCAATTTCATCCGCTCGTGATTCTATTTCTTGTTCAATACGGTCATCTAGATTATCTAAATCGCTAAAAGACGATTCTCCATTTGCAATAGAGTTACCAATATTAGAGATAAGGCCACCAATTAAGCTAGGGATCATATCTTCCATTAACTCTTCCACAGATTCGTCTATACCACTGCCGTCAATCTGATGATTAAATTCTCCATTAGAAAACGAATAATGGCTGTCTTCACTTTCATACTTATCTTTTATCTTTGTCTTTATTTCATCAAATTTACTGCTTAATTTAGAATTTTCAGGCATTTGGCCAAACGCCGCTTGTATACCTTGAAACGCTATATCAACGGCTTCGATTGCAATTTCACCAATCTCTGGAATGGCCGCACGCAACGACGCTGCATATTCTGTTACAAGTTTTTGCTGTTTGCTGTCTAATTCGATTAAATCGCCTCTGACAAATACCATTTTATCGTCATAGATGTCGATAAGAGTTTCATCTTCATTTTTGATAAGAATATGCTTTGGCGTAATTGTTAGCGCATTGTTTAATTCAAGATCACAATGATTATCCATAGATACATTGGCAGCTTGAGAATAGGGTGAGACAAAAAGAGTTGCTGCGACAAGTGTCGTTAGGGCCAATAGTTTCATAATGTTTCCTTTAATAAAAAATGGTGCAATTTAGTGATTGTCGCAAACGATAACATTAACGCGACATATTTAGTTTAATAATGACTTTAAAGGCAATCTTAATGCCAACTAAAAAACACATTAATTACAATAAGATAAAAATATTCAGTGATTTACATTAAACAAAAAACGTAGATGAGTTGGTGATTTTTGTCAAAAACTGGTTAATTTTGTTAAGTGCTTAAAATATCAGCTAATGAACTATTTACACTTGGCATACTTAATACCAGCAGTGGTATACTCTTGGCAATTATTTAGTTAAAAAGGCACTATCAATGGCAGAGATGCAAGCTCGTCCGACGAACTTTATCAGAAATATAATTGATGCAGATTTAGAAGCAGGAAAACATCAAACAACTCATACCCGTTTTCCGCCAGAACCAAACGGTTATTTGCACATCGGGCATGCAAAATCTATTGTGCTTAATTTCGGTATTGCAAAAGACTATAACGGTTTTTGTAACTTACGATTTGATGATACAAATCCTGAAAAAGAAGACATTGATTACGTAAATGCCATAAAAAAAGACGTTAACTGGTTAGGCTATCAGTGGCACGATGAAGTCCGCTATTCTTCTAATTATTTTGACCAGCTTTTTGGTTTTGCAGAAGAACTCATCTCCAAAGGCCTCGCGTATGTAGAGTTTTCTAATCAAGAAGAAATTCGCTCAATGCGAGGTACGCTTACATCACCAGGTAAAAACAGCCCATATCGCGACGTATCCATTGAGGAAAACCTCAAACATTTTCATGATATGCGCGATGGGAAATACAAAGAAGGTGAGTGCTGCTTACGAGCTAAAATAGATATGTCGAGCAGCTTCATGTGTATGCGTGATCCTGTTATTTATCGTATTCGATATGCTAATCATCACCAAACTGGCGACAAATGGTGCATTTACCCAATGTACGATTTTACTCACTGTATTTCTGATGCGATTGAAAACATTACGCATTCTTTATGTACGCTAGAATTCCAAGATAATCGTCGTCTTTACGACTGGGTTTTGGATAATATCACTATAGATTCGCGCCCACATCAATATGAGTTTTCAAGACTAAACCTTGAATACACGATGATGAGTAAACGTAAGCTAAATACGTTAGTAACAGAAAATTACGTGAGTGGCTGGGATGACCCTAGAATGCCAACTATTGCGGGTTTACGTCGTAGAGGGTATACGGCAGCAGCTATTCAAGAGTTTTGCCAACGTATTGGTGTGACTAAGATGGAAAACACGGTCGAAATGGGCATGTTAGAAGCCTGTATCCGAGATGACCTAAATGAAAATGCACCTCGCGCAATGGCTGTTTTAGATCCGATAAAAGTGGTTATCGAAAACTACCCAACTGACAGTGTTGAATGGTTAGACGCACCAAATCATCCCAACAACGAAGACATGGGCAGTCGTAAATTGCCATTTACTCGTGAAGTATTTATTGAACGCGAAGATTTTCGTGAGGAAGCCAACAAAAAATACAAACGTCTAGTCATTGGTAAGGAAGTTCGTTTACGTAATGCTTATTTCGTCAAAGCAGAACGCTGTGATAAAGATGAAAACGGCGAAATCACGACAATTTATTGTACTTATGACGATACTACGTTAGGTAAGTTGCCTGCGGATGGCCGCAAGGCTAAAGGCGTGATCCATTGGGTGTCAGCGAGCGAAGGTGTTCCAGCCGAAATTCGAGATTATGACCGTCTATTTACCGTTCCAAATCCAGCGGCTGCAGAATCAATTGATGAGATCTTAAATCCAGACTCATTAATTATCCGCAACGGATTTATCGAACCAAGTTTACTTGAAAGCCAAGCTCAGCAAGCATTCCAGTTTGAACGATTAGGTTATTTCTGTAACGATGGTACTAAGAATGAAGCCGGAAATTTAGTATTTAACAAGACTGTCGGTTTACGTGATTCTTGGGCTAAAATTGAGCCCAAATAAATACTACTTTATTGCCTGATAAGGTTTAACTTCAGCGATGCGATAACGGTTGCAAATAGATCAAAAAAGCCACTTTACAGTGGCTTTTTTATTGTCTCTAACTTAATTCAACAAATTGAGTGACTGTGCTGTCATCATCCATCACATCTTCGTCAATTACAAACGAAGGAATTTCAGGTGCATCAAACGCAATATCACCTTCATCTACTTCCTGACTTAAGGTTTTAAAATCATATAATTCATTGTCAGCAAGGTGACTTGGAACAACATTTTGCAATGCTTTAAACATACTTTCAATGCGGCCCGGGAATTGTTTGTCCCAACTGTTTAACATCTCTTTAATGTTTTGTCTCTGCAGGTTTTCTTGTGAGCCACAAAGATTACATGGAATGATAGGGAATTGTTTAGCGTCGGCAAAACGTTGAATGTCTTTCTCTTTTGCGTACGCAAGCGGACGAATGACAACATGTTCTTTATTATCACTTTTTAACTTTGGCGGCATAGATTTTAATTTACCACCGTGAAACATGTTCAAAAACATAGTTTCTAAAATATCGTCTCGGTGATGACCCAAAGCAATTTTAGTTGCACCAAGCTCCTTTGCAGTCCTATATAAAATCCCACGTCTTAGACGAGAACATAAAGAACAGGTTGTTTTACCTTCTGGTATTTTATCCATCACGATTGAATAAGTGTCTTCAGTGACAATTTTGTATTCAATGCCAAGTTCTTCTAAGTAGTTAGGTAAAACTTGGGCAGGAAAACCAGGCTGCTTCTGATCTAAGTTAACTGCGATTAGTTCAAATTGAATGGGTGCAGAACGTTGCAGGCTCATCAAGATATCCAACATAGCATAGCTATCCTTGCCACCTGATAAACAAACCATAACGCGATCGCCGTGTTCGATCATATTAAAATCTGCAATTGCCTTACCGACATCTCTACGCAAACGTTTTTGCAGTTTGTTAAAGTTGTATTTTTCTTTTGCTTGAACTGAAGTCGCCATAATTACCCTCAAAAACTAAGGCGCGCATTATATATTTTGTATCAGCAAAGATAAATTGATTATTGGTCAACACAGCGCAAACTTACTTATAGTGGTTTAACACTACTTACAAAGCCGGGTGGTTTTAATGCTAATAAATCGCAATCGATATTATCGATAACGTGTTCCGCTGTATTGCCAATCAATGCGGCGCTTAAGCCACTTCGACCTACTGTACCGATGACAACAAGCTCAGCGTCTATTTGTTCACTTATCTTAGGTATAACATCTTCAGGCATACCTTCTTCGCAATAGACGTTTTCCATTGGTACACCATGTTGCTTAGCAAATTTTTTGACTGCCGCGTTATGATGCTCCTGCATTGAATTTTGGTATTCAATAACATCAAATTCTGGTATTTCTACTGCAATATTCATGGGGGTAGGTGGGAAAGCATTAACTAAATTGACTTCAGCGTTTAGCAAGTCACTCATATAATGGGCATGTTCAACAATAGATTCGTTGAGCTTCATATGATCGATGTCGTCAGTACCTGCGTTGATAGCACCTAATATTTGACCGTGGTCAGGCCATTGATGTTCTTTGACTAACAATACACTACAGGGGCACTTACGTAGTAGATGCCAATCAGTTGGCGTAAAGATCACTGATTTTAAAATATCATGTTCGTGAGTGGCTTTAACTACTAGGTCAAAATCACCCTCTATTACGGTTCTAATAATGCTTTCATAAGGGCGGTTGTGCCAGACAACGATGATATCAATTAGACTGCTCGTGCCCTGTGCTTCGATAACCAATTGGTTTAACCAATCTTTCCGATCTTGAATAACCGCATTTCTCATTGATTCGCGTTCTGTTGGCGACAACATAGTTGTCATTTCATAGGAAAAATCATAAATTGTGAGGAAGAGCGTCACATTACAATTTGAAACGCATGACGCTAACTGCAGAGCTCGGGAAAGTGCTTTTTGGTTATCTTCTGCTGGATCGATAACAACTAATAATTTGCTAAATTGACTCATATGAAATTCACCTTAATGATTTTCTTACTTTAATTGTAGTCAATAATGCAAAAGCTTCTAATTATTTTAAGAGGTTTTTTAAAGTTGATTCAAATTGTCAAAATCAATTATTTCAATTAATTTGCCATCCACTTTTATCAGCATCTGTTTTTGAAACTTACTAAAGATACGAGATACAGTCTCGACGGTTAAACCTAGATAATTGCCAATGTCAGCGCGAGTCATAGACAAACGGAATGACCGTTTGGATAGATTTCGTTGGCTAAATCGATTAGCCATATCCACAATAAATCGAGCGACACGTTCTTCTGCTGTACGTTTATTTAGTTGCATAAACATCGATTGATCATGGCTAATTTCGTTACTCATCAAGCGGTTCACTTGTTGACGTAATTTGGGCATCTGGTTCGACAAATCATCCATTAATGTAAATGGGATCTCACAAACCATAGAAGTCTCTAATGCCGTGCTAAAGGTTTGATGCGTCCGCTCTGCAAGGGCGTCAAAGCCAATGACATCCCCAGGTAAATGAAAAGCAGTAACTTGTGATACACCTTGCTTGTCAATTAAGTACGACTTGAAACTTCCTGATCTGACGGCAAAAAGACTTGTAAATTTTGCGCCTGCTTCAAATAACACATCACCTTTATGGAACGGTTTTTTGCGATCAATAGCATTGTCTAATGTATTGAGTTCATCATCGTTTAATGAAAACGGTATGCATAACTGGCTTAGATTGCAGTTAGCACAACTTATCGAAAAAGTATTACAAGGAGTTTGCATTGCGTTATCACGACTTTTAAACATTCAATGCGTTTAGTTTATAAAAAGCGTTACTAATTTGATATAGCCCAGCGAAAGTAATTATTAAACCCAATATGATTTTAGTGTAGCTATGGCTAAAAATACGAGAGAGGTGATTAGAAAAAACCGTCATACCGACGACGGTAGGTAAAGTAGCCAATCCAAAAATTGTCATTACTGAAAAAGCCGTTATTGGGCTCGGACTGACAATTGCTAAGCTCAGTGCTGTATAAACAAGACCACAGGGTAAGAAGCCCCACAATAAACCATAGGCTAAACATTTGGGAATCGTGTCAATTGGCATCAGTTTTTTCTTTAGCGGCGCTAACCAAATGTCGATAAACGTACCAAGTTTTTCTAACTTTGTGACGATATTACTAATATTAGCTATATGCAATCCGATACCGACTATTAATACACCGGATAACATTGATAGATAAAATACCGTACCTGAACTTGCGACAACGATCGACTGTGTTAATAGGTTAGCAAGTAGCCCAATAAGACCGTACCCAAATACACGACCGAGGCTAACAAATAACGCATATAGCCAAAAAGTTTTCTGTTTTGGAATTGAAAATCCAAGAGCAACAGATAATGAACCACACATAGTTAAACAATGAACTGAGCCGGTTAGACCCATTATTAACGCAGTTATGACTTCATTCATTGTCTTTAGGTTTTGTCGTGTTGTCGTCTTCATCCATTAGAATGGACAAACCATGTTTTTCAATGTCGTCGAATTGCTCGTTTTTTGTTGCCCAAAAAAATGCAATTACACCGATGATTAAAAATATCAGAGCAACCGGTATTAGGTAGTAAATTACTTGCAACGTTTTAATCCCGTAATAGTTTTAGTGAATTCGATACGACTAATATTGAACTTGCTGACATACCGAGCACCGCAATATAAGGTGGCACCAATCCTAACATGGCCACTGGTAAAATAATCATATTGTAAATTAAAGACCAATACAGGTTATTACGGATTGTCTGTTTTGTTTCTAATGCCGCTGTTAAAAGCGTTTCAACAGCCGTTAATTTATTGTTAAGTACTATGATATCAGCAGAGTGTTTAGTCATGTCTGCACCACTAGACATTGCAATGGATACATTAGACGCCCCAAAAACGGGTGCGTCGTTAATTCCATCCCCGATCATCAAAATATTATTGCCCTCTGACTGCAATGACACAATCTTATCCGCTTTTGATTTAGGATCACACCCTGTATAGATATGATCAAAGTTAAGCTTTTTGCCGATCACATTACCAGATTCAGATGGGTCACCGGTAACTAACAAGGTAGTTAACCCTTTTTGTTTTAGGTTGCTTATTGTTATTTCACTATCTGGTTTTAGGTTATCCGTAACACTAAACTGTGCGCATAACCTATTGTCATAACTAACCAATACATTTTGCACTGTACGGTTTTTTGGCAAATGTAAAGTCGACCCGATAAACTCCGGAGTCCCTATTTTTAAGGTCTTTTCATTATAAGTTGCCGAAATACCTTGGCCAATATGACTTACAATGTCCGTTAAGTTTATGGTGCCAATATCACGATTGAGAATACCTAAGTTTTCGGTGGTAAACGCTTTAGCAATTGGGTGTTCAGAATGACATTGTAATAAGTAAACCGCAGCCGCTAATTCTGTCGTAAATTCTGAGGATAATTCTGTACCATTTGCGTTTATTTCAAATCGACCTGTTGTTAATGTACCTGTTTTATCAAAAGCAACATGGGTTATTTCTGTCAATTGTTCAAATGCTAATGCATCTTTAACTAAGATACCCTTACGATTTAACTTACTTAAAATACAGGTATAGGCCGTTGGTGTTGCTAAACTTAACGCACAGGGGCAGGTAGCAACTAAAACCGATAAACTTATCCATATAGCGTCGTCTGGACTTACATTCAACCAAATCAAATAAGTAATAAATGCAATTATTAGTTGTCCAATAACAAAATAGTGAGCAATTTTGTCGGCAAATTGACTTAATTTAGGACGGTGTTTGGTAAATTCTTCCTGTAACTGACCAATCTTAGCTAATGTTGTATTAGACCCTAACGCCGTAATTTCTACTTTAATATTGCCATCGTTGTTAATACTGCCGGCCAACACAGGATCACCAAAATGTTTAAATATTGGAGAAAATTCACCAGTTAAAACAGATTCATTGACTGTTGTTTCGCCATTAACTATTTTACCGTCCACGGCAAACTGTTCACCCGGTTTTACTACTATGGTGTCTCCAATATTTAATTTTTGAATTAATACCGTTGTTATCTGACCGTTTTCAAATCGATTGGCAAAAATAGGGAGCGTTTTATTTAGATTTGCATTGGACAATATTGCTCGACTTTTTGCTTTAAACTCTAGGTATTTTCCAATGAGTAACAACAATGTAAACATCGAAATACTTTCGAAATATACCTCCCCACGATTACCATCAAAACCATATTTTAATAGCTGATAAAAACTAATAAAAAAAGCACCGTAAATAGCGACCGCGACGGAAACATCCATAGATAAGTGGCGAGATTTAACCGCGGTTATTGCCCCCCTTAAGAACGGCAACGCTGAATAGAATACAACTGGGATGCATAGCGCAAAACTGATCCATTTAAAGTAACTTGTTTGGTGCGACTCCATTGTCGAAAAGGCGCCAAAATACATAGCAAAAGCGAGCATCATGACTTGCATGGTGAACAACCCAGCAACGCCTAATCGTTTAATGTATTGCTTTTCCTGACGTTTGATGTTTTTTTCAGCATCGGTTACCGAAAATGGCGTGCTAGCATAGCCAATAGATTTAAGTTTTGAAAGGAGTTGCGAAAGGTGGATTATATTTTGGTCCCATTCAATTGTCGCTCGTTCGCTAATCGTGTTTACATTAACTTTGATTATGCCATCAAGTGGCGATAATGAATGTTCAATTAACCAAGCACATGCGGCACAGTGAATATTGTCGACACTTAACGTGATCCGTTTTGTGGACTCTTGGAGGTTCTCACAAATTAAATCAATATATTCTGCCTGATTATAAACTTCAAAATCACTACTATCAGAAGTATCGGGCTTATTGCCAAGTTCAGTTCGGTACTGGTAATAAACACTTAGACCACTTTGATAAATGTGCTCACTAACCGCTTTACAACCATTACAACATACTTGCTGTTGTTCGGTATTAAGCTGGGCGAATAGGGGGCTTTCACCTGCCGGAATCGATTCACCACAATGAAAACACGCAGTTTTTTTTGTCATTACCAGTCAATTAGTTTTATTTAATTAGTATTGTATTGCTGTTTGGAAGAGCGATTTCTTTTCGAAGTTTCCAGCTGCCATCCATAGGTTCGATGAACACTTGCCATTTACCTGAAATATCATGTTCAACCGGTGCAGTAAGTTGTCCCTTAGCGTTTGGTGTCGCAATGAAATCTAGGTCGCGATATTTTAACGTAGAGTGAACTAGCTTAATTTTAACCGCGGGAAGGTTATAAGGATTTTCCAGTGTAATCTTTTGGTCGGTAATGACCGTCGACATTTCAATGCCCAATGCTTCCGCTTGTTTGTATAATTTAAGTTCTAAATTAATGGCCTTACCTTTTTTGTAGTAGTCATCTACAACCATATCTGGTTGGTTCATGCTTGTAATGATCACTGTAGCAATACCACCGATTACCGCCGTCATCGGTAAAGTTATAACCAACCATACGTACGGGTTTTTATACCAAATATCTTGTTTTAAATTCATTAAAATTTCCTAATTGGGGAGTACGAACCTAACAGATGTTTTACTAAAATCTAGTTAGAACATAGTTAGAATTGCAATAATACGTTTAATTTAGAAAGACATTAATGTGGGGAATGTACTTCTGAATTAATAGTAAAAAAAAGCCTCCGAAGAGGCTTTTTCTGAAGTCCTACTGATTAGGGTGGGACTTCCTATATATATAAGCAGAGATAACGTGTACTTTATCCGCGCCTAAAATGTCTTTCCATGCTGGCATAACACCATTACGACCACTTCGAATAGACTCTTCAACTGCACGACGTGAACCGCCATACAACCAAACGTTATCCGTAAGGTTAGGTGCACCAAACGACAGACCGTGAGCAACTGAACCACGACCATCTTGACCGTGACATGCCGCACACATGACAAACTTAGCTTTACCTGCTTCTGCTAACTTATCGTTAACTTTACGACCAGCAAGCTTTAGAACGTATTCAGTCATTTCCTGAACACCTTGCTCACCTAGTGACGCTTCCCAAGCTGGCATCGCACCAACTCGACCATGCATCAAAGTCGCTTTAATTGTTTCAGGAGCTCCACCATACAACCAATCACTGTCAGTTAAGTTAGGGAAACCACGTGAACCACGGGCATCAGAACCATGACAAAGCGCACAGTTTTGTAAGTACAAACGTTGACCAACTTTAAACGCGTCGTCGTTGTATGCTAATTCCAAAATTGGCGTATCTGCCATTGCTTTGAAGATAGGACCGTAAAGTTCTTCTGCAACAACTTCTTCTTGGTTTAATTGAACAAGTAAGCCTTCGTCTTTTGCTATTTGTGCCAGCTTTTTAGACTCAGCCATAGTCACTATACCTTGGTTCGAGCTTTTCCAACCTAAAGCACCTTCATAGTTTCCTAAACCAGGAAATAAGAAGAGGTAACCAATTGACCAAACAAGAATGAAATAGAACATATACGTCCACCACTTTGGTAGAGGGTTGTTCATTTCTTCGATGCCGTCAAACTCGTGCCCCATAGACTCGCCTTCGCCTACGTGGGTGTAGTTCTTTAAGTTAATGGTAATTATCCAAAAGCAAAGAACTAATGAAGTAACAGTGAGTATTATTACCCACCAATGCCAAAACTCAGTCATGACCATTTTTATGACTCCTTACTATTTTTCTTATCTTCAACGTCGTCTTCAAGAATAGAACTGGCGATGTCGTCAAATTTATTCTTACGTTTTTTACCGTAAGCCCAGTAAACGATAAGCAAAAATAAAACTAATAAAATTAATGTGTAAATGCCTCTATAAGTACCGTAATCCATAGTCATTACTTAAGATGAGTACCTAGTTGTTGCAAATAAGCGATTAGAGCCTGCATTTCAGTTTTACCTTCAACGGCGGCTTTCGCACCAGCAATGTCTTCTGCAGAGTACAAAGGAATGTAGTTACCCTCTGCATCTTTATGAGTTTTGCCTGAAGTTAATCTGTTAAAGACTTCAAATTTCTTTGCAATGTGTTCACCAGTCAACAGGTTTTCATCTAACCATTTAAATGAAGGCATATTAGACTGTGGAACAACAGAACGAGGATCCATTAAATGGGCATAGTGCCAATCGTCTGAATAACGTTGACCTACTCGGGCCAGGTCAGGGCCAGTTCGTTTTGAACCCCAAAGGAAAGGGTGATCCCAAACTGATTCACCTGCAACAGAATAGTGACCGTAACGTTCTACTTCAGCGCGGAATGGACGGATCATTTGGCTGTGACAGTTATTACACCCTTCACGGATGTATATGTCACGGCCTTCCATTTCCAATGGCGTTAAAGCTCGTAATCCAGCAACGGGTTCGGTCGTATCTTTTTGAAACATTAGTGGAGTAATTTCAACTAGCGCACCAAAGCTAATCGCGACAACAGTTAATATAGCCATTAACGTGACGCTTTTTTCAATCTTCTCGTGATGATTTGCCATTATAATTGCTCCTTATACAGCTTGTGCTTCAGCAACAGGTTGCTTAGA
This sequence comes from Psychrosphaera sp. 1_MG-2023, assembly GCF_030548245.1. Lineage (NCBI taxonomy): Bacteria > Pseudomonadati > Pseudomonadota > Gammaproteobacteria > Alteromonadales > Pseudoalteromonadaceae > Psychrosphaera > Psychrosphaera sp. 1_MG-2023. The sequence goes on from NZ_JAUORW010000001.1 coordinate 332,754, forward strand.
TGAACTGCGAACTGTTTTAATGACGTTATAAGCCATTACAAGCATACCGGCTACAACAAACAGGCCGCCTAAGAATCTAACAAAATAGAATGGGTAAGAAGCCTCAAGACTCTGTACAAAACTGTATGTTAATGTACCGTCTGAGTTTACCGCACGCCACATTAGACCTTGCATAACACCCGATATCCACATAGCAACGATATAAAGTACTACACCGACTGTGTGTAACCAGAAATGTACATTAACCAATTTAAGGTCAATCATTTGGGTTAAACCGTAAAGACGAGGAATTAAATGATAAAGCGCTCCGATAGAGATCATCGCAACCCAACCTAACGCACCAGAATGAACGTGACCGATAGTCCAGTCAGTGTAGTGTGAAAGGGCATTTACCGACTTAATCGCCATCATTGGACCTTCAAACGTCGACATACCGTAGAACGAAAGAGAAACGATTAAGAAACGTAAAACCGGGTCGGTTTTCAATTTATGCCAAGCACCTGACAAGGTCATGATACCGTTGATCATACCGCCCCATGATGGGATAAAGAGTATAACTGACATCACCATACCTAAAGATTGAGTCCAATCTGGAAGTGCTGTGTAATGTAAGTGGTGCGGACCAGCCCAAATATAAAGCGAAATTAACGCCCAAAAGTGAACAACTGACAAACGATACGAATAAACCGGACGCTCTGCTTGTTTTGGTACAAAATAATACATCATGCCAAGGAAACCAGCTGTTAGTAAGAAACCAACCGCATTGTGTCCATACCACCACTGTACCATTGCATCAACTGCACCTGAGTACATTGAATATGATTTAAACAAATGTACAGGTATTGCAGCGCTATTTACTAAATGTAAAACCGCAACGGTGATAATGAAACCGGCATAAAACCAGTTCGCTACATATATATGGCTTGTTTTACGAATCGCCAACGTGCCTAAAAATACATAAGCATAAGCTAACCATACACACGTAATCAGTATGTCGATTGGCCATTCTAACTCTGCATATTCTTTAGACGTTGTAATTCCAAGCGGCAATGTGATCACAGCTGAAATAATAACGGCCTGCCAACCCCAGAATGTAAATGCCGCGACTTTGTCGCTAATAATGCGAACTTTACAAGTACGCTGCACAACATAATAAGATGTAGCAAATAGAGCGCTCGTACCAAACGCGAAAATTACCGCATTGGTATGCAGAGGACGAAGTCGAGAGAAAGTTAACCATGGTGTATCGAAGTTTAATGCGGGCCATATCAATTGCGCTGCAATCAATACACCAACCGTCATTCCTACAATACCCCACAAAACAGTTGTTAAAGCAAATTGCTTAACAACCTTGTAATTGTACTCTGGGTGAGCAATGTTTGTTGTTGTCATATTTTAAAATTCCACTTGGGGGTGAAAATAGTTGTTTAAGGTTATTATTCTAGACCCAAAATCCAAATATTGGAGATTAATCCTAAAAAGATAAACTTAAGTTCTTTTGGGAGGGTGAATGATAATGGCTTTGGAGGTAAAATAACAGCGACTAAACACATATTATTGTTGTAGATCAATAAAGAATTGGTGCAAATGCTCAAAAAACAATCTGTTATATTTCAAACACTAACTTTTATAAGTTTCAGTTATATCTTAGGTGCGTGCGCACCCGATCCCAAAACACCTAACGAGTCTCAAAATATCAGTTGTGAGGAACACAATAGTTGCCTTGTACGAAACACAAAAAACAGCACACTGATGTTTAAAACGGAACATTTATTTGTAGAGCAACTCATTCCCTTTACGATACGTTCAAATAAACCCTTAGAATCCGTTTATCTTGTTGCGACAAATATGAACATGGGGCGACTTCCTGTTAGGCTAAATAAATTAACTAAAACTGAAACTCAAGCAGAGGTTTTTTTTGGCATGTGCGCAGAACCAATGATGTCGTGGAATGTAATTTTGACGTATCAAGATGGCACACAAGAGATAACGGACCTAAAAAGTTACTGGAATCAAAGAGCCATACAATAATTTATATTACAATAACTTAGTGTCGATGTTAGTCAACACCAACATGGTTACGCGATACCATTTTAACACTACTTTCATTCACTTAACTGGATTAATTTATAGAAGGCAATAACAAATATTTTCGTTTACATTGGTCCAAGTAAACACAACTTATAAAATGATAACTTGCCATTATTGACAAGTTCAGAAGTTAGATTAGGTCCAAATTTTTCGCATTTTTAGTCTTTCCTACAATAATTGTGGTTTGGGTAAGACTGTTTAAAAAACCCATCGTTTAATTGCATTTAAATTCTCTATCACTATTTTCTGTTCCGTTGGATCAGGGTGAGTGATATTGACATCAATATTGAGTTGCTTAAATAAGTAGGGAATAAAGCAAACTCGGGTATTTATTAACAAACTACCAAATTCCATATCGAATTCGTTTTCAACTACCAACTTTTGTACCGCTGATAATCTCGGATCTGGAATTACGTTGATGTTAACAAGTGTGTTCCAGTCATCATCCATTTCTACTGTATTAATATTTTGCTCACTATTATAAGTGGGTGTTCCATGTATATGACGTAATTCAAAATTACGAAACGATAATTCCCGAAAACAATATGCTCTGACATGCCATTGTTGATTGATGAAAATAATAGAATGGGGGGCGATGAGCTGCATTTCGCTTGTTGGTGATTTAATTGTTCGGTGATCGATATTAAGACAATGAGAATGCACGCACGCATTTAATACTTCTCTAAACGCATCCGCAGAAATTGCACGATGTCCAAACTCAATGTTATGAACAATATTAACACCTAAATAAAGTGGCTTATTGGCACTGCTTGAATTTGAGTTGTTAACAGTTCGGCAGTGTTCCAACGTATATAGATAGTCATTTAATTTGTCGTCGATCAGTTTTGCTGCAAAACCTTGAGTGACAACATATCGTTTTAGCGAAGCATCATAAACCAAGTTTCCAGGTCCAATTTCCCGCAAGTATATTTTTATATCTCTAGAAGCCTGCTGTCTCTGAATTCCAAAATAATCACATAAATGTTTGGTACTTAATTCTCCCTCCCACAAGGCGAGGGTTTCTATAAATTTAAACCGTTGTAACTGATCATAACGAAGTGCTTGGTTATTTTCTTTATGTTTTTCTTGCATGAGAACAGGCCCCAAATATATGTAACATTTTGGTACACCATAACACAAACCAAACCGAAGACCAACAAAAACAACCAAACATATGTATACAAAGAATCCACACATGGTAATTAACAACCGACTAAGTATGTATTTACCAACAGGAAGAACGCCAATTACAATGACTTTCGTGAATTTACCCACAGGTGTAGGGCGAAACTACCCACGAGACTCATTATGATACACTCTTATTTATAAGCATTTATAAGTGCCTAAAGTTAACCTGTGAATAACTTTTAAACTAACTTCGTTTACCAAGTGGTTACGAACCGTTAGTAACGTAATTTAAGTTTGTGAGGGTTACAGTTTGATACAGTAAACGATACTAATTCAGCGGGATTTGGTGTCGTGAAACTACTTTAAAGGCATAGGTGATGAAGAGGCATGATCTTTAGTAATGCCATTTTATAATTATTGGTGATCGGGTATTTAATATGTTCAACCACCCTTAACAACTTGTTTCGTTTAAATTCAGAAAATAAACCAAATTACTAATTAACAACGAGGACTTTACTTTACTTTTGATGTGGTTTATTTTAAATCACATACTTAACATTAACAAAACTCCAGTAATCTCAGCGATTGAAACATTTAAGGAAATAGTGTGGCCACAAACAAAAATATAGAATTCGAAAATATTCCCTTCGCTCAAAAGCAACGCTTAGCGTTTATCGACTTTTCTTTATTTTTTAAGGGACACCTATGTCGTAATGACCTTATTAGCCAATTTGAAGTTGGTTTGTCGGCTGGAACAAGAGATTTCAACCTTTACAAAGAATATGCACCAAACAATTTATATTATGACGCAAAAGTTAAACGTTATTTTCAAGCAGAAACATTCAAACCTTTATTCCCGCATGATGCGCGTAAAACTTTAGTAAAGCTTGCGAATCAAATTTCAGATGGTTACGACTCGATAGCTAATACAGAGTTTCCAGTAGAGCAACCATCACACTTAAATGTACCCGACATATTTGTGATAGCACGTTTAGTTCAAGCAATGTTAAACGGTAATGTTGTAAATATGATCTATACCTCGTTGTCCAGTGGTTCTGCGGCAAGAGACTTTGTACCACACTCGATTATTGATAATGGGTTACGATGGCATGTTCGTGGTTACGACCGAAAATCAAACAGCTTTAGAGATTTTGTTTTGACACGAATAAGTAAAGTATCGATTCGATCAAACCAACTCGGGGTTCATGAATTACAAACCGCAGATGACGCATGGCAAAATATTTTGCAGCTCGAAATTGTACCGCATCCTAAAAACATCAAACATCCCACTGCGATAGAAATGGATTACGGCATGCTTGATGGGAAAAAAATTGTTAGCGTACGCGCTGCCATGGCAGGGTATTTATTAAGAAGATGGAATGTCGACTGCACGGTTGGCGGCACCTTATCTAGTGTCGAATATCAGTTGTATTTGAACAATCGTACTGAGATTCGAGGTGCGCATAACTTATCAATTGCACCAGGTTATTAACTCTATTTTACTTATATTAAATGGTTCGCCGTTTTTGTCAGCTTTCAGTTTTATAGACTGAGGTTTATAACGGCTAATTAAACAAGGTAAGTATCTTTGTACAAAAGTGTGTCGTGTAGCAATCCAAAGGTTATGTAAACGATTGAACTACATAAACATAGTGAACAGAGCAAAGTGAAATAGATTTGGGGGTAATAGGAATTGTTAAATGGGAAGAGACAGTCAACGGAACTATATTAAAGCCACAGTGTTGGGCAGGCAATGTTGGTCAACACCCTATTTAACATAATATACATTGTGCGCATAGCAAGGAACTGTTTGAAGTAGAGCACTTACAAATCAAATTGGCCTAATATTTCCCACCATTTCTATTTATATCGTTTTAATTTAGTTAGATTTTCTCTTTAAACAGATTGTCTTCTTAATCTATTAACGCGCTACGTGGCTGAAATAATTTAGACTGGCTTGTTATCCGTAAAATTTAAATACTGCACGCGCTACGTGGTTGAAATAATTTAGACTGGCTTGTTATCCGTAAAATTCAAATACCGCACGCGCTACGTGGTTGAAATAATTTAGACTGCCTTATTTTCCGTAAAATTTAAATACGGCATCTTTCTTATTTGGCTAGTTAGATATTTGTCGTATCTATTTCTTAGTCTTAGCTGTGTCTTATCTATGTCGTATCTTTGTATTATCTATGTCGGCTTTAAAATAATGAATCTGGTTTAATTCGTGTCGAACTTAATTAACATCTTCAGACAATGACTTTTTCCAATTTTCGATATCTTGGTCTGTGTAATTGAACTCTTTGAAATATGAAATGACTTCTTGGGAATCTTTTATAGCGACTAAACCGTTATTTAGTTTTTTCATTATCGCCTTAGACTTTTTAGTCTTAAGGCTTAATGTATGAATAAACTTCCCGCCATAATTACCGCCAACACGTTTTAAACAATCGCGATCTGTTGGATCTTCATAAAACATACAATAGTAATTAACTGCGCCGACAGCAAAAAATAGATAATCTAATCGGCGTTGACGTAACATATAAAAAAGTTGTTTACGTGTAACCGTTGCGTAAATGTTCTTAAATCCCAGTTCCTTTGCAATTGTTTCTTGGCTTGAATTTGCAGAAACGCCTATTGTGGCGACGTTTAGATCAATTTCAGAAACGTGATTTATTGGGTTTTCGGGCAATGTAAAAATAGACGACGTGGTTGACATTAATGGCTTTGAAAAATATCCCCACTTTGCGCGTTCCTCTGTTTTAAAAGCGGCAAAAATTAAATCGACCTTTTTCCCCTTTAACCTTTTAACACTGCCTTGCCACGAACTTTCCTGAGGTACTAACGTTATGTTTTGAGACTTTGCTGCGAGTGTAATTAGTCGCCAAGAAATACCGTATGGGCCCGAAGCCAATACGTATTTATCGTGGTCATCAAAAACGGCAATCGTAACTTCACTGTCAGCATTAGCAATAACTGGTAAAGTACTTAGCAGTAATAAAAAAAGAATCGCTTTGTAAAATAACCTTTTCATCTTGCACCTGTTGATCTCTATAACAACGCTCACATCGTTGTTTACTACTAACACCTCATTTATGCCCCAAAACTTTATTTTTATTCTATCTGTTGGGTAAACCTATTATTGATAAACGATAAGTTTTAGACCGTTTAGCAACAATATTCACGTTTAAAATGACGAATTAGGTCCATTTAAAAATGCAATCTCTTGATCGGTACTTCTACGTCCCAAAATCGAATTTCTGTGTGGATAACGCCCGAAGCGATCTATTATTTCTTTGTGTTTATGTTCAAAATTAAGTGTGTTTTCAAGTCCAGGTTGGTCAAATAAGGTCACCGCTACCTTATGAATGCTTGGTGATTCGCTGTGCATAAACGGCATATATAAAAACGACTTTTGAGGGATACTCATAGCTACATCCAAGCGGTGTGCAATTGCTTCTTGAGCTAAAACTAATGCTAAAGGATCTGATTCAAACGCCCTTTTATCATCCCTATATATATTACGTGCAAATTGGTCTAATACGATTATTTCGGCTAAACGACCCAAAGGTTCAGTACGCCAGATATAAAGTTCGCCCAGTTTTGCTGCCGATAAAGTATCATCAAAACGCGTTGTAATGACTCGGTCTAACTCATCACTTTTAGAAAAGTGCTGGGCTGGTGTTAACTCGTCAAACCAAAACGCTATTACATTTTGCCAATTCATTGCTATCTTCCTTTGCAATACATCATTCAAAATCTTTTTATGCCCAATGTTTTATCAAGGTGTCTGTTATTAAACAATAGTTTAAATATCTGAATATACCTATTTTGAGTTCAAGAAAAGAATCTAATTAATTAGATTTAACATAAAACACGGGTTTCGTTTGAAATAATAACGTTGCTAGGCAATTTTGAGTGGGTTTATTAGATGGCCAATTCGTAGTATTAGTCTCGTCATGGCGTGACTAAGATGAGGTAACCCGTTGATTAATTAGCAATGTAGGACACTGTTACTAACCAACGAGTTGTCGTTAGGCAAATACAAACTAGAGGAATTAGTTTATAGATTGATAAATTGCTTTCATAGTTTCAATTGGGTTTGAAGATTGCGTAATCGCTCGACCAATAACTAAGTAGTCAGATCCTGCAGCAACCGCTTTTTGCGGTGTCATGATCCTTTTTTGATCATCAACTGACGCATCCGCAGTTCGAATACCTGGTGTTACCAATTTAAAGTTTGCGCCATAGTTTTGTTTTAACATCTGCGCTTCTTGGGCTGAACACACCACTCCGTCTAGTTCATATTTGTGTGCTAGACCGGCTAAAAAGTTAACTTGTTCACGAGGTGTACGCGTTATACCTAACTCTATTAAATCGTCGTCAGACATACTTGTTAATACCGTAACTGCAATTAGTAAAGGCGCGTCATTACCAAACGGTTGCAGTATGGTTTTGGCTGCATCCATCATTTTACCACCGCCACTTGCATGTACATTTACCATCCACACGCCAAGGTCTGCCGCTGCTTTTACGGCTTTTGCAACTGTGTTTGGTATATCATGGAACTTTAGATCGAGAAAAACGTCAAAACCTTTGTTCTGAATTTCGGTGACAAAGGTTGGTCCAAAGTGAGTAAACATTTCTTTGCCAATTTTCAAACGACATAAACTAGGGTCAAGTCTGTCGACCAGATCAGTCGTTTCTTTTTTATTGTCAAAATCCAATGCTACTACGATGTTTTTGTTATTCACGGAAATGTCTCTCTAACTTTTATATGCCGTCTAATCCGGCCAATGGTTTTATTGTTTGCCAATTATTGCATGCTGGACAACGCCAGCTGAAATGATTTGTGGTAAACCCACAACTATTACATTCATAAAGTGGCTTTAATTCAATGTAACGTGTAATTAGGGATTGCAGTTGTTTAAAATGAGGATCGGACATAAAAAATTCTTTTTCAAGTTCAATCAACTTTGCAAAACCGCGAACACTTGGCTGGTCCTGCAAATGCTCAATGATATAACTGCGCCCCGCCTCAATGCCCTTCTCTTTTACAATATAGTCAGTCATCTGACTATGAGCTGTAACACTTTTAATGTTTTTTTCTTTTATTAGCCAAAATAACCAAGCTGTTTGTTCGAACTCATCGACAAAACATTCAGGCGCAATATTAAATAACGCCGGTGCAAAACTCGGTTCTTGGTCAAGAATCGTAACAACTAATTCTCTCGATTTTTGTTTGTTATTTACGATTAGGTACAATTTAGATAAGGCCAATAAACTTCTAACTGATTTTCGGTTTACCTTTAATGCCCGTTTATACGCTTGTTTTTTAGATTTGTAGTTATCGTGTGCATCGCCAATTTCACAATAAAAATGACTTACGAGTTGACGACAGTTTTCAGACAATAATTGAGCATCGGCCGCTAGATAGGACTCTACGCCCGCTTGCCATTCACGAGTTTGCTCAAATATATGGAGTAGTCCAAGTAATGCCTCTGAAGCGTGTTGCGATGTTAATAAAGGCGTAAGAGTGTTTTGAGCTCGTTCTAACATGCCCGCTGACAGAAAATCCTGCGCTAATTCAAGTTGAATTTCTTCTAACTCATATTGAGGAATTGTGATCTGATCGGTTTTAACTAAACCTTCATGGATCGCGATAGCTTTGTCGATTTCGCCTTTTTTGCGAAACAGCTTTGCTAACGTTAAATAATTGTCGATGTTTGAAGGCGTGTCGTCAAAATATTGGATAAGCCTGTCAAAGGCCTGTTCTTGATCTTCATTAAGTAATAACGACACACTCGAATTGATCGCATTATTAATGGTTAATTGCTGTTCTAACAATTCTTTTTTTGCGCTGTGTTTACCCATAACCCAGCCATAAATGACTGCAGCAGGTAATAGCAAAAATAGTAATTCAAGCATTCTTTCGTGTAATCAACTTTTTAATAGCAGATATCACAAGCATAACAAATACGCCCAGCATAAATGTTAGGAATAATAAAACAGCTAGAGGCAGTTGTACCTTCACAACAAGTAGATTCAAATCTACCAATTGATGGTTTTCACTGCCTAATGCCAACGCGAATATGACTAGAATGAAAAATATAGCGTAACTAAGTAATTTCAAAAACTTAACCCCTGCAATTTAGGGGTACAAGGCTATTGTAAGTCTTTCATCGAGTCAATACGGAACTACTTAAAATCGACTCTTTCGCGTAATTCTTTGCCAGGTTTAAAGTGTGGGACATATTTTGCCTCCAACTCAACCGAGTCACCCGTCTTAGGATTACGTCCTGTACGCGGCGCACGATAATGCAAAGAAAAGCTACCAAACCCACGTATTTCAATACGATCACCAGTTGATAGACATTCGGCCATGTTATCTATAATGCTCTTAACTGCAGTTTCCACTTCCTTTACAGGTACATGTGGATGTTGTTCAGATAATGTTTCTATTAATTCAGACTTTGTCATTTTCTCACCTAATATCGAGACAAAAAATAAGGGAGCGTTATGCTCCCCTATATTTATAGCTCATTTAAAATCAAATGCTTAGTCTTTTTGTGCATTTTTAAATGCAGCAGCCATCGCATTTTCAAATTCAGGCGCTTGATTTTGTAAGTTATCTAACGCAGCTTTCTCTTCTGCTTCGTCGATAGCCTTGATAGATAGGCTTATCACGCGATTCTTACGGTCAACACCAACGAACTTAGCTTCTAACTCAGAACCAGCAGTTAATACTGTTGTAGCATCTTCTACACGTTCACGAGAAAGTTCAGATACACGGATGTAACCTTCAACTTCGTTACCTAGGTCAACAGTAGCACCTTTAGCGTCAACGTCTTTTACAAGACCTTTAACCATAGTACCTTTTTTGTGAGCTTCTAAGTATTCGCTAAACGGATCAGAATCCATTTGTTTAACGCCTAGAGAGATACGCTCGCGCTCTGGGTCAACTTGTAATACAACAGCTTCGATTTCGTCGCCTTTCTTGAAGTCACGTACTGCGTCTTCACCAGAAACATTCCAAGAAATGTCAGAAAGGTGTACAAGACCATCAATACCGCCGTCAAGACCGATGAAGATACCAAAGTCAGTGATTGACTTGATGTTACCAGCAACACGGTCGCCTTTGTTATGAGTCTTAGCAAATACTTCCCATGGGTTGTCTTTACATTGTTTAAGACCAAGAGAAATACGACGACGTTCTTCGTCGATTTCAAGAACCATAACTTCAACTTCGTCGCCAAGATTAACAACTTTAGAAGGATGGATGTTCTTGTTAGTCCAATCCATTTCAGAAACGTGTACAAGACCTTCAATACCGTCTTCGATTTCAACGAAACAACCGTAGTCAGTAAGGTTAGTAACACGGCCTTTAAGACGTGAACTTTCAGGGTAACGACCAGCAATGTCGCCCCAAGGATCTGAACCAAGTTGCTTAAGACCTAGAGAAACACGGTTTTTCTCTTTGTCGAATTTAAGAACTTTAACGTCTATTTCATCACCAACTGCAACGATTTCACTTGGGTGCTTAACACGTTTCCAAGCCATATCTGTGATGTGAAGTAGTCCGTCTAGGCCACCAAGGTCAACGAACGCTCCGTAATCGGTAAGGTTCTTAACGATACCTTTAACTTCTGAACCTTCTTCAAGGTTAGCAAGAAGCTCTTCACGTTCTGCAGAGTTTTCAGTTTCGATAACTGCGCGACGTGATACAACAACGTTGTTACGTTTTTGGTCAAGTTTGATTACTTTAAAATCTAACTCTTTGCCTTCTAAGTGAGACGTGTCACGGATAGGACGTACGTCTACTAAAGAACCTGGTAAGAATGCTCGGATGCCTTCAACTTCAACAGTGAAACCGCCTTTAACTTTACCAGAGATAACACCTTTAACGATTTCTTGTTCTTCACAAGCTTTCTCAAGGCGTACCCAAGACTCGTAACGTTTCGCTTTTTCACGAGATAGAATTGTTTCACCAAATCCGTCTTCGATTGAATCTAGTGCTACGTCAACTTCATCACCAACTGCTACTTCTAATTCACCAGCGTGGTTTTTAAATTGAGCCGCAGGAATAGCAGATTCTGATTTTAAGCCAGCGTCTACGATTACAAGGTCACGATCGATAGAGATAATAGTACCTTTAACGATTGAACCAGGGCGTGTTTCGATAGCCTGAAGGCTTTCTTCAAATAACTGAGCAAAATTTTCTGTCATGATTTATCTTCATTATTGCCAAAGAGGCGTTCCAGCGACTATGGGTTGATTTTTAACTTGTTACATCCATGCTAACAAGGCTTTTAAGTTTGTTAATAAACCCTTTTAAAATAAAAAGGTTGCCTAACTACGAATAAATTTTTCTTCAACCACTTTAATAAGCAATTGATAGACTTCTTCTGCCGATAACGTAGTCGAATCAATTTCGATAGAATCCTCTGCAGGCACCATTGGTGCTACACTTCGGTTCATATCTCGGTCGTCTCGAGCTTGTATCTCGGTTAAAAGGTCGCCGATTTTAACATCGTGGCCCTTTCCTTTCAACTCTATATAGCGTCGATTTGCACGTTCTTCCGCGCTTGCAGTAAGAAAAACCTTAATTGCAGCGTCTGGGAATACAACTGTCCCCATGTCTCGACCGTCTGCGATTAAACCCGGTTTTTGTCTAAAGGCGCGTTGACGACGCAATAATGCTTCGCGCACACGAGGTAAAGCTGCAATTTTAGAGGCAACGCCACCGACTTCTTCATTTCGGATCGAATGTGTTACTTCTTCACCTTCAAGCACAATTTTAGTTCCAGCTTCGCTAGATAAAAACTGCACATCAAGATGAGCCGCGAGTGGGATCAAGCTTTCTTCGTCACTCGGTAGTATGTTGTGATGCATTGACGCTAAGGCCAATACGCGATAGATAGCACCGCTATCAAGGATTTCCCATCCTAATTTTTCCGCTAACAGACGACATACCGTGCCTTTGCCTGCTCCACTTGGACCATCAATAGTGATGACCGGAATAGAATGCGCCATAGTTACTCCACGAAGTGAATTTCGGGCGGCATTATACGCGATTGGCTACAAATTAAAATTAAATTAGAAAGTTATTTTTCATATAAAAAATGTAACCGAGTAAATTAGAGTTAAATCACTCGGCTATAAGGTAGGTTTTTTGGCTAAAATTAGCAGACTAATGCATTAAATCTATCGAAATAGTCCGGGAAGGTTTTACTCGTTACTTTTGGATCATTAATCGTTACTGATGCTTGATCAAAACATAACAACGAGAAACACATGGCAATTCGATGATCGTTATAAGTATCTATTGCTACGTGTTTAATTGGCGCTGGTGTAACGATAATATAGTCATGCCCTTCTTCAACAATCGCACCCGCTTTTTTAAGTTCAGTAGCCATCGCAAATAAACGGTCGGTTTCTTTAACTCGCCAATTGTAAATATTACGAATGGCTGTTGTACCCTCTGCAAATAATGCAGTAGTAGCAATCGTCATTGCGGCATCTGGAATATGATTCATATCCATATCAACTGCGGTTAGTTTACCGTTGGATGACACAGAAATATGGTCATCAAAATAGGTAATATCTGCACCCATTTTTGCAAGAACGTCCGCAAATTGGATGTCGCCTTGAACACTATTTTTACCGACACCATACACATTTACCGGACCGCCGCTAATTGCGCCAGCAGCTAAGAAATAAGATGCTGAACTTGCATCGCCTTCAACCATAAAGTCGCCAGGAGATTGATATTGAGCATCAGCATTTACCACAAAGCTTTGGTAATTATTGTTTTCTACCTCAACCCCAAATTGACGAATAATATCGATAGTTAAATCTATATAAGGTTTTGAAACCAAATCACCAATCACTTTAACCGTTATGGTTTTGTGAATTAATGGGGCTGCCATTAACAACGCCGATAAAAATTGACTTGAAACACTGCCGTCAATTTCAACAACGGTGTCGTCAGTGATCACTGCAGGCTCAATTTTAAGCGGTGGATAATTTTCGTTACCCAAGTAGGTTATTGTTGCGCCAAGTGGGCGTATAGCGTCTACCAGGTGCCCAATTGGACGTTCTGACATGCGTTCTTCGCCGGTTAATTCCGTTGTGATATTTGCAAATGCTAATACCGCCGCAAGAGGACGCATTGCCGTTCCTGCATTACCTAAAAACAATGCTTGTTGAGGCTGTTTAAATTGACCATTACAACCATGCACAACACACGTCGTTTTATCTGCTGACAACGTGGTTTTAACGCCTAATAACTCAAGCGCATTTAACATGTGTCTAATGTCATCACTGTCGAGCAAATTGGTGATGGTTGTATCACCGTCACATAACGCCGCTAATAATAACGCACGATTTGACAGACTTTTAGATCCCGGAACCGTTACGTCCCCTTTAAAACCAGAAATGTGAGGTAGCGTTAATGATTCTTGATTAGCCATGTGTACGTTCGAACTCCTGCATAAACTCAGTTAACGCTTTAACACCTTCAATAGGCATGGCGTTGTAGATACTTGCTCGCATACCGCCAACAATTCGATGTCCTTTCAGTGCAACCAGTCCTTGATTTTCAGCTTGCGCCAAAAATGTACTGTCTAATTCGCTGTTCGCCAAGAAAAACGGAACATTCATACGAGAGCGATTGGCACTTGCAATGTTATTACTATAAAAACTGGAGTTGTCGATCGTTTGATATAACAAGTCAGCTTTTTTCTTATTTAATACTTCCTGTGCCGCAACACCGCCATTTTCTAATAACCAATCAAAGACTAACTTAGCTAGATAAATCGCATAAGTTGGTGGCGTATTAAACATACTGTCTTTTTCATGGGTTAATTTATAGTTAAATACAGAAGGCACGGTTTCCTGCGAACGTGCTAACAACTCTTTTTTAACAACAACTAAGCTTAGCCCTGACGGACCTATGTTTTTCTGGGCGCCAGCATAAATTAAGTCAAATTTACTGCTATCGATTTCACGGGAAAAAATGGTGCTCGACATATCGGCAACGACAGGCACATCAAATGAAGGCTGTTCAAATATTTCAATGCCATCGACTGTTTCATTAGGGCAGTAATGAACATAAGCGCTGTCTTGCGAAACCTGCCAATCAGACATCGAAATAACTTGTTTTTTACCACCAACAATTTCCACCGTATTTTGTTCTGTAACGGCACCAAACTTTTTGGCTTCTTCAACGGCGGCCTGGGACCATGACCCTGTTGTGACATAATTGGCCTGGCCACTATTTAGCAAATTAAGCGGAACCGCAGAAAACTGACCGCGACCGCCACCGTGCATAAATAACACAGTATATTCATCGCTGAGCCCTAATAATTGCTTTATCGAGGCTATTGCCGAGTCATAAACAGCAATGAACTCTTTACTTCTGTGGCTGAGTTCCATTACAGAACAACCTGTGTTATTCCAATTAACAAACTCACTCTGAGCTTTATTCATCACGGCCTCGGGCAATTTTGCAGGGCCCGCACAGAAGTTATAAACTGTCATTCATTTTCTCGTTAGTTACAGTAAAGCTAATTTTATCGAACAATTACTCTAACGTTATTTGAATTGCGTCTCAATTGATTATTTTGCAATTAATTAATTAATTTATGACAACAACAAAATTTGTTTGTTAAATAATCTAAATAGCCAGACGTACAAGGCTTACCAACATCCTCTATGATAAATATCCTATTGAATTTTAGTATTTTACTGCCCATTTAAGTCATACAACCATTTGGAGACATTTATGGAAATATTTGAAGCAATTGGAATTACCAATGAACTTATTCAATATTTCATTACTGGTTTACTATTTTTTATGGGAGCTATGGTGATGTATAAAATGGTTCTTTGGGGTAAGAAAATGCCTAGAGGCGCGTTTCTATTTTTAGCGTTATTTCCACTTATAACAATTTTTCCTATTCCACCTCCCATATTTAAAACATGTTAAAAAAATGTGGATAGTGGCGACCCACCTGACGAGGACCTAGCATAATCATAAGAAAATGGCCGACACTAATCCCAAGGATGTTGCTTAAAATATTCAGCTAGAAAATCGATTAGTGCACGCACTGTCGGTGACAAAAACTTTCGAGAAGAATACAAAGCGTAAATATTCATATCATTCGTATTCCAATTAGGCAGTACACGAACCAAACTGCCATTTTCAATAGCGGCATTTGCCATATAAGTTGGTTGCATGCTAATTCCGGCGCCACATTGAGCTGCTTTTAATAACGTGGTTGCTTCATTAGCCGTTAACTGACAATTAACGCTAATGGCTTTATGTTCGTTTTCATTCCAAAGGTGCCAAATGTGTTTTTCAAAATTGGTATAGCTAAGGCAACGATGTTGACTTAAATCATCCGGTGCCGTGATTGCAGGCATAGAATCCAGGTAAGCTTGACTTGCCACTAAAACGGAATGACACACCGCCAATGGTTTTCCAATCAACGACGGATCTGGATTTGACGCAATTCGAATTGCTAAATCAATTCTGCTATCGACCAAATCAATTGCAGTATCTTGCAGGTCTATGTCGATAGAGACTTTCGGGTGACGTGTCATAAATTGTTGTATTGCAACCATGAGCTGCGCATGACTAAACGACATACTACACGCGAGTCGGATCCGACCGGAAAGTTGCTCAGTTGACTTTATCTCACTGATAAATTGGTCTGCTGTAGTCAGCCACTGCTCAATATCATTTAGGCATTTTTCTCCTTGCGTTGTCAGTGTCACTTTTCTAGTCGTCCTATGTAATAAACGAACTTCGAGCCAACTTTCCATCACTTCGATGTAACGCGTTACCATTGGGCGTGACATCTCCAAACGCTCCGAGGTCGCGGTAAAGCTGCCTGTGCGGGCTACATCAATAAATACTTGTGCCGCTTTAACCCGATCCATACTAAACCCCGATTTCTAACAGACCAACCCACATATGTTCGATTTAAGAAACAATGTTGAACATTATTGTACATATATCATTGCAAATCAATTCTCTATTATTGCCCAACTTTCAAAATACAGTTAAACAAAACCCAAAAAATAGGAAATAAAATGAAAATAAATCTACTCAAAGGTTTCTATTTATTAGCAACATTGACAGTAACATTAATGAGCTTTTCAAGTACCGCCGATAATAAAAGTGCGCTGAGTTTAAAAGTATATAACTCGGATAAAAACAGCTTTCATGTAAATTCAACATTAGTTTATGGTGAAACAGAGGCCGTATTGATAGACACAGGTTTCACAAGAGCTGATGCACTTCGTATTGCAGCAAACGTTTTAGATTCAGGTAAAAAATTAACAACGATTTTTATTAGCCAAGCTGATCCTGATTTTTACTTTGGTATTGAAACCTTGCGACAAATATTCCCTGACGTAAATGTGATCACGACACCCGCAGTACGCAAGGCAATTAGTAAAAAAATGGGAGGCAAATTGGCCTACTGGGGTCCAAAAATGGGCGTGAATGCCCCTAAAAATGTACTACTACCTGACGTATATAGTCCAAATAGCTTTACCGTAGACGGTTACAAAATCGAAGTTAAGGGAACAGAAGGCGTTTTGGCTAACCGCCCTTTTGTTTGGATCCCATCAATTAAAGCAATAGTAGGTAATATCGCAGTGTTTGGTGATTTACATGTTTGGACCGCAGATACACAATCATCTGAAACGTTAGCAGCGTGGCAACATCAACTGCAAGAAATGAAGGAATTGTCACCAAAGGTTGTCGTGCCAGGTCATATGAAAAAAGGAACTCAACTTAATGTTCAACTAATTGACTATACCGCAACTTACTTAACTGACTTTATTGATGCTAAGCGCAAGAGTAAAAACGCACAGGCATTAATAGACATAATGACCACAAGATATCCAGATGCCGAGTTAAACCTTGCTTTAGCGATTGGCGCTAAAGTGCATATGGGCGAGATGAAATGGTAATGTATTCTAATTAACAGGGATACAGGCATAAAAAAAAGGTCCATTAGGACCTTTTTTTATTCTATATTTACAGTTAAAGACTGCGACTTATTCGCCCTATTCAGGCGCTTCGTCATCTTCACTTGATTCAACTTGTATGTCATTTGTTACTTCAGCGCTTTCGCCTTCAATAACATCCTGACCCTCGACAACTTCGCCGTCGATAAACTCGCCTTCAAGCGTTTCATCTTCTTCAATCTCTTCGACTTTAGCCAGACCGACAACCAATTCACCTTCAATTGTTCTTATCAAACGAACACCTTGAGTGTTACGTCCAACAACAGATACTTCGTGAACCCGTGTTCTTACTAATGTACCTTTATTTGAGATGATCATGATTTCGTCAGTTTCAGCAACTTGACAAGCGCCAACCACTAAACCATTACGTTCACTCACTTTAATCGAAACAACACCCTGTGTTGCTCGACTCTTAGCTGGGTAGTCAATTTGCGGCGTACGTTTACCAAAACCGTTTTCAGTGATCGTTAGGATATTGTCTTCTTCGTTAGGCACGATTAGTGATACCACTTTCGCGTCTTCAGTCAATTTAATTCCACGAACACCTGTCGCAGTACGTCCCATTGCACGAACTTGCCCTTCATCAAAACGAACAACTTTACCGTTTTGTGAGAACAACATGATTTCGTTTTGGCCATTTGTTATTGACGCACCAATGAGTTTGTCACCATCATTCAAGTTCACAGCGATAATACCGCTAGAACGAGGACGAGAATATTCGGTCAATGCTGTTTTCTTAACGGTACCGTTTGCCGTTGCCATAAATACAAACTTATCTTGTTCGAATTCTTTGACCGGCAATATTGTTGTTATCTTCTCGTCACTTTCTAGAGGTAACAAGTTAATAATTGGACGCCCACGTGATTGACGTGACGCTAATGGTAATTGGTATACCTTCAACCAATATAAACGACCACGGTCAGAGAAACATAAGATTGTGTCATGGGTATTGGCAACTAATAGTTTTTCAATGAAATCTTCATCTTTCATCTTAGTCGCAGACTTACCACGACCACCACGGCGTTGAGCCTGATAGTCAGTAAGTGGCTGATATTTGCAATAACCTTCATGAGAAAGCGTTACAACAACGTCTTCTTCATTGATTAGATCTTCAAGGTTGATATCGTGTGACGCCTCACGGATCTCCGTTTTACGTTCATCACCATAAGTATCGCGAATTAATTCTATCTCTTCACGAATAACTTCCATCAAACGCTCAGGTGAACCTAAGATCTCTAACAATTCAGCAATTAAGCCTAAAATTTCACGATATTCATCTAAGATCTTTTCGTGTTCTAGACCAGTTAATTTATGTAAACGTAATTCCAATATCGCTTGAGCTTGTTGCTCAGTCATATGGTATAAACCATCGCGAATACCGTATTCATCTTCTAGCCATTCAGGGCGAGCAGCGTCATCGCCTGCACGTTCTAACATGGCAGCAACACCACCTAGCGGCCACCCTTTAGCAGTAAGCTTTATTTTTGCTTCAGCTGGCGTTGGAGAGGTTTTAATTGTCTCGATGATTTCGTCAATATTTGCCAATGCTATTGCAAGAGCTTCTAATATATGGGCACGGTCACGTGCTTTACGTAAATCAAATACCGTACGACGCGTAACAACTTCGCGGCGGTGAGATAAAAATGCTTCAAGCATTTCTTTAAGTTTGAATATTTTTGGCTGTCCGTGATCCAGTGCAACCATATTGATACCAAATACGGTTTGCATTTGAGTCAATGCAAACAAGTGATTTAAAATCACCTCAGTTGGTTCACCACGTTTCAATTCAATAACAATACGCATCCCGTCTTTATCAGACTCATCGCGCAGTGCCGTTATTCCTTCAACCTTTTTATCTTTTACCAGCTCTGCAATTTTTTCAATCAGCTTAGCTTTGTTAACTTGATAAGGGATTTCGGTAACGATAATCGTATCTTTACCCGTTTTTTCATCCGTTTCAATTTCTGTATTTGCTCGGATATAAACCTTACCACGACCAGTACGGTACGCTTCTTCAATCCCTTTACGGCCATTGATAATCGCGCCCGTTGGAAAATCAGGACCCGGAATATGTTCCATCAACTCAGGAAGTTCCATATCAGGATTAAAAGATAAGGCTAAAACCGCACTAACAACTTCACGTAGAGAATGTGGCGGTATATTGGTTGCCATACCTACAGCGATACCAGAAGAACCATTAATGAGGAGATTTGGTACTTTTGTCGGTAAAACAGCGGGAATAAATTCAGTCCCATCGTAGTTAGGAACAAAATCGACTGTTTCTTTTTCTAAGTCAGCGAGGAGTTCATGGGCAAGCTTGTCCATTCTCACTTCGGTGTAACGCATTGCGGCTGCGGAGTCGCCGTCAACAGAACCAAAGTTACCTTGGCCGTCTACTAATGTATAACGTAAAGAAAATGGTTGCGCCATACGAACAATGGTATCGTAAACAGCTGAGTCACCATGTGGGTGATATTTACCAATTACGTCGCCCACGACACGGGCAGACTTCTTATATGGTTTATTCCAGTCATTTTTAAGTTCATTCATCGCAAATAAAACACGGCGGTGAACCGGTTTTAAACCATCACGAACATCGGGTAAAGCACGTCCTACGATTACACTCATCGCGTAATCAAGGTAACTTGTCTTTAGCTCTTCTTCGATATTAATGGGGCTAATGTTTTTGGCGAGTTCAGTCATAAACGAAAATTTCCCTGCAACTATTTAAATAGAAGTTTTTATTGTTTTTAATTAACGCGGGATTGTAACACATTCGTGTATTCGTGCTAGTGAAAATTACGTTATAAATAGTGGGGGGCTAGTGTTGTTGTCGTTAAAATCGCCTTGAGGCCATTTTGATGCGTTATTTGCTGTTTATTTAATCGATTGTTGAAATCTAGAATTCTTTTTCAACACAATATCGAGTACCCTACTCTGCGTTAATTATCTTAAAGGAACTTACATGTCGTTAGAAAACACCACAAATGTTGATCAACATGAAATTGAAAAGTTTAACTCAATCGCAAGTACATGGTGGGACCTAGAAGGTGATTTCAAACCTCTGCACATTATTAACCCTGCGCGGCTTGCCTATATACAGGAACAAACAAGCGGTTTAGCGAATAAGTCTATCCTTGATATTGGTTGCGGCGGCGGTATTTTGACCGAAAGTATGGCAAAACTGGCCGGCGACGTCGTGGGGATCGATATGGCGAGCGATTCATTACAAGTGGCTCAACTACACGCCTTAGAAACTAAGGTAACTAATGTCCGATACGAGCAAGTGCAAGCAGAACAATATTGCGCTGATAATAAGCAACAGTTTGACGTTGTCACGTGTATGGAAATGTTGGAACACGTACCAGATCCGGCAGCTATTATTGAAGCCGCGGCGATGGCCTGTAAACCTGGTGGTTCTGTTTTCTTTTCAACGTTAAATAAAACATACAAATCCTACGCTCTAGCGATAGTTGCAGCAGAAAAGCTATTAAAGATAGTGCCAAATGGAACGCATGATTACGACAAGTTTATGAAACCGTCTCAAATCATCCGTTGCGCCTCTAATTTTGATCTTAATGTAAAACATAGCATTGGCATTAATTACAACCCAATCTATAGCTCAGCCAGTTTAACGCCAAAACTTGATGTTAATTATGTGCTGCATTTTAAAAAATTGGTTTAAATGGCGACAAACCCAACGGTGACGCTGGCATCATAAAATTTACAAAAAGTGAAGTAATAATTTGGTAATTTAAATGGATTTTTCAGATAAAATTCATATAAAAAAATAGTTAAAAATCACGTTCAATTATGGATATTTTTAGTTATGTTTACACCTGTTGCTCATACTGTAAGGAGACACTTACAAGGACCCATGGTTGGTTATTTTGTAGTCATATAGATGAATATTTTAAACTTGCAATCATCTCCTCTACACTCTATCTTGTGCTATCGAATTTAAACAGACACTATATGATGTGTTTTTAGCCAAATTAGCTAATTATTATCCAGTCTGATTTAAAATTGCATCTAAATGCGATACACAAAATAATAATATATAAAAACAAAGGACAAACTGGCCCAATGAACAGCACCCTTTCTGTAACCAAACGTGACGGTGTAAAAGAACCTTTAGACCTAGATAAAATCCATAGAGTGATTACCTGGGCAGCAAAAGGTTTAGACAACGTTTCGGTATCTGAAGTAGAAATTCGTTCTCACATCCAATTTTACGATGGCATAAAAACAGAAGATATCCATGAAACCATCATAAAAGCGTCAGCGGATCTTATTGCAGAAGACACTCCAGACTATCAATATATGTCTGCACGTTTAGCGGTCTTCCATTTACGTAAAAAAGCGTATGGCCAATTTGAACCACCACGTTTGTTTGATCATGTTAAACATTTAGTTGCTAATGGCCGTTATGACGAACATTTATTAGCTGATTATACAGAAGCCGAATTTGACGCTATGGATAAGTTTCTTGTCCATGACCGTGACCTAGATTTTAGTTACGCAGCCGTTAAACAGTTAGAAGGTAAGTACTTAGTACAAAACCGCGTAACAGGCCAAATTTACGAAAGTGCCCAGTTTTTATATATTTTAGTCGCCGCGTGTTTATTTGCTAAATACGACAGCGCGACTCGCTTAGACTACGTAAAACGTTTTTATGATGCGACGTCGCAATTTAAAATTTCGTTACCAACACCAATAATGTCTGGTGTTCGTACGCCAACCCGCCAGTTTAGTTCGTGTGTGTTAATTGAAGCGGGTGATAACCTAGATTCAATTAATGCAACAACATCTGCCATTGTTAAATATGTTTCGCAACGTGCAGGTATCGGTATCAATGCCGGTCGTATTCGCGCTTTAGGTAGCCCGATTAGAAATGGTGAAGCATTCCATACAGGTTGTATTCCATTTTATAAACACTTTCAAACAGCCGTAAAAAGTTGTTCACAAGGTGGTGTTCGTGGTGGTGCAGCTACCCTATTCTACCCGCTATGGCATTTAGAAGTTGAAACACTCCTTGTACTTAAAAATAACCGTGGTGTTGAAGAAAACCGAGTAAGACATTTAGATTACGGCGTGCAATTTAACCGCTTGATGTATCAACGATTAATCCAAGACGGTTTTATTACTTTATTTAGCCCGTCAGATGTTCCTGGTTTGTACGACTCCTTCTTCCAAGACCAAGATGAATTCGAACGTTTATATGTTCAATACGAACAAGACGATTCCATTCGCAAAAAACGCATTAAAGCCATTGAGTTGTTTAGCTTGTTCTTAAACGAACGTGCTAGTACAGGTCGTATCTATTTACAAAACGTTGACCATTGCAATACTCATAGTCCGTTTAATCCTAAATACGCGCCGGTTCGTCAAAGTAACTTGTGTCTTGAAATTGCCCTTCCGACTAAACCACTCCAGCATGTAAATGACGAAGAAGGTGAAATTGCCCTCTGTACATTGTCGGCATTTAACTTAGGCGCAATTGAATCATTAGACGAATTGGATGAGTTGGCTGAATTAGCTGTTCGTGCATTAGACAGTTTATTAGATTATCAAGACTACCCAGTTCCAGCCGCATTTAATGCCACTATGGGTCGTCGTACATTGGGTGTTGGTGTTATTAACTTTGCATATTATCTTGCAAAAAATGGCGCAAAATACTCGGACGGGTCTGGAAACAACCTGATCCACAGAACTTTTGAAGCAATTCAGTTTTATTTGTTAAAAGCCTCTAATACGTTGGCTAAAGAACAAGGTGCCTGTCCGAAGTTTAACGAAACGACATATTCTCAAGGTATTTTACCAATCGATACCTATAAAAAGGCGGTTGACGGATTCTGTCAGGAGCCTTTGCATTTAGATTGGGAAACCCTAAGAAAAGATATTGTTGAGCACGGCTTACGTAATTCAACATTGTCGGCACTTATGCCGTCAGAAACATCGTCACAAATTTCTAATGCGACGAACGGCATTGAACCTCCTCGTGGTTTGATATCAGTTAAAGCAAGTAAAGACGGCGTGTTAAAGCAGGTTGTTCCTGAAATTGGACGATTAAAAGATCAATACGAATTGTTGTGGAATATTTCAAGTAACGAAGGTTATCTGCAATTATGTGGGATCATGCAAAAATTTGTCGACCAGACAATTTCTGCCAATACAAATTACGATCCTACAGACTTTAATGATCACAAAGTACCAATGCAGCAGTTGTTAAAAGATTTATTAACAGCTTATAAATATGGCTTAAAGACTTTGTATTACCATAATACGCGGGATCAAGCCGGCACCTCTACCGACAGTAAGTCTGGTAAAAAGGTCACCGCACCAACCACAGTTGTTATCGAAGACGATGAAGACTGTGAAGGCGGCGCTTGTAAAATTTAGTCATATTATTATGCCCAAACCTATGTTTGGGCAATTCCAAATTAGATTACAGAGTTTAATAAAATGCGATATACCACGTTTAATCAAAATGAAGTTAACCCGCTTAAAGAACCTATGTTTTTTGGCGAAGCCGTTAACGTTGCTCGTTACGACCAACAACGTCACGCTATTTTCGAGAAACTAATTGAAAAGCAACTGTCCTTTTTCTGGCGACCAGAAGAGATCGATGTAAGTCGCGACCGAGCTGACTTCCAAAGCATGACGGATAGTGAAAAGCACATTTTCATTTCAAATTTAAAATATCAAACGTTATTAGATTCTATTCAAGGCCGTAGCCCGAACATCGCTCTGTTGCCAATCACATCACTTCCTGAATTGGAAACATGGATCGAAACTTGGTCGTTCAGTGAAACCATTCACTCCCGCTCGTACACTCATATCGTGAGAAATTTATTTAGTGACCCGAGCGAAGTTTTTGACGACATAGTCAAGAACGAAGAGATCCTGAAGCGCGCAGCAGACATTTCTAAATATTACGATGATCTAATTTTCTATACTCAGATATTTCAAACTCTCGGTGAAGGTGAACATGTCATCGACGGTGAACGCTACGTAGTTAACCTTCGTGTTTTAAAGAAAAAATTGTATCTTGCCGTAAACTCAATTAATGCATTAGAAGCGATTCGCTTTTACGTCAGCTTTGCTTGTACGTTTGCTTTTGCTGAGCGCGAATTAATGGAAGGTAACTCTAAGATCATCCGTCTTATTGCCCGTGATGAAAACCTGCATTTAACCTCAACTCAACACATTATTAATTTGTGGGCTGATGGTCAGGATGATCCAGAAATGCAAGAGATCAGCATGGAGTGTTTCCAAGAAGCAAAAGAAATTTTTGCCAATGCAGTTGAGCAAGAAAAAGAATGGGCTAAATACCTATTTAAAGATGGCTCTATGATTGGCTTAAATGAAGAAATATTGTGTCAATATGTTGAATATATCGCTAATCACCGCTTATCTGCGATTGGTATTCCAGCGATGTATGACGTTAAAAGTAATCCGCTACCATGGATGAACAAATATTTAGAATCTGACAACGTTCAAGTTGCACCACAAGAAGCTGAGATCAGTTCTTATCTTGTTGGTCAAATTGACTCAGAAGTTGATGCGTCTGAATTTGACGGTTTTGAACTGTAATTTTAGTCAGTTCCCTACTTTAACGATTCATGTCTAAAATACGGGTTTTGAGCCAACAAGAAGTTGAAACAGAGTTTGAATTTCAATCTGGCGACAAAACCCTACTCACCTCACTCCTAAATCAAAAATTGGACGTGCTTTACCATTGCCGTGAAGGGTTTTGTGGTGCATGTCGATGTAAACTAAAAAGTGGTACAGTTGAGTACATTAACGAACCACTGGCTTTTGTTCGCAAAGGCGAAATCCTCACTTGTTGTTCCAAACCCACTACTGATATTGAGATAGAAATTAAATTTTAAGCCCCTGTCTTTACGCTGCGCCTCAGACGTAAACGTTACAAATTGACTGCAAAGAGTTTATTCAACACACGTTAGATCCAGCTCATTTTGTTATTTTTTGTCTCAAGCGTCGAGTTAAACCTCTTAAACTCATTAATATAAACAAAAACTTACCAATATAAACCTCATTTAACCGCGACATTTTTAATATAAACACTTTACATATGATTGTTTGTATATACACTATTTTATATATATTAAGTCTGTTACTAATTTTATGAAAAATCTAAATAAACAAAAAGTCCTTTTTATCTGTA
The DNA here is from genome assembly GCF_030548245.1 of Psychrosphaera sp. 1_MG-2023. Lineage (NCBI taxonomy): Bacteria > Pseudomonadati > Pseudomonadota > Gammaproteobacteria > Alteromonadales > Pseudoalteromonadaceae > Psychrosphaera > Psychrosphaera sp. 1_MG-2023. The sequence goes on from NZ_JAUORW010000001.1 coordinate 358,207, forward strand.
CTGGAAACTCGGCTAGGTCACAAATGGCAGAAGCGCTTCTAAGACATAAAGCCGCGGATTATTTTGAAGTGTATAGTGCAGGAACACAGCCTGATACAGTAGACGTGCGTGTGATTGAGGCATTAGGTCAATTTGGGATCGACACCACTGGTTTAGTTTCAAAAAATATAAATACGTTCGAAGGTCAAATTTTTGATTACGTCATCACGCTCTGTGATAAGGCAAATAATGAATGTCGTAGCTACCCAAATGCTCTCAAGCAATTAGCATGGGATTTCCCTGATCCAAAAGAACGCTCCTGCAGTAATCCATTTTCTACAACATTAACTGAACTAAATAATCGATTATCGATGTTTCTTTTAGTCGAAGGCAAAAATGCGCGATTTCAAAATGAAACCACCCATAATCGCGCAAGTGACGGAGTTAATCAGCTAATTGACCTAGAGCCGATCTCTTTTTATAAGACCCTTACGGATGATATTCGACTCAAAACATTAATGTTGACCCATTATTATGGTGAACTTTGCGTATGTGAATTAATGGAAGCGATGGATGAAGATAGCCAACCAAAAGTGTCACGCAACCTTGCCGTTTTGAAAAAAGCGAATGTAATAACGGATAGGAAACACGGACAGTGGGTGTTTTACCGAATAAATCCTGAACTGCCGCTGTGGGCTAAATCAGTTATTGCACAAACAACTGAGAACAACGTTCCTCTTATCGCTAACGAAGTCAAACGTTTGGCTAATATGAAAAATAGGCCCGACAAATCCAATTTCTGTAAATAAAGATCACAAAACAATTTTTCTTCTAATTTAAAGAGGATTTTACATGGGTATTTTTGAGCGTTATTTGTCCGTATGGGTAGCTCTGAGCATAAGCTTGGGGGTGATTTTAGGCCTTTGGCAACCAGAGGTTTTTCAAACAATAGCGGGCTTTGAAGTAGCGCATGTAAATATTGTTGTCGCTGTTTTCATCTGGGTGATGATTTATCCTATGATGGTTCAAATAGACTTTTCAGCTATAAAGAATGTAGGTAAAAACCCAAAAGGACTGCTGCTAACTATAGTAATCAATTGGTTGATTAAACCTTTCACTATGGCCGGTTTAGGATGGCTATTTTTTAATATCTTATTTGCCGATCTGGTTGACCCAACATCAGCTCAAGAATACATAGCAGGCATGATTTTACTAGGCGTCGCACCATGTACTGCGATGGTCTTTGTGTGGTCGCAACTAACGAAAGGAGATCCAAATTATACATTGGTACAAGTCTCAGTTAATGACGTGATCATGATCTTTGCGTTTGCGCCTATCTCTGCGTTTTTACTCGGTGTAAGTGACATTCAAGTCCCTTGGGAAACATTGCTTATTTCTGTTGCACTTTATGTATTATTGCCATTAATAGCCGGTGTTTTAACTCGCAATATGCTCAATAAAGGCCAAGGAGAACATACCGTAAATCAATTTTTGTCTTCTTTAAAGCCATGGTCGGTTATTGGGTTGTTGGCAACCGTCGTTTTATTATTTGGCTTTCAAGCAAATACAATAATTTCTGAACCTGAAACCATCGCTTTAATTGCAATTCCGTTAATGATCCAAACTTACGGTATTTTCCTCATCGCTTATTTGGCTGCGAAATGGATGAAACTCCCCCATAACATCGCTGCGCCCGCCTGCCTGATAGGTACTTCTAACTTCTTTGAACTTGCTGTTGCTGTCGCTATCTCGCTATTTGGCCTACATTCCGGTGCTGCTTTAGCCACCGTAGTGGGCGTGCTCGTTGAAGTACCTGTCATGCTCTCGTTAGTTTATATAATAAACCATACTCAAAACTGGTTTGGAGAAAATCATGGATAATAAACCAGCCATACAAAAACACCCTTACGATATATTGCCTCTAGAAAATGGTGCTCAACTTATTTTTACACCTTGCCCTGGAACAAAAGACGCTAGTTTAAGTGACGCTATTTCAACCCTAAAACATGCAGGAACAAGCATGCTGATAACATTAATGTTTGACGATGAAATGGCAAAAAACAATGTGCAGTCTTTACCTACGGAATGTCTTAAACACGACATTGAATGGGTTCAGCTCCCTATTGTTGATGACGCCGCACCTGCGCAGGCATTTGAAAACCAATGGCACGTGCAGAAGGACAAGATCTTAGAACAACTAAAGAACAAAGGCACTATTGCGGTCCACTGCAAAGGCGGCTCCGGTAGAACAGGTTTGGTAATTGGCCTCATTCTTTTATCTATTGGTTGGCCCGCTGAAAAAATAATAAAACAAATTCAACAAAGGCGTCCTAACGCACTAAAAAATTCAAAACAGCTCAATTATTTTAACTCTTATTTGTAAATATTAAATAATACATAGGTAAATTTATGACAATCAAAATAGGTATTAATGGCTTTGGTCGAATGGGTCGATTATCAATGCGCGCCGCTTATGACTGGGACGACATTGAAATAGTACATATTAATGATCCTGCAGGTGATCCCGCAACATTAGCGCATTTAATGACGTTCGATTCGGTACATGGCAAATGGCATTACGACGTAAGTCATAACAATAACGAACTTATTATCAACGGTAAATCAATTACTTGTACGCACAATAAAGCGATTAAAGAAACTGACTGGTCAAAATGCGATGTGGTAATAGAAGCCTCTGGCAAAATGAAGACAAAAGCGCTATTAAACGACTATTTGGAGCAAGGGGTAAAACGTGTAGTGGTTACCGCTCCAGTAAAAGAAGATGGTGTTCTAAATGTTGTTATGGGAGTAAACGATCATCTGTTCAACAAGGACTTACACCCTATCGTGACCGCCGCGTCATGCACCACGAACTGCTTAGCGCCAGTCGTAAAAGTAATTCATGAAACACTAGGTATTAAACATGGGTCTATGACAACCATTCATGATATTACCAATACGCAAACTATCATTGACGCACCACACAAAGACTTACGCCGCGCTCGAGCGTGTGGTTCTAGTTTGATCCCTACCACAACAGGTTCAGCGACCGCAATTACCCATATTTTTCCTGAACTTTTGGGTAAGTTAAATGGCCACGCGATACGTGTGCCATTAACTAACGCTTCTATCACCGATTGCGTTTTTGAATTAGAACGTGAAACCAATATTGAAGAAGTAAATGCCCTATTACAACAAGCTTCTCAAGGGCAATTGCAAGGTATCTTAGGTTATGAGGAACGCCCTCTTGTTTCCATCGATTACAAAACAGATCCACGTTCAGGCATCATTGATGCGTTATCGACTATGGTGATAAACAAAACGCAACTGAAATTGTACGTTTGGTATGACAACGAATGGGGTTATGCAAATAGAACGGCAGAATTGGCACGTTTAGTCGGTATGGCAGATAAAGGCTAAGGGCAAGTTAACAAACATGGGACTTTTATCATTTAAAACACTATCGCCACAGATAAAACAATATTTATTGATCACCGGTAATTATTGGGCGTTTACATTAACTGATGGTGCACTGCGTATGCTCGTTGTGCTGTATTTTCATCAGTTAGGGTACTCACCATTAAATATTGCGATGTTATTTTTATTCTACGAAATATTTGGTGTTATCACTAACCTTGTTGGGGGTTGGTTAGGCGCTCGTTTAGGTTTAAACAAAACCATGAACATCGGGTTAGCAATTCAGATAATTGCGCTCGCTATGCTTGCAGTTCCTGCTGAAATGCTAACAATCGTCTACGTAATGGTGGCTCAAGCATTATCTGGTATCGCCAAAGATCTAAATAAAATGAGTGCTAAGAGTTCCATTAAGTTACTTGTAAGCGACGGCGCAGAAGGAAAGCTCTATCATTGGATTGCAATACTGACGGGGAGTAAAAATGCACTAAAGGGCGCTGGGTTCTTTTTAGGGGGATTGCTACTTACTTTACTTGAGTTTAAAGGCGCGATTATTGTTATGGCAGCCCTATTAAGTATCGTTTGGGTCGTTAGTTTAATCGCATTAAGGGAAGATCTGGGTAAAGCAAAGTACAAACCTAAATTCAGTGATATTTTTTCCAAGAGTGCATCAATAAATATTCTGTCAGCAGCACGCATGTTTTTATTTGGGGCAAGAGATGTTTGGTTTGTTGTCGCATTACCAGTATTTTTAGCCGTAAAGTTTAATTGGGACCACTGGTGGGTTGGTGGATTTATGGCAAGTTGGGTAATCGGCTATGGTATCGTACAATCCTTCGCGCCCTATTTTACCGGAAAGAGACAGGGAAAAACGCCAACTGGAAAGTCTGCTTTTCTATGGGCAAGTTATTTGGCAATAATCCCCGCTTTTATTGCTTTGGCATTACACTTTAATTTTCACATTCTTGCGTCGATCATCATAGGACTCATTATTTTTGGCGTTGTGTTTGCCATTAATTCGTCTATGCATAGTTACCTTATCGTAAGTTACGCCGGTAACGACGGTGTGTCGCTCGACGTTGGTTTTTACTATATGGCTAATGCAATGGGCAGACTAATAGGCACTGTACTCTCAGGATGGGTATATCAAAATTTTGGCCTAGAGGCATGTTTATGGATATCAAGCTTGTTTGTTGCTACAGCGGCCTTGCTATCTTTGAAATTGAAACAATAAAAACTGTACTCACTTTCCTAAATTGAAATTAAAAAGCGTCGGGAATAATTTGGTTGATTTGATATTGATGAGCTTGTTTTATGTGCTCACAATCTTTAAGAGATCAACAATTCTGACGCTTATTTTAGGAGGTGAACGCCTCAATAATGGGCTGGTTGTAATTGGTTAAAACCAGTGACGAAGGAGCAAAAGCCAACCGTTTTGAACTTTGTTTAACAAATTGTTATGCTTTTTTACCACCCTCTGGTTCTTGGATATTTTCAAAATCAACCAAATTCCATTTTTGCCCATTGCGGCGATATATTCGTTTTTTAAGATTGGGGTAGTCAGCCATATCGCTATCTAGCCGCTGACCAACAACTATACATTTTAGAGTTTCAGTTCCTGTATTTTTAATGTTATGTGCTTCACCTCCAGCACGATAACCAATAAAGTCACCTGCTTTAATTTCGTATACCTCATTTCCAACAATAGCTTCACCATTCCCTTCAAGAACATATACACATTCTTCCTCAGAATAATGAACATGCGTTTCGGTAGTTACATAACCGGGTTTAACTTCAATTATGTGAAACCCAATACCACTCAGACCCGTTAAGTCTCCAAGAGATTTATTAATACGCTTTGCATTAGGATTAAGAAAATGTGTTTTATCAATACCCTCGTAGGCATCAATCTCTTCTTTAGTAACTAAATATTTATCCATCAGGTTACCTTATGAATTCACTCATTTTAATTTAAAACATAACAACTTCATCAGGAAAAAGTTTCCTCAGATCCTGAAAAAATATTTTCCCTGTGCTTATTTATCTATTATTAGCAAACTCTTTAGGGTGCTTGCAACTACTATGTCTGAGCAATGATGTTTTTGTGGAAATCAGGAAAGTTCGGTGATCCGAAGACTATCGAGGAAATAGCAGTTAGTTGTTTCTATAAGGCAATGTCCCTGTTATGTGTTGATATCGTCAAATAAACAAGTACCAAAAAGAGGGTAAAGTTGGAAAGTATGGTAATTGCCGAATCGAGTTCTTTATTTAAGGAGCGCAACAAATAAAGGCTTACAAAGGTTCAAATGCAAATTCTGTAAAAAAATTCACAGGTGTAAAAAGCTCACCTTTTAAACCCGATGCAATCAGACACGCTGATTGCTATGACAAAGAGAGTGTACCGCTTTTCACTTAGACGACTCGCTATATGAGTTTAGATATTTATCTAAATGGTTAGCAGACCCACTGTTTATAATTTGTCAGGCTAATAATAAACAGTGGTTGATACTTCTGAGGTAGAAACTAAAGTAGAAACTCAAATCGGAAATAGTTGCTTAGGTTCGAAGTTACTTCAGTACTATTAGCGCTGTAAGCAATATAATCATCCAAATCTAAGTCGATAATTACACATCCACAAACAGGGCTATAATATGCTTCAATCCCATTCCCACTGTCACCAGAAATAAAATCGGACCATTGCGCTTCGACTCTAAACAGTAAAGGGTTGGAGTTTTCATAGTCCTGATAAAAGTAAAAAGTACCATTCACTCGCCTAACTTGTGTGTGCAACATCAATTCAGTTTCTTCGCCCGAAAGCATACTTAAATCTTTAGTCCAATCGCCATCTGCGATAAATGAAAAATCAAAATAATTCCCATTGTGGGTAAACAAGGTCTGCGAACATTCGGTATCTACACACCGCTTTTCTAATTGTTTTGGCTTAGTCAACTCAATACTGAAGTAGCCAGTTCGTTGTTCTAAATCAACCTCGGTGAACGTAGCAACCTCACTATCATTGGTAAAGGACACTTGATCAGAAAATGCGTCCTCTTCGAGAACACAGGCTGACAATAACAAAGTTAGAAGGCCCACCGTAATTAATTTCATAAACTTCTCCTTAAGGCTCAATATCAAATATAGACTTACAAGAATTAACTCAAAACGATCCATCGACAATAATATAATCATAACTATCATATAATTGGATGAAAAACAAAAAAGCCCTACCTAACTGGTTGGGCTTGTTAAACGTTAAACTGCGGTTTTAAAAAATGTATTAATGACAAACCGACTTTGTAAAGTTTGATACCTCTAAACTCTACTTTTTAACGAAAATTGAAGACTAAAAATCACTGATTACCTTAGCTCTATTGTTTAATAAACGGAACAATCTTCGATGGTATTGAACTAAAGACAAATGGTTTTTCAGCGTTTTTAAGTATGGCTGAAGTTAATATACATTGGTTATCACTACACCAACTTTCATCTCCGTTGATTATACTTAATTGCTCTCCAGTTTTTCCTAAAACGGTAACACCTGTGACTTTTGGTACTAAAAACGACATCATGCCTCCTAAATCCTGGAGAGCATCGTTAAAAGTTGCAACAAGACGGACTAGCTTAGTATTGTCTATGGTTGAGGCTAACAAGAAGCTGTTTTCAAGTCTCATGTTTAAGCCGCACTCTAATCCCTTTTCGGTTTCAATAACCAACTTTGCTTTATCCATGTCCAACTGTTCATCAAATGGCAATAAAACTTCACCATTTTCTAGATAGTAAACAGGCATTGATTTGATCTTAGTTTGCAACTTAGCCGAACGTATTGGACAGGCTTTTTTACTGTTAATTTGATTAAAGTAAAACGCCAATTTTATATCAACATATTCAGCTTCATCCAAATCATCCATACGATCAAAAAAGCCATCGTAGTTGAGTTCCATCGTCTTTGTTTGTTGTTCAACGTTGGCAAATAGGCTACTCGACACCAAACACATGGGGAAAATCAGTAAAAACGGTACCGCTAATTTTTTCAATGTCATTTACATATACTTTTGGTTAAAACGTAACATTTCTTGGATCTCTTCCACGTAGGCTTCGCGACGGGTTGAATATGGCAATAGCCCCTCTGCAATAACATACGGGTCCAGTTCATCATGGTTAACCCTTTGTTGATTTCTAAGTTGTCGTAACTTAGCGTATGCGTGGCCAGTATTTAAGTTATGGAAATAACTTCTGATGGAATCCGCTGGCGTTGCAAATTTACGTACTTCATAGGTTTTGCCTGCAGGTCGGCCTGTTGGAATAACGCCGCAGCCTTTGGTAAAACACCATTGACCAAATAAATTATTTGCTTCTAACGCGAATCGCGAGGTTCCCCAACCACTTTCGTTGGCGGCCTGCATCAAAACCAAATCCACTGGGATAATATCAACACGAGTTAGTAATTCAGCTTTCACTTTATGTAAGTCGTCTAATTCTTTAATTCGGTATTTTTTAGCAAGAGCAAGAAAACGCTTTTTGTCTGACGCGTTTTTACTCTGTGGACTAAATGATTCTACAAACGCGCGATGACGGCCGAGTTCTTCGTTAACTTCTAAAACAAATGGCTTCATAAAAGTAAAAAAAGCGTGCTTCTTTTCTTTCACATCACGAATGCTGGCAAAATCGGGGAGATGAACATTTTTATGAGATTTTTTAGATATGTGTTTTTCAACCGATCCAATCTCGATGTCTAGTTCGCTTTCTGAACTTGATTCTACCGGTGAATGCTGTACGAAGGGGTAAATAGCTGCATAAGCAACGACAAGGATAATGACTAATTTTTTTATTACTTGGCTTATCATAAAATTTCCGTAATTGGGTTAAGCCTGTAATTTTAGCACAACTTATCGAGGCGTCTTTACTCTATCCCAAAAAATAGTTTTACCTGCTTGTAAACACAAGGCTTCATTAAGTGATTTAAATCGTGTTATTTTTTTGTCGCTGTCTGTTAAACATTGGTGTACAAAACGGTGGCAATTATTATTGACCACATCGTATTCGCGATACGTATATACGTTGCTAATAGCACGTTCTCCCACGCCTTCAATTACTATCGGATTGTGGTTTTTATCGCACGCAACAAACATATTATTGCCTGATCGGTCATCTAAAAAACGTTCATAAGATATTGCTTTAACTAAGCCATTTTCACTCAATTCAATTATGGTGTCCCGGTCAATCCAAATACCGGTGTGGTCAACAAGATTATAAACTTCACAACACACAATACTGCCAAACACTGGGGTCACTGTTTGGCCATTGTCATAGGTATCTGAAGGTGTTTTAGTGATACTGGAATGATATATATTAGAATAATCGTCATTTTTACGATTTAATTCTAAATTTCTATAGTGATTTTTGGTAGATTCATGTAACGCAGCCGCGCCTAACGCTAAACCTGCTGCAATTAAAGGTAATGCCATAATTTGTCTCAAATTTAATTAGTCACCTTTATATTGTTATGTAAAAATGTATTTATGACTGTAATAAGTTGCAACAAGATGTAAATGGAAATATAACGTAATGAAAACCATAAAAAAATCGAGCAAATTAGACAACGTATGTTACGACATTCGAGGACCCGTCTTAGATGAAGCAAAACGTTTAGAAGAAGCTGGTCACAAGATCCTAAAACTAAACGTTGGTAACCCTGCCCCATTTGGTTTTCAAGCCCCTGACGACATCTTAAAAGATGTCATTGCACAATTACCTAAAGCCCAGGGTTATTCAGATTCCAAAGGTTTGTATTCAGCTCGTGTTGCTATTATGCAATATTATCAGCAAAAAGGTCTACGCGATGTAACAGTCAACGATATCTATATCGGTAATGGGGTTAGTGAATTAATTTCCATGTCGATGCAAGCTTTGTTAGATAATGGTGATGAAGTATTAGTTCCAAGTCCCGACTATCCACTATGGACAGCTACCGTCTCGGTAAGTGGTGGTAAAGCCGTCCATTACCTTTGTGATGAAAATGATGATTGGGCACCTTCAATTGAAGACATTAAATCCAAGATCACAAAAAAAACCAGAGCAATTGTTTTGATTAATCCAAACAATCCAACTGGTGCGGTTTATAGCAAAAAAGTATTGTTAGAAATTGCAGACCTTGCAGCGGAACATGATTTGATCATTTTTAGTGATGAAATTTATGACAAAGTTTTATACGACGATGCTGTTCATCACAGTATCGCAGCTATGCGTCAGGACCTATTTATTGTTACGTTCAGCGGTTTGTCTAAAAACTATCGAGTCGCGGGTTTTAGAACGGGATGGATGTTGCTATCGGGCCCCAAAAAATGGGCTGGCGATTACATTGACGGCTTAAACATGCTGGCATCAATGCGACTATGTGCCAATGTGCCATGTCAAAATGCAATTCAACAAGCATTAGGTGGGTACCAAAGTATCAACGATTTGGTCGCAAAAGAAGGTCGACTATACCGTCAAATGGATTATGCCTACAAAGCATTAAATGCCATCGATGGTATTTCAGTTACTCGTCCTAAAGGCGCAATGTATTTATTTCCGAAAATTGATCTGTCAAAATTTAATATTGAAGACGATGAAAAAATGGTGCTCGACTTACTAAGGCAGAAATACATTCTCGTGGTCCATGGCCGAGGCTTTAATTGGCCAAGCCCAGATCACTTTAGATTGGTGTTTCTACCGCATATAGATGAGTTGAAAAAGGCCATCTCTGACCTATCTGACTTTTTAGATGTATACCGAAAATGATAATGGAACACAGTCATTTTTTTGCCAATATCGCCCGCTTGAAGTTAATTCAACGCTGGCCTTTAATGCGAACCGTCACCACCGAAAATGTGCAGGAGCATAGCCATCAAGTGGCAACTGTCGCGCACATTTTGGCGTTGATCAAAAACAAAAAGTTTAATGGCAACGTTAACCCTGAAAAAGCGGCACTCGTTGCGTTATATCATGACGCTAGCGAAGTATTAACTGGCGATTTACCCAGCCCAATTAAATATCACAATGAAGATATCGCAAACGCCTATAAAAAAATTGAAGCAGTAGCCGAAAAATCACTGTTGCAAATGTTACCTGCTGAATTTAGGGAAGACTTCAGTGACCTTCTATTACATGAAAATATTGATCCCGAGATGGCTCGAATTGTGAAGTCAGCGGATGTAATTTGCGGTTTAATTAAAACCTTAGAAGAACTAAGCGCAGGCAATCATGAATTTGAGAAAGCCAAAAAGAACATTAACAAAACACTACAAAAGTATCGTTGCCCCGAAGTCGACTATTTTATGGATATGTTTTTACCAAGCTTCTCGCTAAACTTTGACGAAATTTCGTCACCACTTTAAGGCTTTAAATGACTGACGTTTGGAACAATCGACAATCGGGGGATGCCAATCAAAGACCCAACGATCAACGAGACCCATTCCAACGAGATCGCGCCCGGATATTGCATTCCGCGGCGTTTCGTCGTTTACAATCCAAAACTCAGATCCTCGGCGTAGGGCAAGACGATTTTTATCGGACTCGATTAACTCATTCGTTAGAAGTAGCCCAAATCGGCACGGGGTTGACCGCTCAGTTAAGACAAAATAATAACGTCCTTAACCATCAGTTTCTCAAAGATGCTTTACCTTCTGATGCACTAATTGAATCTCTTTGTTTAGCACATGATTTGGGTCACCCACCATTTGGTCACGGAGGTGAAATTGCGTTAAATTATATGATGAAATCCTCCGGTGGATTCGAAGCAAACGGACAAACATTCAGAATCGCAACAAAACTTGAACCCTATACACCCGCGTTTGGTATGGATCTTACGCGTCGAACCTTACTAGGGTTGGTTAAATATCCACTTTTAATTAAACAAAACCCTGAATTTATTCAGCCAAACAATATTTCGACAATTATACGTGCTGACAGTTGGAAACCCATTAAAGGTCTATTCGACGATGACAAGTCGAGCTTTGATTGGTTATTGCAACCTCTGTCAGACAAAGACCGTAGTCAATTTTTAGAAATAGATACCGATGGTGCTGCAACGGGACCGTTTCTTTCTTTAAGAGCAAAATACAAATCTCTCGACTGTTCAATTATGGAACTAGCCGACGACATTGCCTACGGTGTTCATGACTTAGAAGACGCTATCGTGTTAGGCAAGGTGACGAGCGATTTCTGGCACGACGAAGTATTACCTGGCTTGTTAACGACCGGTAACCCTTGGGCAAAAAAACACGCCAAGCAGCTGTCTATAATGTTATTTAGCAAAGAACATCATCAGCGAAAAAATGCAATTGGTGCACTAGTAAATCACCTAATCACCAATATAAGCATTGTCAAACGGCCTACCCAGTTTGCCGAAACATTGCTTCAATATAACGCTCAATTACTTCCTACGGCACAACCGGTGTTGGACTTATTGAAACGATTTGTTTTTAAACATGTGATCCAAAATACCGAAATCCAACAACTGGAATTTAAGGGACAAAGAATGTTAATTTCATTATTTGAAGCCTTTTCGTGTGATCCAAAGCGCCTGTTGCCAACTCAAGTAAAACAATTATGGTTAATGAGTGAAGAACAAGGACTCAACTCTGATCGGATAATTTGCGATTATCTCGCTGGGATGTCTGATGACCACGCAATCCGTGTTTACAACCGTTTGTTTGGCATGTAGTACTAATTCATACCACAATTCAAAATTCCACTTCTATCTTCCTCTTTGAATTACACACATGACATAAAAAGTAAAGCCTCAATAAACACAACCCATTGTATTTAAACAAAAATATAAACCACCTGTGTGAGGACAGAAATAGAGTGTCTATAAGTAATTACACGAAGTCGTTATAAACACCTGTCCATTCTGTAAGTAGTCATGTAAGTAATTATGTAAGTCGACATGTAATAGTACAAAAAGACTTTCACTTTGGATAAAAAAAGACTATGCTTATCGAACTAGCAAAAACTGTAAGTCAATTTTACAAGGGTGGGACAAGATCATGAATGACGAATATCAAGCGGAACCAAATTGGTTACCCTACTATCTGCTTAAAAAACAAAAGTAATTCCAGAAAAAGCCATCTTCAAGATGGCTTTTTTTATACTTTAAAATTATAGTTATCTTAGTAACTTCTTTAGCTATGGATATTTAGACTACGGATATGAGTGAAAAAGATAAACAAAATCAACTGGAAGATGTGATTGTTCAACACGAGCGAGCATTAAAGCTTGCGTTAACTGTCGTAGACAAGATGGGAAGTCTAACCAAAGGTCAAGATGTAGAAGTTGACAATAAATTAACTCAACTTAGAAAAACAACAGGTAAAGGTGTTGAGCTGTCAACGCTTACGTCTCGACTTACAGAAACTCATGAATCGATAAAGTCCTTAGAAAATCAACATTATTTAAAACAGAAAGCCCTACGAGACTTTCTGTTAGAAGCTGGGGAAACCTTGCAATCCGTAAAAGGGATGGAAGAAAACGTTCGTAGGAAACTGCGCATGGTTGTAAATAAGGTAAAGTCTAAAGAGACTTTGTTATTTAATGAATTGCAACCAACGGTTGCCAATTTGGTTGAAACCTACCGTTTGGTCGCTCTGCAATTTCAACAAAAGCCTGTTGAAAACCAATCAAAAGATCAACAATTAAACCCTAAATTACTAAAGAACATAATAGTTCGCCTCGATAAGCTCTCTCAGAATGCGATTATTAAGCCGCGATTAAATGAGTTTAAAAAACGCATCGACGTTTCTACACATGATTTTGACCGTTTAGAAATTTGTCTTACGTATTTTGAAGAGTCCGTGACTCAATTTTCTGAAGAATTTTTACAAACTCAAAAACTCATTTTAAATGTAAATGCGGCATTGGCCGATGTCCACAAAACACTGATTAAGTCGATAAATTGTTCTAAAGATTACGGCAACCAACTCGAACAGTTAAATAGAAAAATAGATGGTCAAATCGACGAGTTATCTAAAAATGCCGACAGCGCTAATAGTGTTTCTAATCTTAAACAGATAATTGAAAACAAATTAAACGTTATTACCGAGTCGATTAAGCAGCGTGATAAATTGGAAAAACAACGCGCTGCTGATTTAGACAATGTTTTGCAAGACATGGAATCTAAATTGGCTAATTTAGAGCAAAGAACGGAGTTTTATCGTAAAAAATGGCTCGAAGAGATCGCTAGAGCAGATTTAGATGCGCTGACCAACTTGCCAAATCGTGGCGCGTACGACAAACGATTTAACGAAGAATTTAAGCGTTGGTTACGGCACCCAGATCCGCTGTGTATTGCCGTGATTGACGTAGATCACTTTAAAAAGATAAACGATAAATATGGGCACTCTGTAGGTGACAAGACGCTACAAATTGTTGCCAAAACCCTGAGAACCTCGTTACGTGAAACTGACTTTTTAGCTCGATATGGCGGTGAAGAGTTTGTTTGCTTAATGATAAATACTGACGCGACAAATATGTTAACCCCACTTGAAAAACTGCGTAAAGCAGTCAGTTCAATTCCTTTCAAAGTAAAAAATGATCGACTAAACATAACGGTTTCAGTTGGTGTCACTATGTTAGTGGCAACGGACAACGTTCACACTGCGTTTGATAGAGCCGACAAAGCGCTATATGAAGCTAAAGATGCGGGTCGAAATAGAATTTGTTATAAAAAGTAGATCTTAAAAATAATAATTAAAAAAACAATCAACATAGATGATGTAATTAAAAATACATCTTTCCTTGTTAAAACAAAGCATTAAATCAAGGAGAAGATATGAGAATACTTCTAAGTCCACTTAGTGGCATGAATTTACTATCGCAACACGAAGTTGAACAACTTAAACAATCATCCAACAGCAACCTATATAATTTATTTAGAAACTGCGCCCTAGCCGTTCTCAATGTTGGCACCGAATCTGATGACAGTACTGCAGCACAGGCAAAATACAAAGACTTTGAAATAAACTTATTAAGCCGTGAACGCGGTATTAAAATCGAATTAGTTAACCCGCCGACTTCTGCATTTGTAGACGGCAAAATTATTGTCGGTATTCAAGAACATTTACAAGCCGTTATCAGAGACATTTTGTATAACGCTAACCGCTATCCAAATGAGAGATTAGCTGAACTTGCATCGGGCGCAATTATTACTAATGAAGTTTTTGAAATGTTGCGTAATGCAAATGTGGTATCACCTACGGATCATCCTAACCTCGTCGTATGCTGGGGCGGACATTCGATAAAAGATCATGAATACCAATATACAAAAGAAGTTGGATATCAATTAGGCTTAAGAAAATTGGATATTTGCACCGGTTGTGGCCCTGGTGCAATGAAAGGCCCGATGAAAGGTGCGGCATTAGCGCACGCAAAACAACGCATAGATTCAGGCCGTTATTTAGGTCTCACGGAACCCAGTATTATAGCTGCAGAAGCCCCCAATCCAATCGTTAATGAATTAGTTATATTGCCAGACATTGAAAAGCGCCTTGAAGCCTTTGTACGTGTCGGACACGCAATTATCATCTTCCCAGGGGGCGCTGGAACAGCTGAGGAACTTTTATATATCCTAGGCATCATGTTACATCCGGATAATAAAAAACAAGTATTACCTATCGTATTGACGGGACCAAAAGAGTCGATAAGTTACTTTGAAGAAATTGCTAACTTTATCGAATTGACATTGGGCCAAGAAGCACTAGATTTAATCAAGATCATTCCAGATGATCCTAAGCAAGTTGCTCGCTATATTTCTGAAAAAATGGAAGATGTAAGGGTGTACCGCAAAGAAAATGGTGATGCTTATCAGTTTAATTGGACATTAAAAATAGATCAGGGTTTCCAACAAAGCTTTAACCCAAGTCACGAGAATATGGCAAGTTTAGATCTCCATATTAACCAAGATAAAAAAGAACTCGCTGCGAATCTACGTCGCGCATTTTCTGGCATCGTCGCTGGCAATATAAAAGAAGATGGCGTTCGTTCTGTAAAAGAGCACGGGCAATTTATATTAGATGGTGATGCTGAACTGATGTTGGCGATGGACAAGCTCCTCGAAGCTTTTGTCCAACAAGGCAGAATGAAATTACCAGGTGCCAAATACGAACCTTGTTACAAAATAGTGACTTAATATCCGAGTTAATTGTTAAACTTCTTTGACAAGGCTTGATGCTTTCAAGTTATAATGCGCGCAAAATAAAAGAGAGATTGAAGGAATGTTATGTCTAATAAAGTAGTTAAATTTGCAGGTATAGGATTTGGACTATATGTCGTATTTGCAGCTACGGTCATTACATTTTATGAAGATGATCCAGACCAAATGGACTGGGAAGATAGGCAGGCGTTTAATAAAATTTATATTAATAAATTGTCTATTAACGATCAGATCCTAAAATCTCATGTCATTGATTCGTTAGGTTCACCAGACCTTACAGAAGCAAGGCAAGTAGAAGACGGTACCATTCAGGTAATGTTCTACCGTACGCAGCATCAAAAAAGTGATGGTATCACCACAAAAGACGAATGTACGCCGATGTTATTCAAGAACGGTCAGTTGATTGCTTGGGGCGCCGGTGCATATGAAAAGTTCACTCAATACTAATTTGTGCAAAACGTTCAAGAACACCTACATAACGGCCAACAGGCGCTTTCAGAGTTTTTAAAAACGCTTCGAATTTGTCAGTTGGCGGTTAAAAAACAAGACACTGCTGAAATTAATGCCAGCATAACGCTGTTAATCGATAATGCGTTTGTATTAAATAAACTAAATCCATTTTGGTTTACTTTACTTTATGGTTCAAAACTCATTGCGGTTACCCCTTTTGTTGGCGCCTTACTAAATTGTATCGTCATCGGCCTACGATTGGGTAATGCCTGTTCGTTAACAAAAGAAACTCAAAAAGAATTGTTAATTACTTGTTGTACCGTTATTTATAGCGGAAAACCGATATTTGAGAAGTTATCTATCGATCCAAAGCTAACCGCTTCGACAAAAACAAGTTTGAGTACCCTTCTAGCTCGTTCGTACAAGTACGCTTGTTCTGAGGCGTTTGCAGAAACCAATACGCATACGATATTAGGGGCTATCTTAGGTGGGTCTACCTGTAAAAATAGAAGACTAACCGTTCAAGCATTAGTTACTATTGTTATCAATTATTGTTTATCCGCGTGTCGTCATCAAAAAACTAGGAAATACAGTAGTGACCAACTACTAAGCCAAATTGCCTATGGAAATTATGTTCTACCTGTAGATTCACGTTTGTCTTCTTTCTATCAACAAATCGTGATGCAAAAACTCCATACGGATGAATCTGTCGTCTTCGTTGAACAAAACAACAAACAACTCATCGCCATACTCAATGGCAGTGTTATAGAAGCCTGCATTAGTATTGCCGAAAACCAAAAGAAGCCGAGTAACTACGTTATTCAAGAAGTGAAATTTGATGAAGAAGCACAATACGACAAAAATATTCCAATATTTAAATTGGAACAGATTAATAACTTAAGCTTGCGTTTATTACGACTCGGTTTGTCTAACAATACACCGATAGAAGTCCCTATCTTGCCAGTTGAGAACATAAGATTTAATGCGCCTATTAGTTATCCAGCGTTATATCAGCTTATTAATATTGCGCCAGTTAACAAAATAGAACAGTTTTTAAATGAACAAGCGGATATAAATTCTGTTATTGGTTACGCCCAATCTCAATCAAAAGAAGTCAGAGCAAACTTTACGTTAAAACATGCCATTGGTTTAATTGGCATTGAACGATTACCGGCTATTTTAATGAGGCAACAGTTTTTACGTATTGCCTATAGTCAAAATGATAAATTTAGCCATTTAATCATTAACAAACTCGATCAATTTATTGCAATAACATCTTTGTTGTCGAGAAAGCTAGATTTACAACAACAAAATGTCAGTGAAAAATCGGTATTAGTGTTAATCATGGCTGGTTTGATTTCCAACCCTCAAATTCTTAACAAAGATCCGTTAAAAACGTTAAAAACAAAATCGAAAATAGATTTTTCTTTATTAGATTACTTTGAGTTATCGGACAATAAAGTTTTGAAGACCCATATTTCTCAAATTTGTGTTAATTGGCATGTCGATAAACATGTTAGAAACCAACTCGATCTATATCTAAAATATATTGAAAAATCAGCGCCGCTTCGCTTAATTCCAAAGAAATATCAATTTGTCATCTTATGTATAGAGCTTGCAGGCTACATGTATTTAGCTATTAATTCAGTGAGTTATAGAGGATTGTTACGCGACGAGCAAGTGCAAAATATTATGACCGAATTAAAGCTCGATAAAGCCGGTATACGTGAATTACTTAACCAAGTCGTCGAAAACGCTGCGCCTATTACTTCACTTGAGTAAATTCATATTGCCTAAAACAATGCCAGGCAATTACGCCCCAACCTACGATCATTAACATGCCACCAAACGGCGTAAGCATTGCAATAATTTTTAACGTAAATGACACTAACATAAACAACGAAACAGAAAACGTAATCACGCCAAATAGGATCAGTTTTAATCCAAGTGTAAGTTTTGGTGACTGTGGTAAACAACTTAAAATTAAAATCCCTAAACCTTGCGAAAGCAGATAATTAGAGGCCGTTGCCCACGTTGTAAGTTCTGAGGTCGTTAATATATCTTTAAGACCATGTGCACCAAATGCTCCGGCAAGAACCGATAACGCAACTAAAACACACGCTATTGCTTTAAAATTCCAGTAATGATTCATCGTAGTCCCCTGTTAAACATTTTAATTTATCTTATTTGCCAATAACTTTGTGAATAAAGTCGTTAGACAATTTTGCCGCTAATTCTAAATTATCTTCATATGTTTTGCCCGACGACTTCAATGGTTTAAAACTATGATCACCATTTGGGATCCAGCTTATTGTTACTTGGTCTGGGAATGTTTTTGAATTTAACACAGCGGTATTACCAAACGTGTCGCGCTCACCTTGTAAAATCAACGACGAACACTGCAGGTCTTTAAAATGTTGAGTTCGAGACTCAAACTTTTCAGGCTTTCCTGGTGGGATAAATGGATAACCTAAAACAATATTTCCTGCAATGTTCACGTTTTCCAATTCAGCCAACGTTTGTTGTGCAAGTGACATGCTTGAAACCAAACTCGACACTCGGCCTCCCATGCTTTTGCCAGCAACAAACAAAGGTAAATCCGCACCAAATTGTCGAGTCGCTTCACCTATTTCAGAAAAATAATGTGTTACTAGCTTATCGACTTTATTTGGCGGACGTCGTTTTTCCGTTTCATACATAATTTGCATATATGGAAAATTAAATGACCACACCGCAATATTATATTGGGCCATCATATGGCAAAACGAATCCATAAATTCGTGCTTAAGGCCAGCGCCAGCGCCGTGGGCAATAACTAAAACAGCTTTTATATCGTTAGGGATGTAAGTTCGTCTAATTTCGCCAACCGTCGTGATCTTAATCAAGTTCAATGGCCTCTTGTTCTTGCTTAACAGCCGCTAACAACCAGTTTCTAAATGTTACGATCTTTGCCGTGTCTGATTGGGCTTCGCGGCAGACTAAATAGTATGCATTTTTACTGACGAGTACTTGATCAAATGGCATTACCAAACGGCCAGAATCTATGTCAGGCTTGGCTAAAACACTATGTGCTAATGCCACTCCCTGACCATGTATCGCGGCTTGCAGCACCATAGATGAATGGGAGAATATTGGTCCTTGATTTACGTTGAGATCGGGCAGCCCCGCAACTTTCATCCATTCCTTCCAATTTTTCCTAGATGAATCATGCAGCAAAGTATGATGACGTAAATCCTCTGTCGAACGTATCGGACGATCACTTGCTAACAATAGTGGACTACACACTGGGGTCAGGTACTCGGTATGAAGTTTATCGGCATTCACTCCTTGCCAATGACCTAATCCGTAATAGATCGCTACATCAACATCATCAGTAAGCGAGCTGTCATCATGATCCTGCGCTTTAATTCGCACATCGATGTCGGGATGTAGCGCAGAAAATTCAGATAAACGCGGCACTAACCACTGGATCGCAAAACTTGGCGTGAGCGCGATACTTATCGTCCCCTTCGCTCCCCGCGTTAATAACTTTTCGGTTGCTTCGTAGAGATGCGCAAAAATATCTTTAATATCGAGATAATAGCTTTGCCCTTCTTCAGTAAGTAAAAGAGATCGATTTCGACGCATAAATAACTTAATGCTTAGATGATCTTCTAATAACTTAATTTGATGGCTGATTGCTGCTTGAGTAACAAACAACTCTTCCGCGGCTTTAGTAAAACTAAGATTGCGCGCGGCAGCTTCAAATGCTTTTAATGAATTTAGCGGGGGTAAACGACGTGCCATAGTAAAATTCACATTATTATTAATGCCAAAGTGTAACACTTATCTAATTATCCGACAGCGTAAATTGATTTTTTTGGCCCTCAATATAGCAAAAAATAGGTGTAAAGATTTCGATATGTTTCTGCTATTAACTTAAACGAATATGTTATTTAAAAAACGAACTTTTATTTTTGCCTCTGACGTTATTTACTAGCACAGTTGCTAAAAAACTATAACCATGAAGGTATTAAAAAAATGAGCTCTATTTACGAAGATAATTCACGCTCGATAGGCAAAACGCCATTAGTTAAACTAAACCGAGTTACTGGCGGTAACGTATACGCAAAGATTGAATCAAGAAACCCTTCATTTAGTATTAAATGTCGTATCGGCGCGAATATGATTTGGGACGCAGAAAAATCTGGTCGTCTTACGCAAGATAAAGAAATTATCGAGCCTACTTCGGGTAATACGGGTATTGCACTTGCTTTTGTTGCGGCTTCTCGTGGTTATAAATTAACGTTAACTATGCCAGAAACAATGAGCTTAGAGCGTCGTAAGTTATTAGTGGCACTAGGTGCGAAACTAGTGTTAACTGAAGGTCCAAAAGGCATGGGCGGCGCAATTGCTAAAGCGCAGGAAATTGTTGCTTCAGATCCTGAAAAGTACGTTTTATTACAACAATTTGAAAACCCAGCTAATCCTCAAGTTCACTTTGAAACTACAGGCCCAGAAATTTGGGACGATACCGAAGGGACAATTGACGTCTTTGTCGCTGGTGTTGGTACTGGCGGTACGATTACAGGTGTTAGTCGCTATATTAAACAAGAAAAAGGCAAGCAAATTCAATCTGTTGCTGTAGAACCTGTTGATTCTCCGGTTATTGCTCAAAAACTTGCTGGTGAAGACTTAAAACCTGGACCACATAAAATTCAAGGTATTGGCGCAGGCTTTATTCCTAAAAACTTAGACTTAGACTTAATTGACTCAGTTGAAGCGGTTAGTAATGATGATGCAATGGAAATGGCACACCGCTTAATGAAAGAAGAAGGCATTTTAGCTGGTATTTCTTCAGGTGCTGCAGTAGTTGCAGCTAAACGTATTGCTGAAAAACCAGAAAACAAAGATAAGGTTATTGTTGTAATCTTACCTAGTTCTGCTGAGCGTTACTTAAGTTCGCCTTTATTTGCTGAAGTATTCACTGATTCTGAACTTGTACAATAATTTGAATTACTTTGCTTTTTAAAAGCGTTCAAAAAACTCAAAGTTTTATAAACTTTGAGTTTTTTTTTGTTTTAGGTGGATCATTTAAGTGTTCACGATAGACTAATGGAAGAAAGGTTTTTATCTTTGGCCAAAAATAAGGAATTTTTGTGAATATCATCCGAACACTTATCGTGATTTTTGTTTTTTTTAATTTGTATGCTTGTAAAGAGCAAAGTAACAATATTCCTGCATTTGCAAACCCCAATGCACCTGAATATCGTGCATTAACGTTTTTTGATGCCATTTATAACCAAAATGACATTTCTCTATTGTTAAAATATGTTACCAAAAAGCATGCTCGGATCATTAAGAGTTATGGTACGCCTAAAGGTTATTCGCGTTATGTGCTAAATATGCAATTTGATAAGGGAGTCGACTTAAAAATTGATCGAACCTTAAATCAAGTTAAAGTTGGGGACAATAACACTACGTCAGTCAATATTTTGTTCACGGGCAAATACCTCGGTGCACTTAAAAACGACCTTAGAAAAGTTAAATTTGTTAAAGAAAAAGGTGAATGGCTCATTGCCGAAATTGCCGACGACCCTTATGCAAGACAACATAAATAACCCAACAATTATCGGTTAGCATTTTGTTAGAGTTAGCGTTTCAGTTTGATTGTGATTGTGATTGTGATTGTTGGGACGCTAGAGAACAATAAAACGCAAGCGCACTTAGTTATACAAAAAGTGCGCCCTGTCTATTAAAGTCCTTTTGCGGTACCTTCTCTACGAGGGTCTGCAGTCCCCTTCCAGCCATCTTTAGTTTTAATTATGGCGTGGATACCTGAGGTTAGTTCAGATAGCCTTACGGTGTGTCCCATCTGTTCCAATTGCGTTTTGTACTGTGCCAAAATCGAATCTTTTTCCAATGTCGTATAGCCATTACGATTTGAAAACCTAGGACCGTTCACAACGTCGTCAAGATCCATCTCAAATTCCAATAGCCCGAGCAAGGCATACCCAACATAGTTTATGATACGGCTGCCACCGGGTGAGCCTAAAACCGCAAACAATTCGTCATCCTTCATGACAATCACTGGTGTCATACTGCTTCTTGGGCGTTTATTCGCTTCCACTCGATTAGCAACTAGTTTCCCGTTGACCTTTGGAGCTAATGAAAAATCGGTTAGTTGATTATTTAATAAAAAACCACCAACCATAACCGTCGAACCAAAGCCCATTTCAATACTTGTTGTCATTGAGATTGCATTACCCTCTTTATCGACAATTGATAGATGACTCGTATTAGGCTGCGCGATTGATACGTTTGCGGCATATTCTTTATGTCCAATAATGCCCGCTGTGGCTTTCCCCATATCCCGTTTTTCGTTTATTAGTGCACTGCGCTTGGTTAAATACTGTTTGTCCAACATTGCTAAGGTAGGCACATCTACAAAATCACTATCAGCGATATATTGGTCTCTGTCGGCAAATGCCAGTCTCGCTGCTTGAGAATAAAGATGTAACGTTTTGGCACTAAAAAAATTCAAACCGGTGAAATCAAACGGTTCTAACATCGCTAAAATTTGCAATACCGTTATGCCGCCTGAGCTCGGTGGCCCCATGCTGCAGATATCAAAAGATGAGTCTCTTTTAGTGTAGTCTAAACATTCAACCTGACGTTCGATTGATTGATAGTTCTTAAGATCCTCAAGTGCTAATAACCCGGGGGCAACTGGAGCATTATTGACTGCATCAACAATTTGTTTAGCGACAATCCCGTTATAAAACGCCTTAATACCATTTTTAGCAATAAGCTTTAATGTATTGGCATAAGGTTTATTAACTAACAGACTGCCTTCTTTAATGGCTTTTCCATTCGGGTAAAAATATTCTTTAGCCGGACTCAACCGAGCAAGACCAGGATTCATATGCATGGCGACTAACTTGGCTAACCGAGGACTTACACGAAATCCATTCTCAGCTAATTTTATCGCGGGTTGAAAAAGCTTGTGCCATTCTAATTGGCCTTTTTTTTCATGTACTTGATGCAACATATGGAGAACACCAGGTACGCCCACTGAACGTCCACCGATAACAGCATCAATCCATCTTACAGGTTTACCTTTTTCAAAGAATAATTCTGGAGTAGCCGCAGATGGGGCTTTTTCACGACCATCAAAAGAGGTCATTTGTTTTGTCTTGGCGTCATACCATAATAAAAATGCGCCACCACCTATGCCTGAGGACTGCGGTTCAACTAAAGTTAATACCAGTTGTATAGCAACAGCTGCATCAATAGCATTACCACCTTGAGCTAACATTGCTAAACCCGCATCTACAGCATGTGGATTTGCTGCACTGACCATCGCCTCACTAGCAATAGCAGACTTCTGGTAGTTCATTCCAGTAAAGGCTTCTGGTACCGATCTAGAAACTGCATTTTCGTCAGTTTGTTCGGCCGCCATTAAAAACTGGCTAGACAGAGTTGCAATGGTGAAAGTAATAAGAGTTAATACGCGCATAGTTACTTCGAATAATTTGTTATTACCGTAATGTTATCAAATCACACAATAAACACATACTACAAAATAGGGTCATTTACATGTTAGGTCTACCGTTGCGACGTCAGTTTATAATTGGGCCGCTACTTGTATTTAGTTGCATGATCTTACTTCATTTATTTGAACCCTACTCCAGCGAATTATTAGGGTTGTTTCCAGCCAAGGTACTTGATGGAGAATGGTGGCGCGTGATCACAGGCCAGCTTTTACACACCAACTTAAATCATTTGTTATTAAACTCTTCTGGATTAGTTTTAGTCTGGGCGTTACATGGTGAATATTACAGTGTTAAACACTATCTAATAGTGATGCTACTATGTCTTACCCTCGTTGGCATAACACTCATGTTTTTTGCTAATTACAGTCATTACGCCGGTTTATCTGGGGTCCTACATAGTCTGTTAATCTACGGTGGCATTATAGATATCACCAAACAAGAAAAAACAGGTTGGTTGCTGTTACTAGGTATTGCAATTAAAGTTGCGTACGAAAATATTGTAGGGGCGTCAGTGGAAACCGAAGAGTTAATTGGTGCTTCCGTTGCAACCGAAGCACATCTGATAGGTGTTATCGTGGGGTGTGTTGTTGCCGTATTCTACTTTTATTATCAGGTAATACGGCACAAATAAAAAAGGGCCTATTGGCCCTTTTAAAAACTAAACATTTTTTAAGCGTTATAAGTGAGTTTCAAACAACTTAAAAATACGACGATACTCGTCTAACCAACTTGAAGGTTGAACAAACCCATGCGGTTCAACAGGATAAATAGCCGTTTCGAAATTCTCTTTTTCTAATTCAATGAGGCGCTGAACGAGTCGCACAACGTCAACAAAAAACACGTTGTTGTCGACCATTGGCGCATTAATTAGTAAAGGCTTATTGAGTCCTTCTGCAAAATATATTGGTGAACTTCGTTGATAGGCTAAAAGATCGTTTGTTGGGCGATTGAGAATATTAGACGTATAACCGTCATTGTAATGGGCCCAGTCGGAAACTGGACGCAACGCAGCCCCTGCTTGGAACAAATCAGGCGCTGTAAACAAGGCCATAAATGTCATAAAGCCGCCATATGAACCACCGTAAGTTCCAACACGTTGTCTATCAACACTGACGTTTTCTTCTAGCCAGTTAACACCATCTTTTAAATCTTCTATTTCCGGTGTACCCATTTGACGATAAATTGCCGTACGCCAATCGCGGCCATACCCTTTAGATGCTCGGTAATCCATATCCATTACAACATAACCCTGTTGAGTCAAAAAGTTATGGAACATAAACTCCCTAAAATAATAGGAAAATCCATAGTCACTATTTTGCGTGTACCCGGCGCCATGATTAAAGATTACGGCTTTGTAGCTTTTAGCTGGATCATAATTTTTAGGATAATAAACTTTAGAGTAAATAGGCTGTTCTTGATTTGACGACGGTACCGCAACAATTTTTGGTGCCTGCCAATTGTAGTCAGCAAATTCTTTCGATACCGTTTGAGTTAACTGCGTAACTTGATTGTTATTCGTTAAATCAACTAAGAACAACTCATTTGGGCGAGTTAGTGTTGAATGCGTTATGAGTAATTTTGTTTCATCAGGAGATATAGAAAATTCATTATTTCCTAACATCGAAGTTAACGCTTCAGGTTTACTTTGTTTTTTGCTGTCAGTTGCTACACGGTAAATTTGGTAGTCTCCTGGGTGGTTTACGTTCGCTCTAAAGAAAAACGATGAACCATCCGAGTTTACTTTTAAACTTGATACTTCAAATTTTCCATCAGTAACCTGTCGAACCTTTTTACTAGAAATCGATTTTGTATAGATATGAGAATACCCATTTTGTTCTGATAAAAAATAAAGTTTGTTTTGATTTGGTAACCAGCCAAAATCGTTAAATGTGTAGTTTATCCACGCATCGTCATGTAATTGATGTTGCTGTTTCAACTTGCTTTTATCAAAATCAACTGTGGCTATCCAACGGTCTTTATTATCCCAAGCTTCCAACATGATAGCGACATTATCACCAGACTGTTGCCACTGAATTGGGCTTTGCTCCCAGCTCCAATCAATAATCAAATTAACGGTTCTATCTTGTTTTTCACTTTTGTACTTTTTACCTAATGCCTTAGCATTCTCGGTTTTAACAGATTTAAGTACGTCTTTGTCAAAATCATCCAAATTTGAAATAGTGATCTGAGACTGTTTTCTATCTATTAAATCCACATACCAAAATGTTTGTTGATTAGGTTCAGCGTCAGCGACTCTAGATCTAACTTTTTCAGCATGAATTCGGCCATCGTCACCAATATAATTTGGCATGATATCGCCGTCACTTCGCCAATTTTTCTTTTTCGCAGTAACAACAATCATCTTGTCACCACGTGGTGAAATAGACACATCGACAAGTCTGTCTTCAGGTGAGAAAAAATACTCCTGAGAAAATACACTTTTATTTTTTTGATTAATCATTGAACTGTAATTGAATCGCTCAACTTCATCTCTATGTTCATTCGCAACAAACTTAATTAATTTGTGCTGCTCAGTACTAATTACATCATCTTTAATTTTTGGTGCTTCAGGTTTTTTTTCAAAACTTAGTTTGACTAGTTCTTTTTCAGTTTTCGAATTTAGATCAAAAACATAAGCACTAAAATCGCGCCAAAATAACAATCGATTGTCGTTCAAAAACATAGGTTCATTTTCAATTGAACTGGAAAAGGTAAGTTGCGTTACCTTGTTGATTGCAATGTCGACAGTAAATAAATTACCCTCAAAAACATAGGCTGCTAGGGTTTTATTTCGGTTAAAAACTAACTCGTCTTGGTGGTTTAAATGTAATGTTTCTATCGGCACCTTTGATTGGGATAAACTTGATAAATTCACTTTCATCAGGTTTTCAATGGCGGTTTCCGTTTCTTGCTGGAATACAACAGAATCTGATGTCGCAAGCCACGCAGCAGAAGATGGTGCGGCTCCAATCCAACTAGGATCTGACATTATTTTTTCAAGGGTTAATTCTGAACTTTCCGCAAAGGTAAATAATGGAAATAGTAGTAACGAGAGTAAAATCGATTTATTTTTCATATTGTAATCCAAAAATGAGTTGTCAATATTTAACCATTGTTTGGGTTACTTCGCCATATTGAGACGGCGAATTAACAGAATAATACTATTAACGAATATCCTAAAATGTAAACCGATTGAAAATTACAGTGGCAAAAACAAAAACGTTAGGCACCTGGCCTAACGTTTCATTCTTTTATTAATCGAATTAACGAGTTATATGAGCATTATTTAGTATTAGTCACCGACCACGAAGACAAAACACCAAATACCCTTTTCAAGCCAAGTTCAGCGGCTATACCAAATTTTTCCGCCAAATTATGTTTTATCTTAAACTCAATTTTATAAACGTCGTATTTTGTTAAGTTCGTTAGTACAAAATCATCACTTGTTAATATTTCGTCAACTAAACCGAGATCTTTGGCTTGAGTTCCATACCAATGTTCACCAGTTGCCACTTTATCAATATCAACCTCTGGTCTATGATCCGCTACAAACTGTTTAAATAAATCATGTGTTTCATTTAACTCTTGCTTGAATTTTTCACGCCCTGCGTCGGTATTTTCACCTAGGACAGTAAGCGTTCGTTTATAGTCGCCCGCAGTATGCTGTTCAATATCAATATCAACCTTTTTCAAAAGACGATTAATATTTGGTATTTGAGCTACCACACCAATTGAACCAATAATTGCAAAAGGTGCTGAAATTATCTTATCCGCAACACAGGCCATCATATACCCGCCACTTGCAGCCACTTTATCAACCGCAACTGTTACTTTAAGATTTGCATTTTTAAGACGATCAATTTGTGAAGCGGCAAGCCCATAGCCATGAACCACTCCACCGGGACTTTCCAAATTGATTAATACTTCATCATTTTCTTCAGCAACCGAAATAATGCAACTAATCTCTTCACGAAGAGATTCAACTTCTTGAGCATCTACGCCACCGTCGAAACGGATAACAAATAACTTAGCTTTTGTTTTAGCTTCATCATCTTTCGCTTTTGACTTTGCCTTCTTAAGTTTCTTTTCTGCTTTTTCTAATGCTTTAATTTGGCTTTTATCAAGCATGGCTTTTTTTACATCGTCAATCTCTTGCTCTTTTGATTCAGAGATATTTTCTAAGTACAATTCGCCCTTCTTGCTCGATTTTC
The DNA here is from genome assembly GCF_030548245.1 of Psychrosphaera sp. 1_MG-2023. Lineage (NCBI taxonomy): Bacteria > Pseudomonadati > Pseudomonadota > Gammaproteobacteria > Alteromonadales > Pseudoalteromonadaceae > Psychrosphaera > Psychrosphaera sp. 1_MG-2023. The sequence goes on from NZ_JAUORW010000001.1 coordinate 385,986, forward strand.
CTTTCATTGCGGCACCCGCAATTAACCCAATAACAATACCAACGGCTACAACAACCGTAGCAATTTTGGCCAAAAACAAACCGTATTCGTATAAAAATTCCAATGGATTCCCCTTATATTCAACCCAACATTTGTGGGGACTTTTTTGCAAAATTCAACGTTTTGAAGTGATAAAAACAAAAAAACCAGCCGAAGCTGGTCTTTTTAATTTTGGCTTTTTACTGACTACACGTTTCCGGGTTACCACCTTTAACAAGGCAAGCACCTAGCGTATTGTCGCCAATCTGAACTGAAGCACCATCACTTAAGAAATAGTAATTCATCATTAAGTTCAGGTCTTGGTTTAATAGCGCGTACAATGTTGGGTAATTCCCACCTAAACTCGTCGCAGGAGACAATATTGTACTGTGAGATCCTGCCGTTAGACGGACAATACCGCTTACCGAACCACTAGAGTCCATCATTGATTCAGTTATCGATTGCAGACCAATTGAGGTCGCTAGACCGCTTGTTCCTGCCATAGGATTAGTTGCTACGAAGTTTGGAACAACTAAATCTGATGGGTTGTCACCACCACGGTCAATATCGCCAACCATTTCAATCATCAATACTGGTGTTTGGGTTGCCGCTAACAAACCTGCATAGTTTGTTGGGTCAGTGGCTTCTACAATTGCTTGTGCAGCAAATGAGAACTGAGCAAATGCGGACGCCATTCCAGCTTTTTCAGCGTCACTTGCTGAGGCTACAAATGCATTGTAGGCACAAACCAAAGCAATATTTTGATCAACAACTTCAAAGTTTTCGTTAAGTGCCGCGCCACATGATGGCTCTTGAGCAACAATTAATCCATAGTTAGCAGGTTGTAAATTTAGCGCCATAGACTGGCTTAACTCATTGCCCAAACCATAAATAACTGACGCCTTAACTAACGGACTAAACGACGCTGATTCCAATAGGAAGTTAACTAATGAACCGCCACCGTTGGCTAGGAAAGAGGCGTTAATTTTATAAGCCGCATTTATCGCTGCATCAGTTGCTGCATCACCAGTATTCGCTGGCGTATTAGCTACTGCAGTAAAAGCTGTACCTGTAATCGCACCCAGTGAGTGTCCCATGTAATAAACTCGAGTTGAGTCGATTACACCAGCATCAGGAGGTGTTACACCATCTTGCGAATATGCCGTTACATCAGCCATTGCATTAAGTGATAAACGAAGTCGTAACGCATCGGCTACCGATTGACGGCCGTTATCACGCGCCGTTAACAAACTTTGTAAGTTTAAGTAATGCGTAGGGTTTTCAGTTGATGCATTAATAACAACACCATCATCTGTAAAACCACGACTACCATGCAAAGGATGGTCTATCGCTACCGTAGCAAATCCGAACATAGATAAGAAACCTGTCGCGGCTAGCATATCTTCTTTTTTGCTTGTAATACCGTGTTGTAAAATAACAACTGGCCAACCTGCATCTGGTCTACCAGCAAGCGGCGTTAAGCCTTGTTCTGCTCGTATGGAGTTAGCATTATCCAGATTAGGAAGGGTAATTTGTACATCAACAGTTTCCATACTCTTAACTTTAGGTACAGGATTGTACTTAGTTAAATGACGTTGAGTATCAATACCAAAATCTGCCAATCCAATTTGCGCACTTGAACACAATTCGTGATTATCACCAGTATTCGCTGAAAGTGCTACAAGTTGGTCTTGAGTAAGTGATTGCAACATTACGCCACTATCACATGCCGCTTCCCAGCGTCCCGTTAATGGGCTGCCTGTTTCAGCATTCTCTAGGTAATAAGGCATACTAATTTGAGCGCCGTATACATCAGCAGATGAATAGAGCTTGTAAGGCAGTGAATCAGGATCATTTTCAATAGCGCCGGCTTGAGCAAAGGCTTGAGCGACGTTAAAACCCTGTGACAACATCAAAGTCGCAACGCTTGACGGGTCAGCCGCAGCCATTCCCGCAAATTTCTGTGCGTTTAACAATTTTGTTATCTGAAGAGGATCCGTTCCCGGTACACCTGCTGATTGCACAGTAAATACTTGGGTATAAACAATCGCGTCTTTATTTGCGCCAAATGTATCAGCAAGTGTGTTTTCGAAATTATTAAACATTGTTTGTAATAATCGAATACCAGCTTGAGTTTCATTTAATTCAGACGCTGTTAGATCAGGATGTACAATAGGAAGTGTATTTATATCTTGTTCTACCGACGCGTAGGTCGAAGAAGGATTTAATGGATTACCATTAGAGTCTTTAATTTCTTTAGTTAACGCCACAGCATATGACTTGCCCGCTTTAAGCGGCTTTAACGGAACAACGGCGATGTTGCCACCAGACAGTGTTGTTACATAATCAACGCCAAACGTTAGTCTTGCAGTGCCTTTACAGATTAGACCTGCTCTAGAAGCATCGGCACAATCTGGGTCTGAAAGTTCAGGAAACTTAACAACTTCATACAATGCAACCGCATCACCAGACATTATAGAGGTTGCGTCCAACGTCACACCTGAGTCATACGCAAGTTCAATAGTGAATGGATTTTGAGTACCCCATCCGTCTAAGGCACCCAATGCAGAAGCTGGACTTGCCCAATTGACAGATTCACCGGCAGCTTTAGAAGCAACTTCTTCTGGCATTTCCAGAGTGAAATCTTGTGTGCCACTATAGAGTAAATCATTTGGAACACTCAGTTTGCCATTTGAAGGGTCAAACACTACCGATACTTTAGGTTGCGGTTCGTTTGCTTCAACTAGTGACGCTGAATCTTTTTGAATATTTTCTAACGTTGTATCGTCACAGGCAGTGAGCCCTAGAATACTCGTTACGGCTATACTTATTGCTAATTTTTTCATTTTTCTCCCCAGGTCCTATTTTTTTTATTATCCGTTTGTAGGTACGGCTTTAATTATGGGACTTTCTAAACAGCTTAGACCAGTTAAAGTTACATGAGAAATTTAATTTTAGCTAGTCCCTAAATAAAAATTAAGAATAATAATTTTGTAACGATGATTTTATTAAATTGAAGAGGTAATATGTCGGCCTTTGATAAATAGAATTTTATTGGCCGAAATGAATCACGTAAGTTTTAAACCCGCAGCAAACGAACTCGACGGTAAAGTCATCTTAATCACCGGAGCCGGTGATGGCATTGGCAGACAAGCTGCCTTGACCTACGCAAAACTAGGTGCTGAAACCATATTATTAGGTAAAACTGTTAAAAAATTAACGGCTGTTTACGACCAAATAGTCGCGGAAGGTGGTAAAGAACCCGCTATAATTCCTCTCGATATGAAGGGCGCAACGGTTAAAAACTATAAAGATATGGCCCTAACTATTGAAAGTGAATTTGGTAAATTGGACGGATTACTTAACAATGCGTCAATTTTAAATTCGCTAAATCCCATCGATCATATCTATGAAGATGCGTTTGATAAAGTGATGAAAGTGAACTTAAAGGCGACGTTATTTTTGACACAAGCATTAATTCCGGTGCTAAAAAAGGCCGATAAATCATCCGTTATATTTACATCAAGCGGCGTTGGTAAAAAAGGTCGTGCATTTTGGGGTGAATATGCAATTTCAAAATTTGCAACAGAAGGCTTAATGCAAACAATGGCGGATGAATTTGGTCATACAAATATTCGTACAAATTGCATTAACCCAGGGGCTACAAAAACAACCATGCGTTCGAAAGCCTACCCTTCTGAAGACGTATCCCTGCTTAAGTTACCAGAAGACATTATGCCAACTTATGTCTATTTAATGTCTGATCAATCAGTTGATGTTAATGGCGAATCACTAGACGCTCAACCCAAATAGCCAAAACGTTAATTGTTACAACTTACGATAGGCATACGATTAATCCAATCGTTTATCAGTTTAATGCCTTCTAAATGAACACTATGTCGTCCAATGGGCGGCATAATGTCTTTAGCGGTCGTAACCGACATTCGATAAGGCAAAATAGACTGCTCTGCATTCCCTGGCACAATGTCATATGAAAGATGATTTAGGCCTCCGTCATATCCAGGCGGCTTTTTACAAATCCCATGTTTGATTGATGTAGCGTCGCGCCAGTATTCTAATCTAAGCCCTGAAATGCCCCCAAGTCCGCCGTCTTGATGACAATGAGCACAATTAACATCAAGATAGCCTTTGGCTGCTTGATCAAGTTCAAGGTCAGTGACTGGAAATTTAGGTACTGTATTTGTCGCTGCAATGTCTGTCTCATCACCTGACAACAACCCATTAATTTGCATGTTTCTAAGTTGCGTTTCTGACTGGTTAGCTAAAGGCCAATTTAAAAAACGGGCTTTTAAACCAATGGGTAAAAACACCAACTCATTTGTGTCCGTTTCTTTTTGATGGCAATTTTTACAGGTCGTCTTAGACGGAATTTCATAACGAAAATCTATTGTTTGCTGTGCGTTCGTCATAACTACGTCAACCAATGCACCATACTTAGTTAAAATAGCGTCTTCACCATCGTCGGTCCATTTAAACGGCAACGCAACCCAACCATCGGTGCGTTTGATTAATAATCGAGTTTCAATCAATCGTTCGTGTTCTGCGCCTCTAATGGCCGTATCAAATGGCATAGCAAATGTCTTAACTAAGACCGTTCCTAAAGGCATTTCAAAAGCGTCGTCAAAGGAATACGTCATTTGTGAGTTTTCAGGTAAAAACACAAACCGATACTTACTTGCGTAATCACTAAATAGTTCAGCCGACAATTGATAATATTGCCCTGCTCCATTTGCATCATATTGTGGTTGTTTAATGTTCTTGAATAACTTGTATTGGCTTAACAAATTACAATCCGCGTGACTAAGCGCATCCCAATTTACGCTTGTTGAATCTTGCTGACAGTCTGCTGGAGACGCCAAAGCTAAACGCGCGAGTTTCTCTTCTAGCGTTTCTACCGCGTTTTCGTCGTCGTTTTTGTCATCATTTTCGTCGACAACAATGTCGGTGCTATCATCGTCCTTTGGCACATCGACCACATCTTCTGGTGGTGTTGTCTTCGATGTTTCACCACACGAGAATAGACAAAAGCACATGATAATATAGAAAATAAGGTGTGATTTTTTCATAAATAAAAAGCCCTTTTTAAGGGCTTTCCAATGTTAATCGCTCGTACAGGAGCTGAGATTATACGGCGCACTATTGAGGCGACTAATCCACTCCCCAATTAACAATACCCCTTCCTTATGGATTAAAGAACGGCCAATTTCTGGCATTCGAACTTTGGCCTCATTTGAGTCCATACGTGCATAAACAATTGACTCAACTGCGACACCTGGCTCTATGTCATATCCCAATCCTTCACCACCATAAGCAATGGGTTGTTTACAAATACCATGTTTGTTTTGCTGTGAATCAAAATCTCGCCAATATTCGATGTGGAAACCTGTATTGCTTGCACTACCTTCAGGGCGATGACAATGTGAACAGTTAATATCAAAATACCCTTTGGCAAATACCATTAACTCGCTACTTTCTAATGTCAGTACCGAACTGATGTCTTCGTCTTTAAAGTTTGGAATAGACTTAATAGTTGATAAATCGGATGGTGCACCGGTTAACATACCTTCGACAGACCATTTTGCGATTTGATTTTTTGTTTCATCGTCATAGCTGAAATCATAGTTAAGTAATCGCGCTTTTGGTCCAATAGGCGCAAACCTTGAAGTGCCATCGACAATATTTCCGGCAGAATCAAGATCGGTTAATTGGTGACACTGTTTGCAGTCACTTCTCGCTGGAACAACATATGTAAAGTCATAATCTTCGCCATCATGCTTAACTTTTGTATTGGCTATTTGCTTACCGTATTTAGCCAACTTCGCATCGGTACCGTCTTCATTCCAAACATAAGGTAAGGCATCCCAACCGTCATCACGATGGATCAACAATCGTGTTTCAATCAACGTTTCGTTTTCGAACCCTCTGCTTGCCGTGTCTGCTGGCATTGAAAAGGTTTTAACTAATATAGAACCAACAGGTAAATCAAACACTTCATTTTCGTTATAATTTGCAGTTGTTCCGTCTGGCATCACAACAAATCGATATTTTGTCGCGTAATCAGTAAAAAGCGGCATGGATAAATCATAAGGTAACGAATTTGAGCCTAAAATCCCCTCAGTCGGGTTTGTCATATCGCTAAATAAATTGAAAGCAGATAGATATTCGCAATCTTCCTCCATTAGAGCATCAAAATTGACCTTGTCACTATCTGGCGTACATAAACCAGAATATTTCAATTGCGATTCTAACCAAATGTTCTGATCATTTGGTGCGAAATCAATATTATCACCATAACCATCTTCATCTGTATCAACAGTTTCAGTTGCATCGTTCGGAAATGCATCGGCATTGTCACCAACGCCGTCGTTGTCAGTGTCAGTTGTTTCTGTTGCATCGTTCGGGAATGCATCTGCGTTATCGCCAACACCATCGCTGTCAGAATCTTTTGTTTCTGTCGCATCATTTGGAAATGCATCGCTACTATCAGCAACGCCGTCATTATCTGTATCAATTATCGCAACGTCTTCTTTTCCATCTGGATCAGAACCACCGCCACAACCGGTTAAAGACAGTCCACCTAAAATAATTATTGTGAGTAATTTTTTATACATCATCGGATCCACCTAAAAAAAGGGGGGTCTCCCCCCTTTTTTGTTCATCTATTGTTTCAAATTAAAATTAGTCGTCTGTTTTACACGCTACAGATGTCGTATCATCAATGCCACAACCGTAAGTTGTCCCATTAAATTCAACATCGTAAACCGGTAAAGCGTCATGACTACAATCCAACAATGACTCACTCATAGTAAAGGTATATTCACTGCCTGTCGTTGCTGGTATTACACCTGTGAAATCAAATACAGTACCAACCAATATATTCTGCATTACACCGTCTTTCATGTAACCATTATTCTGTGAACATATGGCATCGTTAGCGGTAAATGCAGCTTCACCCATATCAGCTATCGCCCCTATATTTGCCAGGTTTTCACCTAAACCGTCATATAGGATCTCAGGATATCGGCCGTTGTAGCCAAAGAAGCCAGTTACGACGTCATCAATCAACGCACCGCGAGGTCGAGTAGCATTCATAACCATTTCATTGTCGTGCATATTAATTGCTCTAGGAACTGGTCTCCAACCATCAAAAATAACGCCACCGAGTCCAGCCGGATCGGCATATTTTGCAAAGTCTGGTTCGGCTAAGAAGTAGCTCGATACTGCTATTGCATAAGATTCGTTTCCAGCAATTACATTATCAAATATTTCAACACTATTTGTACTTAGCACTATCATGCCCGAACCTGGAGGTGCGATATGCACACCTGCTGGGTTACTACTTGCATTTGCAAAGTTGTCGGTATTATTTGCAATGGATACGTTATTAAAGATACGAACTCCATTTCCGTAGTTACCATTACCAATCGGTAAATCAAATATCAAGATACCTGCGGTGTTCATATATGCATAGTTATCATAAACATCGGCATTTTTTGAGTTTTCAATTTCAATACCAGCGACATTTGCAACCGCAAAATTGCGTCTAACAACGATATTGGTTGACTGACCGACATAAACACCTGCGTCTGCGGAACCGTAACTAAAGCTGTCTTCGATAATTACATTTGACGTTTCTACAGGATATAGACCATACGCGCCATTGTCTTTGTCTGGAACACCAGGCCAAATTGTACCGACGTGGTGCATGTAGACACCGTCTGTTTTAGTGACTTTAATGGCGTTATTATTGGAATCCAGTACTGAGAAATGTGCGAGTTCTAGATTTGCACCATTTGAAATAAGGAAGCCGTCTTTAGCTACGCTCGCACCTTTATAGTCTAAAATGGTTTTGTCTATACCATGACCCATAATCGTAACCGCAGATAAATTACTGTAATCCGCTAAATCTATGTTAAAGGTTTGATCCAGAACAAAACGCCCTTCAGGCATAACCAAAACAGCATGTGTTGGGGCCGTAGCAGCTTGATCTGCTGTATCTAGCGCTTCTAAAACAGCTTCAATTGGGTAAGTTGCTGAGTTGCCATCACTCGGCGTGGTAAAATCGAGCATAATTGCACCATCAGGGATGGTGACTGCCATTTCGTCTAAACCATAGTAAAAAGCAGTATCTGAGTCAGCATTCATTGGATAAGCATTATCAGGAACGGCAATCGTTAACTCATCAACACGAGTTGGAGCTGGTGTTGCAGCGGTACAAACTTCGCCCATATCATCAACGCCACAACCCATTTCAACACCATCAAATTTTACAGTGTAAACAGGCAGTTCAGTTAATTGACAATTAAGTAGTGATTCACCAGTTAGGTCAATTTCAAAAGATGGGAAACCATTTCCTTGCATAATTGCAAAAGCGTTTGATGCCGTTGTGTGGTCAAATAATTCGCCAACAGTAGCGCCGCCATTATTTGTTGCACAAATTTGCTCATTTGCTCTAAATGGCAATTCGCCCATTGGCTGAAGAATAGAATTTTCAGCTAAATTTTGGCCAAGACCATCATACAAAATTGCAGGCATTAATCCGTTAATTCCAACAAAACCATCAATGATGGGTAAAGAAGGATCTTCAAGCAGTGCACCACTTGGGTTTCCACCAGTTTCAGCAATTCGATTGTCGTGAACGTTAATACCGCGTGGTACTGGTTTCCAGCCGTTCGCGATAACTCCGCCTAGTTGGTTTGGATCAGCATATTTTGTAAAATCTTGTTCAGCTAAAAAGTAACTTGCAATCGCAATTGCATACGAATCATTTCCAGAAATGTCGTTATCAAAAATTTCAACATTTCTAGACGCTAACACTATGATCCCAGATCCAGGAGGTGCGATATGCACACCTGCAGGATTTGCGCTGGCATTAGCAAAGTTTTCAGTGTTGTTTGCAATCGACACGTTATTAAATATACGCGTACCATCACCGTAATGATTGTTACCGATAGGAAGGTCAAAAATCAAAATACCCGCGGTATTCATAAACGCATAGTTGCTATAAACATCAGCGTCTTTGGAGTTTTCAATTTCAATACCAGCAACGTTTGCTACGGCAAAGTTATTTCTAACGACTATTTTTTCTGACTGCCCGACATAAACACCGGCATCAGCTGAACCATAAGAAAAGCTATCTTCGATGATGACATTTTTGGTTTCAACTGGGTATAAACCGTATGCGCCGTTATCTTTATCAGGTGTACCAGGCCATATCGTGCCTAAATGATGCATATAAACACCATCGGTCTTTGTGACTTTAATGGCGTTATTGTTTGAATCTAAAACTGAGAAATGACTTAACTCTAAGTTAGCCCCATTTGATATGAGGAAACCATCTTTAGCGACACTCGCGCCTTTATAGTCAAGGGTCGTTTTATCAATACCGTGACCCATAATCGTGACGGCTGACAGATTTTCGTAGTCGGCTAAATCGATGTTGAATGTTTGATCTAACACAAAGTGCCCTTCAGGCATTACCAAAACAACTTTGGTTGGCTCAGTCGCCGCATCGTTAGCATCATCTAATGCTTTTAAGACAACTTCGATTGGGTAAGTTGTTGAATTACCGCCTGATGGAGTAGTGAAATCAAGCATTATCCCAGTGTCAGGAATAACAGCAGCTTGTGCATCAATACCATAGTAAAACTTGTTGGCGCCTTCGGCGTTAAACGGATAATCACTTTCGTCATAAGCAATTGTCAAAGAATCAGTCACGCTACTTGTGTCAACATCAGGAACCTGAGGTGCTGCTCCACCTGAGCCGGTGTATACTTTGTTTTCTGTGCTTACTTGAACTTGTTCGTCGATTAATGTTTCGACATCTGGTGCGCTATCTCCACAAGCAACAATTCCCGCTGCGACTGATAGTGCGACTATAGTTCTCACGAATGCAGTAGTTTGCATGACCTCTCCCTCTTAAACCTGTTTTATAATTATTTTTATATTGTAGTCTTAAAAAATATATAGCGGACTGTAAATTTAACAGTCCATTTATTGACTAAAGGTACAATTATCATAACTAATGCATTGGTACAACCAGTTAGCAAAAAATATTTATACTTTTTGCACCAAACTGGTTGTCTAATAAGAGAGTGTTTTTGTGGTAGAGCGTTTGCTTATTTTCGTTTAGTCGAGCGTATCTTATGTTTTTTCACTGCACGTTTAATACGAGCGTGTTCTACCCGACGGCTTTTTGCATTGTCTTTCGTAACAACAGGATTAAACTCTTGTAACTCACGGTCTAACCCCACCTTTTTACGAAGTTTATTTAATTCATCTAACGGCAACTCGCGCCAACCGCCTTGGATTAACCGTCTATCGAGAACAACGTCAGCATAACGAGTACGAACCAGTCTGCTTACAGTTAACTCTTGAGAAGCCCATAAACGACGTACTTCACGGTTTTTACCTTCTCGTAAACTAACCGTAAACCAGCGATTACTGCTTTCATCGTTTTGGTTTGAATCCGCTTTAATTTTATCAAACTTTGCAATGCCATCTTCTAACTCAACCCCTTTGGTTAAATTTTGCAAATGGCTGTTTTCGACTTCACCAAATACACGAACCGAATATTCACGTTCTATTTCGTAACTTGGGTGCATTAATCGATTAGCTAAATCACCATCATTAGTAAATAGCAATAAACCAGAGGTATTCACGTCGAGACGACCAATACCAATCCAGCGACTATTTTTAAGTTGTGGCAATCTATCGTAGACGGTAGGACGACCTTGAGGGTCTTTTCGGGTGCACATTTCGCCTTCTGGCTTGTTGTACATAATCACTCGGCATATTTCGTCAGCAACTGGACGAATTTCAATAACATGGCCGTCAACACGAATGGTTTCTGTGCTGTCGATTCTATCCCCAAGTTTTGCAACTTTACCGTTAATGCTTACTCGATTGTTGGTAATGTATGTTTCCATTTCCCGACGAGAGCCAACACCACAGCGTGCTAATACTTTTTGCAATTTTTCTGACATTAAATAATCTCTATTTATAATTTGTATAATTTGTTTCAGTTGAGGTCGACGCTTCTTGGTCAACCCCCATAAATTCATTTTCTAAACGACGTGTAATCGTTTCAAGTGCTTCTGGTTCCATCAATTGTGGCAACTGCGACAAATTGCGCAACCCAAAATAGTCTAAAAATGCGTTGGTGGTGCCAAACAACGATGGCCTACCCGGTACCTCTTTATGTCCAACGACTTTTACCCAATTTCGCTCTGTTAACGTACGTATAATGTTTGTGCTAACGCTGACACCACGTACATCTTCTATTTCACCACGGGTTATTGGTTGTTTGTAGGCGATTAATGCTAACGTTTCTAACAACGCTCGACTGTATTTTGCAGGCCGCTCTGTCCATAGATAACCTAACGAACTCGATACGGATTTTGCCGCTTCAAAGCGATACCCCGAAGCCACCTTGACTAAGTTAATGCCGCGGTTGTCGTAATGTTCTTGCAATTTTTCTAGCGCAATTTTCACACGTTTTGTCGTCACTTTTTGGTCGACTAACACCGTTTGTTTCATCTTCTCCACCGTCAATGGCGAATCAGCACAAAATATTGCAGCTTCGATTAATTGGAGTAATTTGTCGTCGGTCAGACTTTCGCTCATCGCTATTCTACCCTTTTATACCTAACATGTAATTGACTAAACGCTTCACTCTGAATTATCTCTAGTAATTTTTCTTTTACGAGTTCGAGTATAGCCAAAAAGGTCACGACAACGCCCTGTCTCCCCTCAGATAAATCAAACAATTCCGGGAATGGCACAAAAGAGTCAGTCTGTGACAAACGTTCTAATAATTGCGACATTCTCTCACGTGTTGATAATTTTTCCGCGGATATTTCATGATGACTAAAAGCTTCGAGCCGATTAACAACGTCTTGGAACGCTGCGACAAGTTCGTGCATATCAATTTCAGGATGTTGAACAATTGGCTCCATATTTAATGGTAAAGCTGCTTGAGCAACATAAATTTCGCGGTTTAAACGCGGCATTTCATCGATATTTGCCGCTGCTTCTTTATATATTTCATACTCTTGTAATCGACGTATCAATTCAGCTCTAGGGTCTAATTCATCGTCGTCGGCAAACTGATTGCGCGGTAATAATAATCGAGATTTGATTTCAGCTAACATGGCAGCCATTACAAGATATTCTGCAGCAAGTTCAAGTTTCATGTTTTTCATCAAATCGACGTATTCCATGTACTGCAGGGTAATTTCTTGAATTGGTAAGTCGACAATATCAAACTTTTGCTTTTTGATGAGATACAGTAAAAAATCGAGAGGCCCTTCAAATGCCTCTAAAAAAACCTCAAGGGCATCTGGTGGAATAAATAAGTCTTCAGGTCGTTCAATTACCGCTTCCCCACGGACAAACGCAAGAGGCAGCGACTGCTGCACCATTTGTGTTGTATCTATGACAGGAGGTTGAAGTTGTTCAGCGTTGGTCATTAGTCAAAATGGCTAGTATCGCCCTCACCGCGGCGCAATACCACAGGCTCGCCATCCGTAAAATCGACAACGGATGTCGGTTTCTCACCCAAAAAGCCACCATGGATAATTAAATCAACGTGTTTCTCAAGGCGTAATCGCATTTCGTCTGGATCAGACTCTGCAAATTCGTCACCTGGTAATAACAATGACGATGACATTAATGGCTCACCTAGCTCTTCGAGCAAGGCTAATGCTATTTTGTTATTTGGTACTCGTATACCTATGGTTCGACGTTTGTCATTTAACACACGTTTTGGGACTTCTTTTGTGCCTTTAAAAATAAAGGTAAATGGCCCGGGCGTTAAATGCCTGATGATACGAAACGCAGAATTGTCGACTCGTGCAAAATTTGCGATTTCTGATAAATCTTTACAAACCAATGTAAAATTATGGTTTTTATCAACGCGTCGAATACTAATTATTCGATCCATCGCTTTTTTCTCACCTAATCCACATCCAATAGCATATCCCGAATCGGTCGGATAAATAATAACACCACCGTTCCTTACAATAGCGACGGCTTGACTGATCAATCGGCCCTGCGGGTTATCTGGATGAATATGAAAAAACTGACTCATGGCTTAGGTACTTCCTTTCTCTATATATCTTACTATAACGTGCCGTTAAGCAAAGCGCCATTTAGGATGTTCCCAAACAGGTTTGCAATGTTCGCCTAACTTTAGATTTCGTCCTAACTCTATCCAACGTGCAGGACCATGAAAGTCCGAGCCTTGGGAGCTATATAAGTCATGTTGCTGGGCCAAATTACTCAAATGGGTTCGTTGGTTAGGCGTGATTTGGGTTAATCCAACTTCAAGCCCCGCCCCCTGCGCTTCAGCAAACTGTGCAACTAATTTTGCTAACCACTTATTCGACATATCGTAACGAATGGGATGTGCAAGAACTGCAATACCGCCCGCAGCATTTATAGCCGCCACAGCTTCTTCTATACTTACCCATTCCGCTGCCACATAACAAGATTTACCCTTGCCTAAATATTTTTTAAAAGCACCATTAAAATGGGCTACGCCACCTCTGTTTATAAGGGCCTTAGCAAAATGAGTTCGACTTATGTGATCACTTCCAGCTAAGTCATAGGCATCTTGATAAATACCAACATAACCTTTTTTTTCTAACTTTTCAGCAACCAGCTTAGCCCTGATCCGCCTTGCGTTTTGTTGCTTTGTAAGCAAGTCATTTAAATGCTCGTTTTCAAGATCTAAACATAAACCAATGACATGTATTTCAAAACCATGCCATTTGGTGGATATTTCAACACCATTGACTAGTTTTATCTTAAGCGATTGTTCTTCAATATATTGTTTTGCTTTGGCTAACCCATTGATTGTATCGTGATCAGTTATTGCCAAGGCATTAACTTGTTTAATATCGGCTCTCATTAACAGTTCTGAAACCGTTAACGAGCCATCAGATTCGGTCGTATGACTGTGTAAATCATAGGAAAAATTATCGGTATTTTGCATAGCCAACATTATTGCATATAGCGTTTAGTTCTACACGCGATAAATTCCCCTCTTGACTCTAAGTTAAATTCGCGGTTTTATATAACCACTTTTTAAAACAGACAGCTTAGGTAATCATGAATACAGTTATCTCAAATCATACAACTTGGCGTTGGTGGTTAACTTCCAATTTTGGCGGGTGAGTGCTGCGTGTCTGTTTTTTAACACGACTTTATGTAGAAACCCGCAATCAGCGGGTTTTTTTATGCCCGTAAATTTAGAACATTATTTAGTAAAGAAGATTAAACATGGTATTCAGTCAAATTACGACTTCTCCGGGCGAAGTAGCCAGTATTTCAATAAATGTGGATTACATCGACAGCCCATTAAAAGCCTTTGAACTAGCAACAACTGACAGCAATTACGCTCTTTTATTAGAATCCGCAGAAATTAACAGCAAAGATAACTTAAAAAGTTTAATGCTTGTTGATACCGCCGTTGTTTTAGAATGTCGTGGAAATACAGTGACACTTGTTGCCCAGAATGAAAATGGTCAATGCGCGAATCATTATATAAAACAACAGTTTGAACAATTACACGCAAGCGATGTTGTTATCGTGCAACAAGGCATGGAACTCACGCTGACCTTTTCACCACCGGATTTAAACGTCAATGAAGAACAACGATTAAAACAAGTTAACGCCTTTGAGTCTTTACGCTTAATCATTAATCAGTTTAAACATGATGAAACCGACCCTTTTGCGGTGTTTTTAGGCGGTTGTTTTGCCTACGACATGTTAGGAAATTTTGAACAACTACCAAATGTCCCAGACGGAAATAATACTTGCCCAGACTTTGTTTATTATTTGGCCGAAACTATGGTTGTGATCGACCATCAAAATGGTACATCTGAAATAGTAGGTAATGTATTCAGTGGCGAAACCGCCTACGCAAACTGTTTTAGCATTGGCAAACGTTTAGAGCACATCAAAAATATCTTTAAACAAATTTCACCTGAAATTAAAGACGTAGGTTTTGATCTGTTAAACGGCAAATTGGATTTTACGGTAAATATTTCAGATGACACATTCAAGCAAACCGTTTTACAGTTAAAAAACAACATCGTTCAGGGCGACATATTCCAAGTGGTTCCTTCACGATGTTTTTCTCTTCCTTGTGAAGACAGCCTCGACGCTTACCGCCACTTAAAACGTGATAACCCAAGCCCATATATGTTTTATCTTAAACATGCAGATTACGTGTTGTTTGGAGCGTCTCCTGAATCGGCTTTAAAGTACTGCGCGGATACACGTCAAGTCGAAGTCTACCCAATTGCAGGTACACGTAAACGTGGTTTTGACTCCAAAGGTGGGATCAATTTAGACCTAGACTCACGGGTTGAGCTTGAACTTCGTAATGATCAAAAAGAAGTCGCCGAGCATTTAATGTTAGTTGATTTAGCGCGTAATGACGTAGCTCGTATTAGTGATACGGGCACACGCTGCGTAAAAGAATTACTAAAAGTAGACCGCTATAGTTACGTAATGCATTTAGTGTCTCGAGTTGTCGGTAAGCTTAAACCAGAATTAGACGCTCTGCATGCTTACCAAGCGTGCATGAATATGGGCACCTTAGTTGGCGCGCCAAAAATTAAAGCCGCGCAATTAATTCGACAAGTAGAGAAACAGCGACGCGGCAGTTACGGTGGTGCGGTTGGATACCTTAACGGCAATGGCGATATGGATTCCTGTATCGTAATTCGAAGCGCATTTGTCCAGCACAACATGGCTCACATTCAGGCGGGTGCTGGGGTTGTTTATGATTCAGACCCACAATCTGAAGCCGACGAAACCGTCAGTAAAGCGCAAGCCGTTATTCGAGCGGTTTGTGCAAGCCAAGCCCTTTTAACCTCTAAGTAAACGGAGTGACTAATGAGTAAAATATACTTTATCGACAATCAAGATTCGTTTACCTACAACCTAGTAGAAGAATTAAACGCCCTTGAACTTAACGTCGAAGTTTATCGAAATACCTTAAGTGCAGAATTTATCACGCAACGCATTGAGAACAGTATCGCGAATAACGAACAGCCTATTTTGTTTTTATCACCTGGTCCAGGTACACCGAGTGACTCACCAACCATGATGGCGCTTATTGCAAAATTTTGTGGTGTTATTCCAATTATCGGCATTTGTTTAGGCCATCAAGCCTTAGCAGAACACTACGGTGCAACCGTCGATTTAGCCGGTGAAACCGTACATGGCAAATCGTCAGTTATTGACCTTAAAGATCATGAGATATTCAATGATTTCGGTAACGCGTTACAAGTCGCGAGATATCATTCCCTTGTTGCACGGGACCTACCGAGTGAACTCAAGCAAATTGCCATGTTTGGCGACTTGGTAATGGCGATGGTGCATGAGCAAGATAAAACCCTTGGTTTCCAATTCCACCCTGAATCTATTTTGACCACCAACGGTTCTCATTTATTAAAAAATAGCATCGCCTATTTGACCCAGAATTCAAATTAAAGGATTACGTAATGAAAGACATTGACCTTATTCATAATGTGATGGCAAATAACAATTTGTCCGCTGAACAAACAGAACAACTTTTCACGAGTGTCGTAAAAGGCCAAATGGAAGATATCCATTTAAGTGCGCTGTTAACAGCTTTAAAAATGAAAGGTGAAACGCCGGATGAAATCGCGGGCGCGGCCGCGGCACTTTCGGGTAACGCGTTGCCCTTCCCAATCCCAAACTATCCTACTGCAGACAATTGCGGTACGGGCGGCGATGGCACGCATACCATTAACATTAGCACCATTAGCGCAATACTTGGTGCTGCATGTGGCGTTAAAATGGCAAAACATGGTAATCGTAAAGTATCGTCAAAGTCAGGCTCGGCCGACGTATTGTCCGAGCTTGGGATTAAATTGGATATGACGCCTGAACATGCTCGTAAATGTTTAGATGAAACCAATTTAACGTTTCTTATGGCGCCGGTATACCACGCCGGTATTCGATTTGCGATGCCCGTTCGTCAAGCTCTCGAGACCCGCACCATCTTTAATATTCTTGGCCCATTAGTTAACCCTGCAAAATCTGAAATAAAAGTGATTGGCGTATACTCAGAACATTTATGTCGACCTTTAGCAGAAACGCTAAAGCTGCTTGGTAAAAAAGCCGCATGGATAGTACACGGCAGTGGAATGGATGAAATTGCTGTTCATGGCCCTTCTAAAGTCGTGCAACTTCTTAATGGTGAGATAACAGAGTTCGAACTTACCCCACAACAATTTGGGTTTAAACAATACGCCTTATCTGACCTACAAGGTGGAACACCAGTAGAAAACGCCGCTAATATTAAACAAGTATTGGCGGGCGATGGTATCGACGCTCACAATACCGCCGTCATTCTAAATACCGCGCCAGTGCTATTTTTATCTGGTTTAGTGGACAGCTTTGAAGCTGCAATTGCATTGGCTAAGTCGACGTTATTAAGTGGCGCAGGGCTGACAACGCTGAATCAATTTGTCGCACTGTCGGCGCAGGACCAGTAAACATGAATGTATTAGAAAAAATCGTTGTAGATAAGCGTATTGAAGTGGCACAGCGAGAAATCAATTTTCCACTTGAGTCGTTTATAGACCAATTAACCGTGTCCGATCGTGATTTTAAACAAGCATTAATCGATGATAAACAAAACAAAGGCGCGGCATATATTTTCGAATGTAAAAAAGCCAGTCCATCTAAAGGTTTGATAAGAGAAGTATTTGACCTGAATGAAATTTGCCAAGCGTATAGTCAATATGCCAGTTGTGTTTCGGTTTTAACTGACGAAAAGTACTTTCAAGGCGAATTTGAACGATTACCGCTTGTACGCAGCAAATTGCCACAACCAGTGTTATGTAAAGATTTTTTTGTAGAGCCCTATCAAGTTTATCTCGCGCGCCATTTTGGCGGCAATGCGATTTTATTGATGCTGTCAGTATTAGACGATGAAACTTATATTCGCTTAGATACGGTAGCAAAAGAGCTTGGTATGCATGTATTGACCGAGGTCAGTAACCGTGAAGAGATGGAACGAGCCGTTGCGCTAAATTGCGATATTTTAGGCATAAATAACCGAAATTTGCGTGATCTGTCTACTGATCTAAATCAAACACCAATGTTAGTTGACCTGTTTAAAACGCTTGCCGATAAAAAACAACAGGATAATACCGTATTAATTTCTGAATCCGGCATTTATAATCACGGCCAAATTATGAGCCTCAACAAACATGTAGATGGCTATCTCGTTGGTAGTTCGTTAATGGCTCAAAAAGACTTGGAAAAAGCCTGCCGTGAATTAGTGAATGGACAACATAAAGTATGTGGTATTACTCAGTCTGAAGACGCTATCGCCATTGCTAAGGCCGGTGCATCATTTGGAGGGCTCATTTTTGTTGAATCGAGTAAACGTTGTGTTACCCCAGAACAAGCAAAAGACATCATTAGCGAAACTCAGGAAGTGATAAACTTACCGTTTGTAGCCGTTGTTAGGAATAAAACAATAAACGACTTGGTTCGTTTGATTTCCCAAGTTCCAGTCAGCGCCTTACAACTTCACGGTGATGAGGATCAAAATTACATTGATGAATTACGTGAAGCACTGTCACAAGTCGGCAAAAACATCGAGATCTGGCAAGTTGTTTCAGTGCCTGTCGATGGGAAATTACCAGCGCAATGGCCACAAGCTGATCGTATTTTATTAGATACCGTAACACCAGATGGCACCCAAGGTGGTAGCGGTATTACATTTAGTTGGCAAAACTTAACGTCTTTACCACTCGATATCGCGCCAATAATGTTGGCTGGCGGATTAAACCCGCAAAACATAAACGATGCCATCCAATTGCCAATTAATGGTGTGGATTTAAATTCTGGCGTAGAAACATCGCCAGGCATCAAAAATAAAGAATTAGTTCAACAGTGTTTCGATATAATCAATCGTAAACACAGTTTGCAAAGTTAAACAGTAAGGTATTTCAAATGTCACAAAAGAAAACATTAGATCCGTATTTTGGCGAATATGGCGGTATGTTTGTTCCCGAATTGTTTGTTCCTGCTTTGGAACAGCTCGAACAAGCCTATATCAACGCAATTGACGACGATGCATTTATCAAAGAGTTTAACCACTTATTAAAAGATTACGCAGGTCGTCCGACACCATTAACTTTGTGTCGTAACCTTACCAAGGGCACCAATACAAAAATCTACTTAAAACGCGAAGACTTATTACACGGTGGCGCACATAAAACCAATCAGGTTTTAGGCCAAGCCTTGTTAACAAAACGCATGGGTAAAACACGGGTTATCGCCGAAACAGGTGCCGGACAACATGGTGTTGCAACCGCCCTAGCCTGTGCGTTATTGGGTCTCGAAGCTCGTATTTATATGGGTGCAAAAGACATAGAAAGACAGCAACCTAATGTTTTTAGAATGGAGCTAATGGGGGCGAAGGTTATTCCTGTTACTGCTGGTTCTGGCACGTTAAAAGATGCAGTAAACGAAGCGATGCGTGATTGGGCTTCTAGCTACGACGACAGTCATTATTTATTGGGCACAGCAGCGGGCCCACATCCGTTCCCAACCATTGTTCGTGACTTCCAAAAGATGATTGGTGAAGAAGCAAAACAACAAATTCTTGAGCAAGAAGGCCAATTGCCAGACGCGGTTATTGCCTGTGTTGGTGGTGGTTCAAATGCAATCGGTATGTTTAACGACTTTATCCCAGAAGATGGCGTGCAACTTATTGGCGTTGAACCAGGCGGTAAAGGCATTGAAACCGGTGAACATGGGGCAGCGCTAGCGGTTCTTGATTTAGGTATCGATTCAAAAGGGATATTGCACGGGGCTTACACCCACATTATGCAAACCGAAGATGGTGAAATTGAAGAATCTTACTCAATTTCAGCAGGACTCGATTATCCTGCTGTAGGGCCTCAACATGCGCATTTAAAATCAATTGGTCGAGCCAATTATGTTGCTATTAATGACGATGAAGCCCTTGAAGCTTTTCAAACGCTAGCCAAACGAGAAGGGATTATCCCTGCGTTGGAATCATCACATGCCCTAGCCTACGCACTTAAATTAGCCAAAGCCGATCCTGAAAAACATCAGGTTTTATTGGTTAATTTATCGGGTCGTGGTGATAAAGATCTAACTCATGTCCATAGCGTATTAACTGAAATGGGAGACAAATAATGTCAAACCGTTACTCCAACTTATTTGCAAAATTAGACCAAAACGCTGAAGGCGGGTTTATTCCTTTTGTCACGATTGCTGACCCTGATTTAGAAACCAGTTATGAGATCATTAAAACACTTATTGACGCTGGCGCAGACGCATTAGAACTCGGTATTCCGTTTTCAGACCCTATTGCCGATGGACCAACAATCCAAGCGGCAAATATTAGAGCACTTGATAATCCAATTCGTACACAAGACTGTTTGGATTTAATTCGTCGAATTCGAGACGAATACCCAGATACCCCAATTGGATTGTTGTTATATAGTAACTTGGTATTAGCAAAAGGTATCGAGCAATTTTATCAACTATGTAATGATGCAGGTGTCGACTCAGTGCTCGTCGCTGACGTACCTGTTCGTGAGTCTAAACCATTTAGATTAGCCGCTGAAAAAGCCAATATCGACGCGGTCTTTATCGTGCCGCCAAATGTGGGCGATGAAACATTACGTCAAGTGGCGAGTTACAGCCGCGGTTATACCTACTTGTTGAGTCGTTCTGGCGTCACTGGTGCAGAGTCGCAGGCAGAAATGCCGGCAGATGCTATGATAAAAACAATGAAAGCTTACCATGCAGCACCACCTATTTTAGGCTTTGGTATATCTACGCCAAAACAGGTTGCGAGTGCTATTGCGGCCGGAGCAAAAGGTGCAATATCGGGCTCCGCTGTCGTTAAAATCATTGAGAATAATCTTAACGACAAACAAACAATGTTAAGTGAATTAGCTGCTTTTGTTCGTGATATGAAAGCTGCAACTAAACGATAATTGGTAATGTTAACGTCTAATGCAAGCAATTGATTGCATTTGTCGTTAGACATAAAAAAAGCTCATTTTGTTTTAATTAACAAATGAGCTTTTTTATTTGTGCAGTATCATTTAAAAATAAGACTAACTGATCCCAATATACTTATGAACTTGAATCGATAAGCGCCAGTTCTTTTTAATGCAGGTGTCTATCGCTAATTGGGTTGCAGACGGCTTTTGACTAATTGGTTGTAAATACACAAAAGCATGCTTATTAATTGGTGACTTAGCTAATAGCGCTTCTAGTTCTTCAACGTGGACTTCACGGGCCACCGGGTGCTTAATTTCATTCGCACGAGCCATACAAGAGGCCAAAACTTCATATCCGCCTTTCATATTAATCTTTGGCGAAACCGTAACCCAAGTTGTTTCAGGAGCTTTAATAACAAATGTACCACTGGTTTCAATTTGGGTTGAATAGCCATGATTATGTAACAACTCACAAAGCGGCACTAAATCAAACATACAGGGTTCACCACCTGTGATAACCACATGTTTAGCGGTATAACCTTGGTTTTTAAAAATACCTAATATTTGGTCTGCAGTTAAAGCAGTCCACGTAGGCGAGTCCGCTGTTTTAATCAATATGGTCTGCAAATCAGTTTCATCAGTTTTGTCTGTTTCCCACGTTTGTTTTGTATCGCACCAAGAACACCCCACTGGGCAACCTTGCAATCGCAAAAACAAAGAAGGCGTACCGGTATATTGCCCTTCACCTTGGATCGTTTCAAACAACTCATTTACATTGTAATTAATCATGGAATATTAACCGCTCAATCTCTGACTATTCTTTCTAATCGTTCAATAATGATTTAAAATTTACGACTATCAATAGTTAACTACTGCGCCAGTAAATATTGCGCGGTATTGTAACAAATCCAATACCTCGATGTTGGTAAATATTAAATAAGGTTAAAAATGTCTGATAAAGCAGTTGTTATCTTTTCTGGTGGAATGGATTCATTCACTGTATTAAACCGAGCAATTAGAGACGGTTTAGACGTATATGCGTTAACGTTTGATTATGGGCAACGCCATGTAAAAGAAGTTAACTTTGCTCAAAATGCCTGCGAGAAACTTGGAGTACAACACAAAATTGTCGATATTAGTGCCATTGGCGGCATCATTGCGGGTTCGTCGTTAACTGCAAATATTGACGTGCCTGAGGGTCATTACGAAGCAGAAAGCATGAAGCAGACTGTCGTGCCTAATCGGAATATGATCTTATTATCACTTGCTGTCGGTTACGCCGTGAGCTTAGAGGCTAGTAAAGTGTATTATGGCGCACATTCAGGTGACCACGCTATTTATCCAGATTGTCGACCAGAGTTTGTCAAAAAGATGCAGGACGTTTGTGCGATTTCAAACTACGATCCGATAGACATCGTCGTTCCATATTTAGAATCGAGTAAAATCGATATTCTAAAAGACGGTCTTAAAATGGGACTGGACTACGGGTTAACTTGGACCTGTTATAACGGACGTGAACATGCATGTGGCAAATGTGGTGCCTGTCAGGAACGATTAGAAGCATTTGAAAAAAATAATGTGACTGACCCACTGACTTATGAAGTCTAACGACAAAAAAGCGATAACAAATCCGCCAGGGGCTACTGATGAACTCGAACAAGCTGTTTATCAGTTGCTCTTGTCCGGCGATAAATTTACCGAATTTGAATTAATCGATAAGCTATCCAAAGCGCCCTATTCTTTTTTTGAGGTAGGTAGTCTATCCCAAAATCTAAGCTTGTTTCAAACGCACTTTATATTGTTTCACGCCTTGTATCGGCTCAATCAACTCGGTCACGAAACACAAACTTTTTATATAGAAATTCATGTACTTTCTATACAACTCAATGTGATTTCTGCCAACTCAACAACCGAGCCAAGCTGTTACTTAGAAAGTGACGGTTTACGTGATTATTATTTGGATTGGAATAATTTTGATAAAACTGATAGTGCAGATGTAGCGAGTTTGTTGTCTCAATTTTGGCAAAAATATAACAAAAACGCCTTTTATACGCCGCAACTTGTAGAGCAAGCTCAGGCCTATTTCGAATTTGACACTACGCCAACGATGAAGGAACTAAAGGCCAAATATCGTCATAAATCTCTAGAATATCACCCAGATAAAGGCGGAACTACCGAAAGGTTTAGTGAGTTACTTAATCACTACAAGGTTATGAAAAACGCCATTACAAAATTGTAATGGCGTGACACAACCGTTGGGAAACGCTATGTTTTATTGACCGTCTAAAATAGCTCTAAGTTCAGCTTTCTCTGCTTCATCTAACTTTTCAGTTTTAACTAAATGTTTCAAGATGTGCTTTAATTTTTTCTTGCTCATTTTGCCTTTTTCTTTCGAATTGCGTTTTCCGCCTCTGTCATGGTGGCCTTTTTTACCATCTTCCATCATTTTATGGATAAACATGCGTTTTTCAGAACCCGCGCCTTCGCCTTCTACGTCAATTTCAATATGTACATTTTCTTCGCCATCGGCGGTTCTGATCATATAAACTTCAGTTTCTTTTTCGCCTTTACCTATTTCGGCACTTTTTATCACAACATGTTTGGCATCGTGATCTTTAAGTTGGCCTAAAAGTTCGACAATTTTAGATTGTGTATCTGAATCTAAGTCGCCAAGTTTGGCGGAAACATTGTCCATGCTATCTAATTCGTCAAAGCTAAAGTTGTATTCTTTTTTAACGTCTTTGTTTAAAACATAAACTTCAACACCGTCACCTGATTCAGAAACAACTTTAACGATATTTTTTTCAACGTTTCTGCGATTTTCGTGATCTTTATGTTTAGAACCTGCAATGGCACCTGTTGATGTCATTGCTAACATACCGATTGTAAGACTTACAGCAGCGGCGATAGAATGTAATTTCATTTTTTTCATGGTATTACTCCGTAAAATAGTAATCTAAGTTGAACAATTCGACGTTAAAAGTATTCAACTCTTTTAATGTCATTCTCAGTAAGTAACTCAATTCCTGTGCCACAAAAAATTACGACATAAATTTCAATTACTTAACTAAATTAAGTAAAAATACACGTCCTAATAAATACAAATAAATCCTGATATAAGCATGCGTTATTCCCCATATCAGGATATATTAATCTATAGTCTAGTTATGCCTTCGTTAACCTGCTGTTTTACAAAGTTTAAATATGTGGAACAAAGATTGCGTACAATTAAACAGTATCAGTATATGAAACAATATAGTTGCGAAGAGATGAAGATACTGGGCAATCGGAAAGTACCGAGTATAGGTATTCGAACGATACGCTAATATTTCATTTAATTTCGTTAGGGTTGATTTTCAGTCCGTTATTTTCAAACGACCAAACATAAGATTAAAAAATGACAATCAAGCGTTACCTATTTATTTTGCTTACCACGTTTCTTGTTGTGATGGCCGCATCACAAATATTTTTAGTTGATCAATTAAAACAAAAGATGGAGCAAGAAATTGAATTACGAGGCAAACGATTAGCCAACCTTATCATCGATAGAACAATCGAAAATATTCCGCAAGATGCCGAAGTTGAGGTTGAAGTTCATGAATTGGAGTTCAACAAATATTCAAACAAAAATAAAACCGCTCATAAATCTAAGTCTAAATCTAAACGTTCATTAAATGCATTTCGAATTGAGATCAAAGATATGAGCAATGGTGTAAGAAATGACTATGACGTCGTTTTGCCTGGCAAAAGCAGAAAATCTGAAGAACTCATTAATCAGTTGTTAAAAAACGAACCTAAATCAATTAGGAAAAAAATTAATTCGATGTTAAGAAAGTTCTATAACGGCAAAGAAATTAGTACCGCGGAAGAATTCGGAAATATCCAAATCTTTATTACTAAAGATGAACGTTCAACACATCAGCTATTCAAAAAACATTTAAAGCAACAAATCGAACATTATAAAGAAATCGATCCTGACTTGTCACAGCACAAACCCGCGCTCGTGAAAATTATTGAAAAGAGACACAAAAGCGCCAATAAAGGGCAATCGTTTTTGCTAGAAAAAATGATTAACTCAATCACCTACATCATTATATTTACTTCTATTTTAGGGATTATTTTTGTTTTTTGGTTAAGCAATAAAATCAGCCAACCGATGAATAATCTAACCCTTGGTTTTCGCAAAATAGAACAAGGCGAAAAAGACGTCGAAGTTGAAGTTTCAGGCACCAACGAAATCCAATTTGCGATTACCCAGTTTAATGCCATGAGCAAACAACTCGTATTGCTCGAACAGATGGAAACAAAATTGAGCGAACGCTCTCACCTCGAAGAAATCGGTGACGTGAGCAAAGGCATTGCGCATGCCCTTCGCAACCCACTTCATACTATTGGTTTAGCCATAGATCAGCTGCAAAAACCAGATTGCGATGAAACGACCAAACTTCAATTATTAGACAACATCAAAGTTAAGATCTCGCAACTAAACAAAAGCATTGCGGCGCTGTTAACCTTAACGTCTGGTAAAATGGAACGCGGTGCTAAAATTGATATTAACAGTTTGATTAAAGATGTAACGTTGGAACTCAAGCAATCACACCCTTCTAATACCAAACCGTTGGAAATCGAGTTTGAACTCGGCGAACAGAGCTTTGTCGTTGGCGAACTAAACGAATTGAGAAGCATATTACATACTATTATTTTTAACGGTTACGAAGCGGCAATAAGCCATAACCCAGATGTTTTAAAACTCAAAATCAACAAATATGAAAATGATGATCAAACTTGCATTACCGTTTCAGACAATGGCGGCGGTATAGATAAAAATATTGAACCACAGTTATTTGCGCCCCATGTATCTTCAAAAGCTGAAGGCGCTGGAATGGGCTTATACATTGGCAAACGTATCGCAGAACTTTATTACAATGGTTCACTAAACCTAAAAAATACGTCAGAAGGTGCAAAGGCAACGTTAATTTTGCGTAAGCAAGGATAATGTAAACCTCAGTCATTAAAATCGAGATACAAAACCAGTATTACTAAGACCAATGTTACTTTAACAACCTACGAACATATGTTTTTGATTAGGTGTTAAATATAAAATGCACGTCAAAGGGTTCCAAATGTTAGTTCTATTAGTAGAAGATGAAAAAGATCAACGAGAACTTGTCGCCGACATTCTTAAAGATCATGGCCATGAAATAGTTTCAGCCGAATCGGTTGAGTCAGCAATAGTTGAATTAAAAAACCTCGAAAAAATAGGCCAAGTGCCAAATGTTATTTTTTCTGACTGGAAGCTGGGAAGTTTAACTGGCATCAGCTTGTTGGAATATATTCGAAACAACAAGATTAACTGTGGCTTTGTGGTTGCTACGGCCTACGGTTCAGTGCAACACGCAGTAGAAGCTGTTGAAAAAGGCGCAGATGACTATCTAAGTAAGCCATTTCAAACTCAAGAACTGCTTCTGGCCATTACCAAAGCCAATACAGCAAACAATTTACGGTTACAAAACAGCGCCCTTTCAGAGCAACTCTCCGAACAAAAAAACTTAGTTGAACTTGTTGGTAGCGCGCCGTGTATGCAAAAAGTATATGACCGAATAAAACGTGTTTCAAATACCAATGCTACCGTATTGATCCACGGAGAAAGTGGTACAGGTAAAGAGTTAGCGGCCAGAGCGCTGCATAAGATGTCACAACGTCACCTTAATAACTTTGTGGCAATAAACTGCGGGGCTATTCCAGAAAACCTAGCAGAAGCCGAACTATTTGGTGCTGAAAAAGGCGCCTTTACCGGCGCGACAGAACGTAAAATTGGCAAAATAGAAGCGGCCAATGGCGGAACATTATTTTTAGATGAAATTGGTGAGTTACCTATTTTACTGCAAGCCAAGTTACTCCGGTTTTTGCAAGAAAATGTCATTGTCCGTTTAGGCTCAAATGAAGAGATCCAAATTGATGCCCGAGTTATCGCGGCGACCCACAGAGATATTCCAGAGTTAATCAGTTCCAATGAATTTCGTGAAGATCTCTATTATCGGTTAAACGTTGTGCCGCTTACAATGCCGGCGCTCAGAGAAAGAAAAGAAGACATACCACGGTTATTTGAACACTTTATTCAGAAGTTCGAAACTCAGTACAAAAGTAAAGCACCGCAACTGACGACAGAACAAAAACGGGCTATTTATGACTACCCTTGGCCCGGCAATGTGCGCGAGTTAAGTAATCGTATAGAACGATTCGTTTTGCTCGGGGATGCAGAAGAGTTGAGTTTTAATAGCAACAGTACCCACAAAATAGATGTTACTTCAGGTTTTGAAATCCCCCCCGATGGGCTGGTTTGGGATGAGTTTGAAAAAGACATATTACAGCAATCTTTAGACCGTACCGATGGCAACCGAACGAAGTCGGCGAAACTCATCGGGTTAAACTACAAACAGTTTTTATATCGACTAGAAAAATACCAGTTGTAAAAAATAAAAGTAAATTGAAAGATTATTTAACAAACCTAGTTCTATATAGTTAACGCGTCGTTTGTATTTCTAAGGTTTGTTATGTCTACTAAATTGTCCTTGCTAACACTATTGGTTTTATCATCAACTTTGCTTGGGGCCTGTTCTGATAAAATGAATGAACCAGACATAGAAATGACCGAAACGGTCATGAT
This sequence comes from Psychrosphaera sp. 1_MG-2023, assembly GCF_030548245.1. Lineage (NCBI taxonomy): Bacteria > Pseudomonadati > Pseudomonadota > Gammaproteobacteria > Alteromonadales > Pseudoalteromonadaceae > Psychrosphaera > Psychrosphaera sp. 1_MG-2023. Next base: position 413,733 of record NZ_JAUORW010000001.1, read on the forward strand.
GGATGACACAACAACCAACGACATGGACGACGGTGGCGCAACCACAGACGACGACATAGAAAATGAATCACAATATAGCTGTGACATGGCAGATCACCCTAGCGTTGGTTCTACGGCGATATTGAGTACACTTCATCATATGGTGTCTGGAACAGTTAAGATTGAGGACAACTGCACCTTATCTGTGACTAATTTTACTTACGATGGTGAAGGTCCGTCTGTCTATTTTTATGGCGCTTTAGATGGGCAATACGACACTGAGAATGGCGGTTTTGCTATGGGTATGCAGTTAAATGGTAGAGCGTATGCCAATGAAGACTTTACCGTTAAACTCACTTCGCCTGCCCCACTCGACAAAATGAATAGTATAAGTGTGTGGTGTGCCGATTTTTCGGTAAGTTTTGGAGATGGTCAGTTTCAATAGTTATTTTTTGTGCTTCACCAACCAACTATTTAATAATTTCACTTGTCCACACTGTTGAGCCGCAAACGTTAGGCGAATTGCATTGCTCAATATTGTGCTGTCATCCCATCCCGTTTTGATACGAATTTCTTCAAGACACACTTGAGCTTCATTGGTTAAATAGCCACGAACTTCTTTTCTACCTTGCAGGATCTTCCTTTCTCGGTAGCGTTTTTGTTTCTCAGCGTTAGATAATGGTTGTTTTTTGTTCATTTGAATATTAAATTTTAGTTAAATTACTGTTCAGAGTTGTTTAGCGTACAAGTGTTCGCTAAATTAGCGACCTTTATTACACTTCTTGTTAAGAGTATTTATGTTACAGAAAAACAGCTACGATAAAAACGATTTAATCGATTGCGGTAATGGCGAGCTTTTTGGCCCGGGAAATAGCCGACTTCCGTCAGATAATATGTTAATGATGGACCGTATTGTCCATATTTCAGAAGAAGGCGGAAAATATGGTAAAGGACAGATCATAGCTGAATTGGATATTAATCCAGACCTGTGGTTTTTTGCTTGCCATTTTAAAGAAGATCCCGTCATGCCAGGTTGTTTAGGACTTGATGCTATGTGGCAACTTGTAGGCTTTTTCTTAGGTTGGACTGGTGGCCCTGGTAAAGGTCGTGCACTGGGTGTAGGTGAAGTTAAATTTACCGGTCAAGTGCTACCTACCGCTAAAAAAGTAACTTACCGTATCGACCTTAAGCGCGTTATCAAACGTAAGCTTTATATGGGATTAGGTGACGGTGTAGTTGAAGTAGATGGCAAAAAAATCTATGAAGCAAATGATTTAAAAGTTGGATTGTTTACAGACACTTCTTCATTCTAAGTTTGAAAGTTCAAACTAGTTACTAAAAAGCCCGTCATTTATGTCGGGCTTTTTTATTTCTAGTGATAGTTATTTAAAGAGACCAATATTCTTGTCTCCGATAGCCTCTCGCCATCCGCCTAACCATTGTGATTTACTTTCTGAAGATTGATAAGGACAGGCGTCTCTCGAACGTCCGGTAAGACCTGCTTTATATCCTTGTGAATGAGCTCTTTCTGAGCGATCACGTTTCTGTCTTTTCATAGGCACTTCCTCAATTTATTAGTTTGAAGTCACTTTTGAGTTTTTACTCTTTGGAGCAAAATCACATATATATGAATAGTAGATTACAAAAATATGATCAACTGTTTTAGCGGAAATAAATAGAGGAAAAAAATAAGCCCATGATAGACATGGGCTTTTTTATTAGAACATTAAATTATAAAAACTTGCGTCTTATTGCGATTAAACCACTAAGTAAAATGGTAAAACTAACCGGCAAGGATAACCCTTTACGTTTATAGTCTGGTTCATCTTCAGTCGCACATTCTTCCAGTTCGCCACCATCGATTGGAGACAGTAAAACGGCAACTGCCACCTGCTCTTGGTAGGCTTCACCGGTAGAAGGATCTATAACAATTTCGCCTTTATAATCTCTTGTATCAACTGTTTTAAGTGCGGTTGCGGCAATTTGACCAGCATTATTGATGGCACTTGTTGAGACAATTTCATAAATCGAATTACATTCGGTCAAATCATTTAAGTCAAAAAATTCTTTTTTAACACTGTCGTAAATAAAGCCATGTTTACGACGTGTTTGGTTTGTTGTAACTTCGTATTCAGCTTGGCCAACAACAACCCCTTCGTCATTAATACCACTTGCTGTACTTTGTGCCGTGGAATAAAACGTCGTTGGCGTTTGTAACTCGCCGCTGTTTAAGTCATAGATGAAAAATTCACTATTATAAGCACTGTCAAAATACGTGTCTAAATTACCCACAATAAGATTGTTTTCATTTATGTCTAACGCATAACCACGGTCGTAATCTTCATGATCAGCCAACATTTCGGTTGTTGTGCCATTTTGAAATACCAGTGGATAATCCTGCGCAGCTGCCGACGAATCAGAATAAGGTACATGACCATAACCTACAGCAATACCAAGATCATTCACTGCAATAGCGCGACTTGAATAGGAGCCAGTTTGATTTTCGTTTGGCGTAAACACTAAATCATATTGTGTTTTACTCACAATATTACCTGAGTTATCAATTTGCCAAACAACCGGACGTGTATTGTAAAACGCACTCGACCTAAATACTGACCAGGCACAAACTTGTTCAGGTAGCAATTCACCAGTACAGTTTTCTTCTAGTGCAGTTACAACACCAACTTGAAGACCAATAGCCTCTGAACCGGCAATAAAGTTTGAATCAGATATGTCATAAACCGTTGAATAGCCACCGTAACGAGTTTCTTCTGACATCAATTCAATGACATTACCGTCAACAATAGCAACGGCTCTAGACAAAAAGTCTTGCTGCCACATAGTTACTGGCGACTCGGCTGCAAATTCACCCGTTTGTTGAAACGAAATTTTACTGTAAGGACCAGTACCGTGACCGACTTTAATGCCATTACTATTACTTGCTCGAATTTGTTCAACATTACTATTAGTAAAGTCTCCTAAATCGTCATCAATAAAATCAAATATATTGATCAATGTACTGTCATCAGCCGTACCAAAAAACGATTTATAATCGCCAATTTTTTGATAAATAGGACTAGCGCCATAACCCACGCGATTATTAGATGTCGTTGTACGTGCTAAATCTAATTTGAGACAACCGATAGATGAAGAATCAAATTCACCTGACGTTAGTTCAGCATCCGAAAGTGCACAATAGCTACGAAACGGTCCTGTTTCAGCGGTCAAATAGGGTTCTACATATATAGGAAAATTAAAACTGTCTCGAACCGCACCAATTAACGTGCCTTGATTATCTATGTCAATAGCAAAACTCTGACGGTATTTGTCACCAGAGTACACTTCTTTAATGTCATATTTAGCGGCGTTTGCCTGACCTACTACTGTCAATAAAGACAAGGATATTAATGAACGAACAAAATATTTATTACTCAAAATAACTACTACCTAAATTTAATTTTATTGTTTTTCTTCGAGCTCTTCCCACCGTGCAAAAGCTTCGTCAAGCTTTGACTCAGCTTCGGCCAATTGGTTCAAAGTATTTGTGGTTAACTCGGCATCTAACTTAAAAAATTCAGAGGAGTTAACAGTGAGTTGAAGCTCTGCAATTTCTTGCTCTAGGAGTTCAACCTGTTTGGGGAGTGATTCTAACTCCCTCTCCTCTTTGTATGAAAGCTTTTTCTTCTGATTATTTTTAACTTTAGTTTCCGTTACAACCGGTTTTGACGGTGTAACGGCAGGCTTTTCGTCAATAGACGGCGCAATTCGTTGCAGATATTCACGATATTCTTCGTAACCGCCAACGACTTTATTTACTAAGCCATTACCTTCAAATGCCCAAACTGTTGTGGCTGTATTGTCGATAAACTCACGATCGTGACTAACGAGAAGTACAGTACCTTCATAATTTGCCACAAGTTCTTCAAGTAATTCCAACGTTTCAACATCCAAATCATTGGTTGGCTCGTCGAGAATTAACAAATTAGATGGTTTTACAAATAGCTTGGCTAAAAGTAATCTATTTTTTTCACCACCAGAAAGCGCTTTAACTGGTGTTCTTGAACGTACCGGCGGAAATAGGAAGTCTTGTAAGTAACCTAATACATGACGACTGTTGCCATTAAACATGATTTCTTGTTTGCCATCAGCGACATTATCTTGCACCGTTTGCTCTGGATCTAGAGCCAATCTGTGCTGGTCAAAATAGGCAACTTGTAAATTTTCACCAATTTTAACGATACCGCTATCTGGCGTAAGATTACCCATCAGTAATTTAATTAATGTTGACTTACCAATCCCATTTGGGCCGACTAATGCGATCCTGTCACCCCGAGTGACTAACGCATCAAAATTTGATACCAAACGTTGGTCTTTAATTGCAAAACTGAGATCAATGGCTTCAAATACTTTTTTCGCAGACTTTTCGCCCTGCTGAATTGTCATATTTGCGGTTTTTTGAACCCCTATTCTTGCGCTACGTTCATTACGTAAATCTTTTAACGCACGAACACGGCCTTCATTTCGCGTACGTCTAGCTTTAATTCCCTGGCGGATCCACACTTCTTCCTGCGCTAATTTTTTATCAAATAGCGCATTTTGTTGTTCCTCAACTTCCAACAACCTTTGTTTTTCTAACAAATAGTCAAAATAGTTACTTTCAAAAGAAACGAGCTTACCTCGATCTAGGTCGACAATACGAGTTGCCATATTCCGAATAAAGGCACGGTCATGTGAAATAAAGATGATTGAACCGGCAAAGTCTTTTAAAAACTTCTCTAACCAAGCAATAGCGTCGATATCTAAATGGTTTGTTGGTTCATCTAATAGCAGCACATCAGGTTCGGTAACCAATGCTTTCGCCAAAGCGACTTTACGCAACCAACCCCCACTGAGTTTATTAACGTCTTGTGTAGGGTCTAACCCAAGCTTAGTTAATGTTTGTGCTATACGAGATTCAACAGCCCAACCATTTACACGGTCAATTTCCTGTTGAATAACTTCCATCTTATCTAGCGCAGATGGATCTTCAGCCGCTTGATAAGCTAAGTCATTATACTGAGCTACAAGGGCGATAATGTCCTTTAGCCCCTCACAAACAAATTCGTAAACGGTGCCTGTTTGACCACGTGGTGGATCTTGTTCAAGACGAGCGACCGTTATTTCATTAACAAATTGCACTTGACCATCGTCAAGGTGCATATCGCCAGTTAATATTTTTAACAATGACGACTTACCGGCACCATTACGTCCAACAATACATACCCGCTCGTGGGTATTAAGTTGAAAATTTGTCTTATCCAAAAGAGGATTTGTGCCAAATGCTAATTGGGCGTTAGTAACTCGAATCAATTCCATAGTGTATTAAATACTGCTTTAGTTGTGTTTGTTCAAAGGGCCAAAATAATGCTTGTTCAGCATTTTCTGCAATAAACACTGGTATATGGTCACCGTAAAGTGACACCAATTGCTCATCTTCGATAATATCAATTTTTTGAAATTCAATGTTATTTTGCATTAACAGCGTTTCTGCCACCTCACAGAGATGGCAACCGTCAGTACCTAATAAAAAGAAAATCCGTGGTTGCTTGTCCATTACGCGACAGACAATATCCAACAATGATGAATTTTTGCATTACGTTCAAAATCTGGTGGTAATGTATCTTTCGTAATGTCTTCTATTTTGTAGCCCAGTTCTGTAATGCCTTCAACATCAAGCTTAAAGCCACGTAAATTATTAGAGAACAATATTTGTCCGCCGTCCATCAAACGGTCTTTCATTAAAGTTAGGATTTCAACATGGTCACGTTGTACATCCCAAGTTCGGTCCATTTTTTTAGAATTCGAAAAACTCGGTGGATCTAAAAAGACTAAGTCAAACTTATCTCGTGTATTTGTTAACCAAGCAAGGCAATCGGCGCGGTGGAAAAAGTGGTTTTTCTTGTCCAATTTATTAATAAAGAAATTGTCTTCAGCCCATTCTAAATAAGTATTAGACATATCTACAGAGGTAACACGTTTAGCGCCATTTAACGCCGCGTGCACCGATACACTGCCGGTATAACAAAACAAATTCAAAATGCTTTTACCAGAACACATAGACGCAAAACGTTGACGTACCGAACGGTGATCTAAAAACAGGCCTGTATCTAAGTAGTCATGAATATTGACGTATAATTTTGCGCCATTCTCTTCAACAATAAAACGTTGCTGACGTTCAGCTTCTTTTTGGTATTGTTCTTTACCTTTTTGAGACTTACGTACTTTTAACGAAAACTTATCGCTAGTAAGGTCAAACTTCTCTTGTAAAATACTTAAAACATCAAGAAGGCGCTGTTCTGCTAAATTAGCATTTACCGTTTTTGGCGCTTGGTATTCGTATACCACAATGCGGCCGTCGTAATAATCAACTGCAACATTATATTCTGGAATATCGGCATCGTAGATCCGATAGCAGCTAATGTTTTCTTTTTTGATCCACTTACTAAGACGCTTTAAGTTTTTGTCGATTCGACCTGAAAATGCCTGACCATCTTTACTCAAAAAATAGCCATTGGACGTAACGTTACCCATTTCACATTGTTGTTCGGTCAATTGATATTTAACCAACAGTATGTCTATCGCACCGTTTTTAAACTTATATTCTTTGTCTTTTTGAAGTTTAAGTAACTTTAAAAGTGTATTTTCAGTACACAACAACGACATATTCCAATTCACGTAATTTGATTTTAAATTAAAGCCAAGCTTCTTAAACAACGTGAGTAATGTAATAGAGTCGCCAATACGTTCTCCATACGGAGGGTTTGATACAATCCAGCCCGGAGTGACGTCTTTACCTACAGTCGCTTTTACTGCGTCTTGTTGCGCCAGTTTAATATCACCTTCTAATCCTGCCATTGCGATATTTTCTCTAGCGATATCCAAAACGTAACCTACAATTTCAAATCCGATAATGTCGGCACTAATTGGCTTTTCTTGAGCAATGGCTTCATCACGAATCGCTTCATACTTATGAACCAGAAATTCAGGATGCTTAACAAATGAAAACTGCCTGCGAGTTAAACCTGGCGCGCGATTTTTGTTAATCATGGCCGCTTCTATTAACAAAGTACCGGAACCACAAAACAAATCGACAAAACTGGATTTACCATCCCAACCACTGCGTCTAATAATACCCGCAGCTAAATGTTCTTTTAACGGCGCAGCGCCCTGCGCTTTACGGTAACCTCGTTGGTGGAGTGATGGGCCTGAGAAATCAACATAGACATTACACTGCCCTTTAAACAATCTCGCTTGAATAATAAGATCTGGAGACTGCTTATCTACGTCTGGTCTTTTGCCGGTTTCTTCTCGGATGTTATCGACGATTGCATCTTTGACTATTTGCCCACCAAATTGGCTATTTCTTATACTTTTATCGGTTCCAACAAACTCGACGGCGAAAACCTTTGTTTTAGTAAAGAAAGGATGCCAATCAAAGCCTAAAACCCCGTCGTAAATTTTTTCTTTGCTGCTTCCTGAGACCTGAACAACATGACGTAATATACGTGTTGCAAGACGTGTCCAAAGACATATTTTTTGGGCAGTTTCAAAGCTGCAGGAAAAATGAACAGATTGTACTTTAGGGGCTACGTCGGTAGCACCGAGTTCAACAAGCTCTTCGGCAAGAAGTAATTCTATACCAGCGGATGTTAGTGCAATGAAATTGGGCATAATTTTTAAACCTTTGGGAAATTGGCGTCATTATAGCAAATTTATTCAAAAGACCTATTTATTACAGTTTTTTAAATTAATCGTTGCAATTTAAATTTAGATCGCTATTATACGCATCTCGTTGAGAGACACTAGTCGAAACAACGGAAACCCAGGCGCGGGATGGAGCAGTCTGGTAGCTCGTCGGGCTCATAACCCGAAGGTCGTCGGTTCAAATCCGGCTCCCGCAACCATTTTCCTTTTTAAGGAAAAATGGAAGCCTGAATTCTTATCAACTGAATTAAAATGTTGTTGACTCTCTTCTCTTAGGAGAAGCATTCGGACGCGGGATGGAGCAGTCTGGTAGCTCGTCGGGCTCATAACCCGAAGGTCGTCGGTTCATTCTTTGTTTATAGAGAGTGGCTCCCGCAACCAATTTATTGGTTCTGGGAAATTCGTTACAGTCGAATTAAAATATTGTAGGCACCTTCTCTTAGGAGAAGCATTCGGACGCGGGATGGAGCAGTCTGGTAGCTCGTCGGGCTCATAACCCGAAGGTCGTCG